>NZ_KB911283.1:21272-98592 GCF_000383455.1 Methylobacterium sp. 285MFTsu5.1 | reverse complement strand
TGATCGGGTCGGCGAACGCGACCGCGCGGGCCTACCCGGACGGCGCCGGCGACGTCCTCGCCGCCTTCGCAGACCACCGCGCGCACGACCCGGACGCGATCGCGGTGACCGACGGGCAGGGCGCGCTCACCCGCCGCGCCCTCGACAGCGCGGCCTCCGCGCTGGCCCGTCGCCTCGCCCGCGCCGGGGCCGGTCCCGACACTCTGGTCGGCGTCGGGCTGGAGCGGTCCTGCGCGCTGCTCGTCGCCTGGCTCGCCGTTCTCAAGACGGGGGCCGCGATCCTGCCCCTCAACCCCGAGCTGCCGCGCCCGCGCCTCGTCGCGACCGCCCGAGAGGCGGCCCTGCGCCTCCTCGTCACCGAGTCCGGCCCGGCCGCGCGGATGCCCGGGCCGGCGGAGCTTCCGGACCTGCAGATCCTCACCCCGGATCTGGCAGAGGCGGCGGACGATCCCGCCCTGCCGGCCGCGGCGCCGCACCCGGACGCCCTGGCCTACCTCATCTACACGTCCGGCTCGACCGGCACGCCCAAGGGCTGCGCCAACACCCGCGCCGCCATCGCCAACCGCCTCGCCTGGATGCGGGCCCATTTCGCGGTCGGCCCCGCCGACGTGATCCTGCACAAGACCCCGGTCTCCTTCGACGTCGCCGTCTGGGAGATCCTCCTGCCCCTCGTCAGCGGCGCACGCCTCGTCATGGCGCCGCCGCAGGCCCACCGCGATCCGGACGCGCTGGCCGCCCTGATCCGGCGGGACGCGGTGACGATCGTGCACTTCGTGCCCGCCCTGCTGGAGGCGTTCCTGGCGTCCGGCCGGCTCGCCGCCTGCTCGAGCCTGTCCCGCATCGTGTGCAGCGGCGAGGCGCTCGCCCCCGACCTCGCGGCCGCCGTCCGCGCCCAGAGCCGGGCCGACCTGGCCAATCTCTACGGGCCGACGGAGGCGGCCATCGACGTCAGCGCCTGGACCTGCGGGCCCGAGCGGGACGCCCCGCGGGTGCCGATCGGGCACCCGATCGCCAACACGCAGCTCCACGTCCTCGACGACGCGCTGCACCCGGTGCCGGTGGGGGTGGTGGGCGAGCTCTACATCGGCGGCACCGGCCTCGCCCGCGGCTATCTCGGACGCCCCGGCCTGACCGCCGAGCGCTTCGTGCCCGACCCGTTCGGAAGGCCCGGCGCGCGCCTCTACCGCACCGGAGACCGCGCCGCACGCCGCCCCGACGGCGCCCTCGACTACCGCGGACGCGCCGACGAGCAGGTCAAGATCCGCGGCCAGCGCGTCGAGCCCGGCGAGGTCGCCGCCGCCCTGCGCGCGCAGCCCGGCATCGCCCAGGCCGCCGTCCTCGCCCGCCGCAAACCCGACGGCCCCGCGCGGCTCGTGGCCTACGCGGTGCCCGCGCCGGGCGCGCACCCCGACCCGCAGGAGCTGCGCCGCGCCCTGGCCCGCGACCTGCCCGAGGCCCTGGTGCCGGCCGCGATCGTCCTGCTCGACGCCCTGCCGCTCTCGACGAGCGGCAAGCTCGACGCCCGCGCCCTGCCCGAGCCCGACGCGGACGCGCCCGCCCCGGACGCCGACCCGCCGCGCACGGCGACCGAGCGGCGCCTCGCCGATCTCTGGGCCGCGGTGCTCGGCCTGCCCGGCCCCGACGCCGTCGCCCGCTCCGACACCTTCTTCGAGCGCGGCGGCGATTCCATCCTCGCCCTCCAGCTCGTCACGCGCGCCCGTCAGGCCGGCCTGACGCTCACCCCCCGCGACGTGTTCACCCATCAGAGCCTCGCCGCCCTCGCCGCGCACGCCGAGCGCCAGGGCGCACGCCCGGCGCTCCCCGCGCGCGACGCGGCGACCGATCCGGGCCTCGAGGCCGGCCCGGTGCCGCTGACCCCGATCCAGAGCTGGTTCCTGGCCGCGCCGATGCCGCGGCGCGCGCACTGGAACATGGCCGTGCTGCTCGTCCCGCGGGCGCGCCTCGCGGCGGACCGCGTCGCGGAGGCGCTCGCCGCGCTGTCCACCGCCCATCCGGCCCTGCGGCTGCGCTTCGCGCAGGCGGCCGACGGCGGCTGGCGGCAGACCTGCACCGCCGCCGACGCCGTCGCGGCCGCCGAGTCGCTGTGGCGCCGCGAGGCCCGGGACGCGGCCGCCCTGGCGGCGCTGGCCGAGGCCGCGCAGACGAGCCTCGACCTCGCCCGCGGACCGGTGCTGCGCGCCGTCCTGGTCGATCCGGCCCCGGACGGCGGGCAGCGCCTCCTCCTCGTGGCCCACCACCTCGTGGTCGACGCCGTCTCTTGGCGCATCCTGGTGGCGGATCTCGCCCTGGTCCTCGCGGGGCGGACCCTGCCGGCGCCCGCGACCTCCTTCCCCGCCTGGGCCCGGCACCTCGACACCCTGGCCCGGGATCCGGCCGAGGCCGACCGCCGCCGCGCCTGGGCCGAGGCCTGGGCGGCGCAGCTCGCGCCGCCCGCATGGGGCCTCGAACCTGCGCGGCCCGACGCCCCCAACGTCGAATCCGCCCAGACCGAGATCGCCGACAGCCTCGACGCCGACACCACCGACGCCTTCCTGCGCCGGGCCGGCCGGCCCTACCGCACGCGCCCCGACGAACTCCTGCTCGCGGCGCTCGCGGTGGCGGTGTCGCGCCGCTGCGGCGGGCGAGCCGTGCGCGTCGTGCTCGAGGGCCACGGTCGCGATGCCGACGCCCTGGCGGACAGCTTGGCGGACAGCTTGGCGGACGCGGCCGGCGAGGCGGCGCGCCACGACCTGAGCCGGACGGTGGGCTGGTTCACCACGCTGGTGCCGCTGCGGCTCGACCCCCTCGGCGGCGAGCCGGACCTGCCGCCGGACCTGCCGCCGGACGACGCCGCCCACGGCCTCGCCCTCGGTCCACTCCTCGGCCGCGCTCTCTGCCGGGTCAAGGAAGCCCGCCGCGCCCTGCCCCAGCCCGATCTCAGCCACGACCTCCTGCGCCACGGCCCCGTCGCGGACCTGCGCCACCGCATCGCCGCGGCACCCGAGCCCGGCATCCTCCTCAACTACCTCGGCCAGATCGACGCCGACCGCGCCGACCCCGACGCGCCCTTCGCCCTCGCCCCCGAGAGCGCGGGGCCCATGCGCGCCCCCCACAGCCCCGCGGGCGCCGAGCTCACCCTCACCGCCCTCGTGCGCGCCGGCCGCCTCCACCTCGCCTGGCGCTTCAGCCCCGACCGCCACGACGCCGCCGCCATCGCCGCCATCGCCCGCGACACCCGGCACACCCTCCAGGCCCTCGTCGCCCACTGCGCCGACCCGGGCACCCCGCGCCGGCCCACCCCCGCCGACCTGCCCCTCGCCCGCCTCGACCAACCCGGCCTCGACACACTCCTGGCCGACGCCCGCGCGGCCGGTACCCTCGACCCCGACAGCCTCGCCGACCTCTACCCGCTCACCCCCCTGCAGGAGGGCCTGCTCTTCCACGCCCGCCTCGCCCCCGGGGATGCGGCCTACCGCAACCAAGTCCGCCTCGACCTCGAACCCCTCGATCCCGACCGCTTCGCCCGCGCCGTCCGCGCCACCCTCGAGCGCCACGACGTCCTGCGCACCGCCATCCTCGACCCCGCCGGCGGCCCGCCCCTCCAGGCCGTCCTCGACCCCGTGCCCCTGCCCCTCGCACGCCTCGACTGGACCGGGGAGCCGTCGAGCCAGGATGCGCCGCACGAGGACGCCCCGGACGAGGATGCCCGCGCCGCGCGCCTCGCCGCCCGCCTCGCCGCCCTGGCCGACGAGGAGCGCGCCCGGCCCTTCGACCTCGCCCGGGCCCCGCTCCTGCGCCTCGTCCTGGTCCGCACCGGACCGGACCGCCACCACCTCGTACTCACCGTCCACCACCTGATCCTCGACGGATGGAGCACCGCACGCCTCGTCGCCGAGGTGCTCGCCCGCTACCGCGGAGAGGAGCCCGAGACCGTCACAGGACGCTTCGCCGACTACCTCGCCTGGCTCGCCCGCCAGCCGCGGGCCGCCGCCGAGCGCTTCTGGCAGGACGCCCTCGCCGGCCTCGACGCCCCCACCCGCCTCGCCGACACCTTCGACCCGCCCGGCACGACCGGCACGCCCGGCACGCCCGGCGCCCGAGACGGACAGCGCCCGCCCGGGCACGGCGAGGTCCGGCATCTTGGCGAAGTCCGGCATCACGGCGAGGTCCGGCACCGGGTGCCGCCGGCCGCCGCCGGGCGGCTGCTCGCCCGCGCCCGGGCCGCGCACCTCACCCTCAACACCTGCGTCCAGGCCGCCTGGGCCCGGCTCGTGGCCGCCCGCACCGGGCAGACGCGCGTCGCCTTCGGCACGACCGTGGCCGGGCGCCCGGCCGACCTGCCCGGGGCCGAGACCGTGCTCGGGCTGTTCATCAACACCCTGCCGGTGGTCGTGGACCTCGACCCGGCCCGGCCGCTCGGCGCGTGGCTGGCGGGCGTGCAGGAGGCCGGTCTCGGCCTGCGCGAGCACGGCCACCTGCCCCTGGCCGCCATCCAGCGCCTCGCCGGCCCCGCGGGCACGGGCACGGGCACGGGCACAGGGACGGGCGGCCTGTTCGACAGCCTCGTGGTGTTCGAGAACTACCCCGTCGACGCCGCCCTCGCCGCCGCGCGCCACGGACGGGACGGCGACGGAAACGGGGACGGCGACGCTGCCGACCCGCACGCCTTGCGCCTCGGCCCGGCCATCGTCGCCGAGACCACGCACTACCCCGTCACCCTGGTGGTCCACCCGGAGACCGGCCCCGACGGGACGCGGCTGGCCCTGCGCCTGAGCTACGCCGCCGACCGCCTCGCGCCCGCGGATGCCGAGGCGCTGCTCGCCGCCTTCGTGGCCCAGCTCGCCGCCCTGGCCGAGGCCGACCCGGCAACCCCGCTCGGGGCGCTGCCGCCGCCGCTGCCCGACAGCGACCGGGCGGTGATCGGGTCGGCGAACGCGACCGCCCGGGCTTACCCGGACGGCGCCGGCGACGTCCTCGCCGCCTTCGCAGACCATCTCGCGCAAGACCCGGACGCCCCGGCCGTCACAGACGCCCGGACCAGCCTGACCCGCGCCGGCCTCGACGCCCGCGCCACCGCCATCGCCCGACGCCTCGCCCGCGCCGGCGCCCGACCCGAGCGAGTCGTCGGACTCCTCCTCGAGCGCACCTGCGACCTGCCCGCCGCCTGGCTCGCCGTCCTCAGGACCGGCGCCGCCATCCTCCCCCTCAACCCCGAACTGCCCGCAGCCCGCCTCGCCGCCCTCGCCGCAGAGGCCGACCTCCTCCTCACCCAGCCCGAACTCGCCGATCGACACCCCGACCTCGCCGACGCCGCAGGGCGCTCACCCCTCGTCCTCGACGCCGATCCGGACGCCGATCCGGATACCGACGCGGACGAAGACAGCGCCCGGCCCGTTCGGCCCCGCACCCGCGCCCCCCACCCGGACGCGCTCGCCTACGTCCTGCACACCTCCGGCTCCACCGGCACCCCCAAGGCCTGCGCCAACACCCACGCCGCCCTCGCCAACCGCCTCGCCTGGATGGCCGACCACCTGCGCGTCGGTGCCCACGACACCATCCTGCACAAGACCGTTTTTCGCGTCAGGAGCTGCGCCGCGCCCTGGCCCGCGACCTGCCCGAGGCCCTGGTGCCGGCCGCGATCGTCCTGCTCGGCGCCCTGCCGCTCTCGACGAGCGGCAAGCTCGACGCCCGCGCCCTGCCCGAGCCCGACGCGGACGTGCCCGCCCGGGACGCCGACCCGCCGCGCACGGCGACCGAGCGGCGCCTCGCCGATCTCTGGGCCGCGGTGCTCGGCCTGCCCGGCCCCGACGCCGTCGCCCGCTCCGACACCTTCTTCGAGCGCGGCGGCGATTCCATCCTCGTGATGAAGCTCGTCGCCGCCGTCCAGGAGAGCCTGGGACCGCGCCTGCCGCTGCGCGCGGTCTTCGATCACCCGACTCTGGCGGATCTGGCCGCCCGGATCGACGCGGACGGCAGCACCGGCGGGGCCGGGGCGGCCGACCTCACCGACATGGAGAGCTGGCTCGACGCGATCGAGACGGCGGCAGGAGCGACGCGGACATGACCCTTCAGGCCACGCAGATCGCGCGACGCTTCGCCCGGCTCGCGCCGGAGCAGCGCCGGGCCTTCCTCGCCAAGCTCGCCGAGAACGGGATCGACTTCGCCACCCTGCCGATCGTCCCGGCGGACGGAGACAGGACGGCGCTGCCGCTCTCGGCGGCGCAGCGCGGCCTGTGGCTGACCTGGCAACGCGAGCCACTGAGCCCGGCCTACAACCTGACCGGCATCGTCGAGATCGCCGGGACCCTCGATCCGGCGCGGCTCCAGGCCGCCGTCGACGACCTCGTGCGGCGCCACGAGCCGCTGCGCACCACCTTCGGGCTGGATCCGCAGGGCGAGCCGTGCCAGCGCGTCCACCCGGCCGCCCCGGTCCCGATCCGGGTCCGCGAGGGGCTCGACGCCGCCGGCAGCGACGCCCTCGCGGAGACCCTGGCCCGCACGCCGTTCGATCTGGAGGCCGGCCCCCTGCTCCGCGTCGAGCTGCACCGCCTCGGGGACGGCACCGACCGGATCCTGCTCGGCCTGCACCACATCGCCGCCGACGGGCAGTCGATCCCCCTGCTGCTGCGCGACCTCGACGCCCTGTACGCGGCCCGGTCGCGGGAGGCGGGGGCCGACGGCCTGCCGCCGCTGCCCGTGCAGTACGCGGATTACGCCCTCTGGCAGCACGGCCGGCTCGAGGCCGGGGAGGCCGAGCGCCAAGCCGCGTACTGGCGCTCGGAACTGGGCGCGTCCCCGGCCGAGACGCCGCTGCCCCTCGACCGGCCCCGCCGCGCGGAGCGCGCCGCTTCGGGCGGGATCCACGCGTTCCGGATCCCGCCCGAAGTGAGCGAGGCCCTGCGGAGCCTCGCCCGCCGCGAGGGCGCGACGCCGTTCATGGCTGCCCTCGCGGGGTTCGCCCTGACGCTGGCCCGCTACGGCGACGGCGCGGACGTGCGCGTCGGCCTGCCGCTCGCCGACCGCGCGCGGCCCGAGACGCGCGGCATGGTCGGCCACCTGACGGGCATCGGGGTCCTGCGGGCGCGGGTCGACCCGCGCGACGGGTTCCGCGTCCATCTCCGACAGGTCCGCGATCGGCTGCTGGCCGCCCAGGCGCACGCCGACCTGCCGTTCGACCGGATCGTCGCGGCGTCGGCGACGGAGCGCCGGCCCGGGCTCCACCCGCTGTTCCAGGTCAAGGTCACCGAGCAGGCCGCGCCCCCGCCCGACGCCCGGTTCGCCGGCCGGCCGATGCGGCTGCGCGGGCTCGACGGGGGCGACGTCCACTTCGACCTCAGCCTCGATCTCGTCGATTCCGCCGAGGGCCTGTGCGGCCGCTTGGCCTTCGCCCGCGACCTGTTCGACCCCGAGACCGTCGCGGGCCTGGCCGAGGCCTTCGCGACGCTGCTCGCCGCGGCCGTCGCCGAACCCGACCGCCCGCTCTACGCGCTGGCGAGCCCCGCCCCGGCCGCGGCGACGGACCCGGCCGCGCTCGACGGGGTCGCGCCCGACGTGGTCGCGGCCTGGCGCGCCCGTGCGGCCGAGGCACCGGAGGCGCCCGCCCTGCGGCAGGGCCGGCGCTCCCACAGCCGGGCCGAGCTGGATGCCGCCTCGGACCGCCTCGCCGCGCGGCTGGCCGCGGACGGGGCGGGGCCGGAGACGCGGGTCGCCCTCCATCTCGGCCGCGGCCCCGAATGGGTGCTCGGCCTCCTGGCGATCCTCAAGACCGGCGCCGCCTACGTGCCGATCGATCCCGGTCTCCCGGCCGCCCGCCGGGCCGACCTCGTGGCCGAGTGCGGGGCCTGCCTCGTCCTGGGCGAGCCGGTTCCGGGCGACCGGCCCGACCGGCCGGTGATCGCGGCGCGCTTCGACCCGGCCGCGGACGCGGCGGCCCCGCCCTTCGCGGCCGCGCCGCCGCATCCCGACGCGGCGGCCTACATCCTCTACACCTCGGGTTCCACGGGCCGGCCCAAGGGGGTCGTCGTGACCCGCGGCGGCCTCGCGCAGTACGTGGCCGGAATGCTCGCGCGCGTCGGCCTGCCCGCCGGCGGCCGCGTCGCGATGGCCTCGACCGTGGCGGCCGACCTGGGCAACACCGTGCTGTTCGGCGCGCTGGCCGGCGGCTCGGAACTCGACCTCCTCGACCACGAGACCGCCCTCGACCCCGACCGCTTCGCCGCGGCGGTCGGTGGGGACGCGGCCGGGGACCGGAGGATCGACGCCCTGAAGATCGCGCCGAGCCACCTCGGCGCGCTGCTCCAGGCGGCCGACCCCGCCGCCGCGCTGCCAGAACGGCTCCTCATCCTCGGCGGCGAGGCGCTGCGCTGGCCCCTCGTCGACCGGATCGCCGCGCTGAAGCCCGGCTGCCGGGTGGTCAACCATTACGGGCCGACCGAGGCGACGGTCGGCGCGCTGTGCCAGGAGGTCCGCGCGGGGGCGGAACACCGGGGCGGTGCGCTCGGCCCGGAGGACGGGGCCGGACGCTGGGCCGGCGGCGCGCCCATCGGGACGCCGCTCCCGGGCGTCCGCGCGCGCGTGCTCGACGGATTCCTCGCACCGGTGCCGCCGGGCGCGACGGGGGAGCTCTACCTCGGCGGGCCGCAGGTCGCGCGGGGCTATCTCGACCGGCCGGGCCTCACCGCCGAGCGGTTCGTTCCGGACCCGCATGCCGGCCCCGGGGCGCGCCTCTATCGGACCGGCGACCGCGTCCGGCTTCTCCGCGACGGCAGCCTCGCCTTCGTGGGCCGGGCCGACGACCAGGTGAAGATCCGTGGCCACCGGGTCGAGCCTAGCGAGGCGGCCGCGGCCCTGCGCGACCTTCCGGGAATCCGCGACGCCGCCGTCATCGCGCTCGCCGAACCGGAGGCCGACGGGGCGGAGGGGCCGCGCCTCGCCGGCTACGTCGTGGCCGACCCGGACCTCGACCTCGCCGCGGTCGGCGCCCGGCTCGCCGAGCGCCTGCCGCCGGCCCTCGTGCCGACGAGCCTGACCCGGCTCGACGCGCTGCCGCTGACCCCCAACGGCAAGCTCGACCGGCGCGCCCTGGCGTCGCTGGAGGCGGCGCGCGGGACGGACGGGAAGGATCCGCCCCGGGACGGGACGGAGCGGGCGCTCGCCGCCCTCTGGGCCGACCTCCTCGGCCTGGATCCGTCCGCGATCGGCCGCCACGACGCCTTCGCCGACCTCGGCGGTGACTCGATCCTGAGCCTGAAGATGCTCGCGCGCATCCGCCGGCAGGGCGTCGCGGGGGGCAAGACCCTCACCCTCGCCCAGATCCTCGGCGCGAAGAGCCTCGCCGACCTCGCCGAACGCGTCGCGCCGGCGGCTCCGCGCGGGCCGGAGATCGTCCATCTCCGCCGCGAGGGCGGACGGATTCCGCTTTTCTGCGTCCCCGGCCTGATCGCCAACGCGACCGAGTTCGCCGCGCTGGCCGCGCGGCTCGGCCCGGAGCGGCCGGTCCACGGCTTCGTCAGCCACGTCTACACGGAGGCGCGCTGGCAGGGGTACGACGTGCCCGCGCTGAGCGGCGCCTACGCGGACTGCATCGCCGCGCACGCGCCGGGCGGCCGGTGCGCGCTGGTCGGCTGGTCGTCCGGCGGCGACCTCGCCTACGAGACCGCGCGCCGTCTCGACGGGCGCGTGCGCGTCGACTTCCTGGGCCTCGTGGACGTGTTCGAGTCGGTGCCCTTCGCGGCGCCGCGGGCTCTGGTCGCGGACGCGCGGGCGCTGGCCGCGCGGCGGCGCGCGGACTGGCTGGACGGCTCGCGGATGGCCGAGCAGTGGCGCGGGCTGATCGCCCGCATGGACGCGGACGAGCGGGAGGCGCTCGACGCCTACCTCATCGACAACCCGGAGCTGCCCGCGGACGGGCCCGACCTGACGGCGCGCGAGTTCGAGTTGTGGGCCCTCCTGGACAAGCGCGTGCGGGCCAAGCGCCACGCCTTCGCGCCGCTGGCGCGGCCCGTGCACGTCTTCCAGGCCGCGGATTCGCTGACGCGACCGGAGCGCCTGCGCGACTGGAGCGCGCTGGCGCCGGTCGCGGACCTGAGGATCATTCCCGGCGCGCGGCACCTGGACATCCTCCGGAGCACCGCGTTCCAGGACGCGTTCGCCGAGGCCCTCGACGCGGCCGAAGCCTGATCCGGGCGCGGGCCCTTCCGCGAGGGCCCGCGTCGATCCCGACAGGACGAGGGGCCGCGGCGGCGGCGGGGACCCGGAGCGCGCGGTGCGTCCGGTCCGCGGCGGGCGCAGGGATGCGTCGGATCAGGGACCGCGCGCCGATCCGGCCGGGGCCGACGCTGGCGGGGTCACGGCGGCCGTCCGACGCGGATGCCCGGGCGCGGTCCCGCCGCGTCCGGACCCGCCGCCCCGCGTGGGGGCGACCGCCGGCGAGAGGCTCACCACCGGTATGTGAGGGTCCCGAACACGTTGCGCGGCTCGCTGTACCGGCAGCCATTCACCGTGACGCAGGTGACGTAGGAATGGTCGAGGACGTTGCGGGCGTTGATCTGGGCGCGCCATCCCTTGAGGCTCGGGTCGGCGACGCCGAAATCGTAGAGCGCCACGAGGTCGAACAGGGTCGCCGCGCGCGAGTCGAAGGTCGCGCCCGAGATGTTCGAGCTGCCGACGTAGCGCACGCCGCCGCCGAGCCGCAGGCCCGGGATCCCGAATAGGCCCATGTCGTAGGTGCCGAACAGGCCAGCCTGGTTGTAGGGCACGAGGTCGAGGCGCTGGTTGAAGTTCGCCGCGACCGTGGTCCGCGTCTGCCGGGCATCGGTGTACGAGTAGGAGGCGACCGCCTCCAGCGGGCCGAAATTCGTCCGCGCCTCGGCCTCGAAGCCCTGCGAGCGGACCTGCCCGGCCTGCGTGCTGAAGACCGGGTTGACCGGGTCCGCCACCAGCGCGTTCGTCTGGTTGATCCGGTAGAACGCGGCGCTGAGCAGGGTGTCGGCGCCCGGGACCTCCCAGCGCAGGCCGCCCTCGTACTGCTCGCCGAGCGACGGCTGGAAGGGATTTCCGTTCCGGTCGGTGACCGCGAAGGTCTGGAAGGACTGGCTGTAGGAGACGTAGGGCGCCAGCCCGTAATCGCCGAGATAGAGCAGGCCGAGCCGCCCGCTGAAGGCGCTGTCGTTCTGATCGAGCTGCGCGCCGGTGCGGTAGGTGAGGACCTGCGTGCGCGCGAAGTCCTGGCGGCCGCCGGCCAGGAAGACGAAGCGGTCGAACCTGACCTGATCCTGGACGTAGATACCGACTTGGTCGAGCAGGCTCTTCGAGCCGGTGTTGATCGCGTAATTGATCCGCGGGTAGGTCAGGCCGTAGACCGGGGCGTAGACGTTCAGATTGCCGACGGTGCCGTTGGTGTAGCGCTCCGAGTTCAGGAAGCTGCGGTAGTAGTCGATGCCAGTCAGCAGCGTGTGCGCGGTCGGGCCGATGACGAACTTCGTCTCGAGCGAGGTGTCCGACGCCACGCCCGTCGCGTTCTCATTGCGCATGCTGACGCCGCGCGTCGCGACCTGCCGGTTCGCCAGTAGGGATGTCGGGGTCAGGTAGTCCCAGTCGACCCCCGACTGGTAGTAGCGCAGGGCGTGGCGCAGCCGGACCGAGTCCGAGAAGGCGTGATCGATCTGGTAGCCGATCGCGCCCGACCGGGAATCGTACCGGTCGAAGGCGGGCTCGCCGTAGAACCGGTCGATGGCGAAGCGGGGGAACCGGCCGTTGGGCAGCAGCGTGCCGACCGCCGAGAGCGGCGGCTGGAAGCGCGTGTGGATCTCCTGATAGTAGCCGAGCAGCGTGACGGAGGTCGCCGTCGACGGCCGCCACGTGATCGCGGGCGCGATGTAGCGCTTGTCGTCGGGCGTGTACGCGAGATAGCTGTCGCTGTTCCGGATCAGCCCGGTCAGCCGGTACGACCACGCGCCGTCGTCGGTGAGCGGTCCGGTGAAATCGCCCGACACTTCCTTGCGATTGTACTGGCCGAAGCTGACATTCATCTCGTTGAACGGCGTCTGGAGCGGATGCTTGCTGACGGCGTTGACGATGCCGCCGGGCGAGAGCTGGCCGTACAGGATCGACGCCGCGCCCTTGAGGACCTCCAGGCGCTCCAGCCCGTACGGCTCCTGCGTCCCGTCATAGACGCCCGATTGCAGCTTCAGACCGTCGCGCAGCAGCCCCGAATTGCCCGCCTCGACGGTGAAGCCGCGGATCGTGAAGCCGTCGGAGACCTTGGCGAAGCCGCCCACGGCTTGGCTGCTCAGGCCGGGCGTGTAGGCCAGGGCCTCGGCCAGCGTCGAGGCCCCCTCGTCGCGAATCTGACGGGCGCCCACGACGTTGATCGTCTGCGGCGTCTCGATGATCGGCGTGTCCGTCTTCGTGCCGGACGCGCTCGCCTTGGCGACGTAACCGTTGACCGGCCCGGTCGCCGTGTTGGGCGACAATCCTCCCTGTCCGACAACCTGGATCTCGTCGAGGGTGACAGCAGTCTGTCCGCCGCTCACCGGCTGCGCGGCCAATTCGTCGGCGGGCAACGAGATACCGACGGCCGCCGACAGCAGGAGCGGCCCCCAATACGGGAGGCGCTTCTGTGGTCGATCGGACGGAGCGGGAGCGAAATCGACGCACATGCAGGCAACTCTTGGGCGCTGCAGCCGCCGCGGTCGGATTCGGCTGCGAGACCTCCATCTGTGCGGCCGCCGCACAGGAACGCAATAGGTCAAGCCCGCCTGTGAGCCTATAACGGCAGTTCAGTTGCAGATCAGAGACAAAATCAACATGTAATAATTCTAATTTGCGAGATTTACCCGGACCGCCCCGTCGGGACGAGGCGCGTGAGATCGGAAGAAAAGAGTTGCGCGCAACCTCTCTACTGCGATGTGCTAGTCCTCGCAGGACAACCCGGCAGGGATGGCGGGATCGACGTGATCCGTGACGCGGGCGCGGGGGCCCGCCGAACGACGCCCGGCTCGGGGCCCGGCTCGAGGCCCGGATCGAGGCCCGGCTGGGCGCCCGCTCTCAGACGGCCCAGTCTGCCGCCAGCGCGGCGGCCGCGTACCGGGCGCGCGCCGCGGCGTCGCGCGGGAGCCCGGCGCGCTCGCACCACGCCGCGAAGATCTCCGGCTCGACCGGCACGCGCACGACCTCGACGCCGCTGCGCTGCACCTCCCGTTCCATCTGCTCCGTGGCGACGCGCCAGGTCTCGTAGTCGGGGGGCAGCTTGGCGCCGTCCGCGAGGCTGGTGCGCAGGGCTGGGTACTGCTCCGGGGTGTACCAGGGCAGTCCGACGCGGCGGGGGCGGTCCATCTGGGCTCTTCGAACGGTCACGCTGAACGACCGTCAACGGTCATGGGCGGCCTCTGGTTCGAACCCGCATCGCGATCAGGCCGCGGCCGCCTCGACCCTCACGGTCTCGGGCTTCCGCGTGCGGCTCGGCCGGCGCCGAGGTCCGGGATATCCAGATCGAGGAGCGCGGCGCCGAGGCCCTTGCCGTGCGCGTCGAGGGCGAGCGAGCGGGTGACGCCGCCGCCGAGCGCCCCCGTGAGCACGAAGTTCAGCGCCCCGAGCTTCGGCAGCGCGTAGCGGGTCACGTCGCCGGTCACGATCCCGCGGAAATGCGCCCACACCCGCTCGGCCGTGACGTGCGCCGCGAGGTGCTCGTAATCCGCCGCGTCGTAGGCGATCAGCGCGATGTTCGACGTGTTGCCCTTGTCGCCCGTGCGGGCATGGGCGAGCGCGCGCAGCTTCATCCTCGGGTCTCCCGGCTCTCAGGCTTCAACGACGTGCACGCGCGGCCGGGCGAGGGCGGCCGGGACGAGGACCGACTGCACCGCCACCACCTCGCGGGCCGATTTCCAGGCGCCGCCGCCGCCGGCCGGGCCGTTGGTGTAGAGCGTCTCGACCTCGTTGCCGATCCGCACGGCCTCGGCGTGGGTATCGGTCCGCCCGGCGACCCGCAGGCGGACCTCGTAGGGCTCCCGCCCGCCCGACAGCGCCGCGCCGTGGAGCGCGTCGACGCCGATCAGGTCGCAGCGCAGCTCGGTCGTCGCCACGCCGGTGAGGGCGAGGCGCTCGCGCACCACCGACAGGGCGAGCCGGCCGCGGGCCAGGGCGCCGGGCCCGGCGTAGGAGATCTGCCCCTCGCCGATATAGGAATCCACGTACCCGACCGAGACCTTCAGGAGGCCCGTCGCCGGCGCGCCCGTCGCGCCGCGCACCCGGACGCGGTCGGGGCCGACCTGCTCCATCTCGACCTCGGAGAAGTCGCCGACCACATCCGGCTGGATGTAGCGCGCCGGGTCGTGCACCTCGTAGAGCAGCTGCTCCTTGCAGGTGGCGAGGCTGATCCGGCCGCCCGAGCCCGCGACCTTCGTGATCTCGACCGTGCCGTCCTCGGCCACGATCCCGATGGGGAAGCCGAGGCGCGCGAGGTCCGGTACGTCCTTGCAGCCCGGATCGGCGAAGTAGCCGCCGGTGATCTGGCCGGCGCATTCGAGGAGGTGGCCCGCGAGGGTGCCGCGGCCCAGGCGCTCCCAGTCGTTCATCGCCCAGCCGAAGGCGTGCACCAGGGGGGCCAGGAACAGGGCCGGGTCGCCGACGCGGCCGGTGATGACCACGTCGGCGCCGTCCGCGAGGGCGGCCACGATCGGCGCCGCGCCGAGATAGGCGTTCGCCGAGACGACGCGGTTGCCGAGGCCGGCGACCGGCTCGCCGCTCTCCTCCAGGACGAAGTCGCCCGCCCGCACCGCGTCGAGCAGGTCGTCGCCGGTCACCGCGGCGATCCGCAGGCCGGCGAGGCCCATCTCCCGCGCGAGCGCCCCGGCCTTCCGGGCGGCGGCGACCGGGTTGGCGGCGCCCATGTTGGTGACGATGCGGATGCCGCGGGCCCGGCACGGCCCGAGCACGGCCCGCAGGCGCGCCTCCAGCAGCGGATCGTAGCCGCCCTCGGGGTCGCGCAGCTTCGCCTGCTGCGCCAGCGCGATGGTGCGCTCGGCGAGGCACTCGAACACGAGGTAGTCGAGGTCGCCGCGCTCGGCGAGTTCGACGGCGGGCTCGATGCGGTCTCCGGCATAGCCGGCGCCGGCGCCGAGGCGGACGGTTCTCATGGCGCGCTCTCCGCTGTCAGAGGGGTTCAAATGGGGAAGACGCCGAAGACGACGCAGGCGAGGGTCATCACCACCGAGGCCGCCAGCAGGAACGGGAAGGTGAATCTCTGGTGGTCGGCGAGGTCGATCCCGGTCAGGCCGCAGACCAGGAAGGTCGCGGGCGTCAGCGGGCTGACGGGGAAGCCCGTCGTCATCTGGCCGAGCAGCGCCCCCTGGGCGACCTGGACCGGCGGGACGCCGAGCTGGTGGGCCACCTCCGCCACCACCGGCAGGACGCCGAAGTAGAACGAGTCCGGGTCGAACAGCATCGACAGGGGCATCGACACGAGGCCGAGCCCGAACGGGATGTGGCGCCCCATCTCGGGAGGCACGAAGGTGACGGCCGTCTGGGCCATGGCCCTGAGCATGCCGGTGCCCTGCATGATCCCGGTGAACACGCCGGCGGCGAGGAGGATCGAGGCCATCAGGATCGCGGCCCTGGCGTGCGCGTCGACGCGCTGCCGCTGGGCGTCGACCTGCGGGTAGTTGATGACCAGCGCGAGCGCCGTGCCGAGCATGAACATCAGCGCCGGCGGCACCTTCTCGGCCAGGAACACCATCGTCCCGAGGACCGCGGCCGTGAGGACGATGTTGATCCAGAAGCGGTCGGGCCGGCGCAGGGCCCGCTCCGCGTCGCTGAGGGTCCGGGCGGTCGTGGCCGGGCCGGGCGCGGCCCCCGCGGACCCCGTCGCCCCGGGGACGAGGGCCAGACGGCGCTCCTCCCGCAGGCCGAGCCAGTACGAGGCGGCGAAGATGAAGACGAGCCCGACCGCCTGTACCGGCACGAGGGGCGAGAAGATCTCGGGGATCGGCAGCTTGAGGGCCGCGGAGGCGCGGATCATCGGCCCGGTCCAGGGCAGGAAATTCACCCCCGCCGCCATCGAGGCGGCGCAGGCCAGGACGCGCCGGTCGATGCCGACGCGGTCGTAGAGCGGCAGCATCGCCGGGATGGTGATCAGGAACGTCACCGCGCCCGACCCGTCGAGGTGGATCAGCAGCGCCAGCAGGGTGGTGCCGGGCACGATCCGGGTGGGGCGGGTGCCGACCCGGGCGAGGATCCGGTCGATGATCGGGTCGAGCATCCCGGCATCGCTGACGATGCCGAAGAACAGGATCGCGAACACGAACATGCCGACGACGCCCGCGAGGCTCTGCAGGCCGGCGAGGACGAACTTGCCGGTGTCGAATCCGAACCCGCCGATCAGGGCGGCCGCGACCGGGATGACGATCAGCGCCACGAGGGGCGACATCCACTTGGTCAGGATGGCGGCGAGCAGCAGCGCGATCGTGCACAGGCCGAGCAGGGCCAGCATCCGTTCCTCCCGTTGGCGCCGGCGTGGTTCGGATCCGCGCCTGTATCGGGTCAGGAAACGGCGGACGGCTTCATGATACAATTGAAAAGATCGGATCGCAGCGATAGCCTGAGATTATGGATCTCAGCCTGCGGCAAGTCCGGGCCTTCGTGTCCGTCGTCCAGGTCGGCAGCTTCACCCGCGCGGCCGCCCTGCTGAACCTGTCGCAGCCCGCCCTGACGGTTCAGGTCCAGCGCCTGGAGGAGATGCTCGACGGGCGGCTCCTCGACCGGACCAGCCGCACCGTCGCGCCGACGCGGCTCGGCCGCGAGCTGCTGCCCGTGTTCGAGCGGGTGCTGCGCGACCTCGACGCCGTGGTGGTCGACACCCGCGACCTCGCGGCACGGCGCCACGGGGTCGTGCGCGTCGCGACGCTGCCGTCCTTCGCGGCGAGCGTGCTGTCCGACGCGATCGTCCGCTTCCGCGCCGAGCACCCCGCCGTGACGTTTCGGATCAAGGACGTCATCGCGCAGCGGGTGCTCGACCTCGTGCGCGACGAGGAGGCGGATCTCGGCATCGTCGGCGGCGACGTCCGCGATCCGGAGATCGGCGTCCTGCACCGGACGCGCGACGCCCTGCACGTGATCTATCCCGCCGATCACCCGATCGGCGCGCTGCCCCGGGTCACGATCGCGGCGCTCGCCGAGCACCCCCTGATCCTGATGGACCCGGCCACGAGCGTGCGGGCGGTGGTCGACCGCGCCTTCGTCGGCTCGGGCCGCCTGCCCCGCGTGGCCTGCGAGGCCACCTACATGATGACCGCTGTCAGCATGGTCCGGGCCGGCCTCGGCCTGACGATCCTCCCGGGCGCGGCGCGGGAGATCCGGGCCGAGCCCCTGCTCCGTTCGCGGCCGATCGACGACCCGCTGTTCGAGCGTCCGGTCTGCCTGATCAAGAAGGCCGGGCGGACGATGCCGCCTGCGGCCGAGGCGTTCTGCCGGTTGGTGGCGGACCGGCTCGCGGATCCGGGCGGGACGGCCGCCGGCGCCGCGCCGGGCCCCTGACCGGTCGGCCAGCTCCTCAGGCCCGGTGCCGCACGACGCCGTCCATCATGGTCAGGGCGACCTTGGTCCGGTGGATCTCGTGCGGATCGATCGTCAGGATGTTGCGGTCGAGGACGATCAGGTCGGCGCGCTTGCCCACCTCCACCGACCCGATCCTGTCGTCCATGCGGAGCTGGTAGGCGGCGCCCATCGTGTTGGCGTGGATCGCCTCCGCGACCGTCAGGCGCTCGTCGGCGGGGCTCAGCACGGGCGCGTCCGGCCGGCCGACCAGCTGCCGCGTCACGCCGACCTGGATCGACGTGAGGGGCTCGTAGGTCGAGACGTAGCCGGCCGCCGGCCAGTCCGTGCCGAAGGAGACCCGCCCGCCCTGCTTCAGGATCGTCCTGGTCCGGTACATCCGGCTGGCGCGACGCGCGCCGTAGCGCGCCATCATGTTCTGCAGCGTGTCGGGATCGGCCGAAGACCAGTTGGCCGAGAACTGCGCGGTCACGCCGAGCCGGGCGAAGCGGGGCGCGTCGCTGTCCTCGACATAGACCAAGTGGGCGATGGCGTGCCGCCGGTCGCGGGCCGGGTTGTTCGCCACGGCCTTCTCGATGGCGTCGAGGGCGACGCGGGCGGTCCGCTCGCCGCAGGCGTGGACGTGGACGTCGAAGCCCGCCGCGTCGACCGCGCCGACGAGGTCGTGCCACTGCGCCTCGGTGAAGGGCGACCCTCCGGTCGAGTCGGGCATGTCGGCGTAGGGCTCGATCAGCCACGCCGTGTAGCCGCCCTGCGAGCCGTCGCCGACGATCTTCACGATGTCGACGTGCACGAGCTCGCCGGAGACCTGCCGACGCACGGCGTTGAACTGCTCGACCGTGTCGTCGATCGGCAGCGACTTCACCGAGTAGGAGGCGGAGACGCGGAACGGCAGCGTGCCGCGCTTCTCGGCCTCCACGTAGAGCGCGATGATGGCGGCCTGATCGCTGCCGACGGGCGGGACGCCCGCGTCGAAGACCGTGGTGATGCCGGCGGCCGCGGCCTTGGGCAGCCAGCCCTCCAGCAGGCTGCCCATGGCGGCGACGCTGATGGGTTCCACGGCGTTGACCAGCCCGAGGACCGCGTTGACCTCGAGCACGTAGCCGGTGGGGTCGCCCTTCTGGTCGCGCGCGTAGTAGCTGAAGCGCGGGATCGGGTCGGGCGTGTCCCGGTCGACGCCGGCCATCGCCAGCGCCTTGGAATTGGCCCACAGGCTGTGCCCGTCGATGGCGAAGAAGAAGGCCGGCCGGTCCGGCAGGATGGCGTCGAGTTCGGCCCGGTTGGGGCCCTCCGGGGGAAACATGTCGACGCGCCACCCGAAGCCGCGGATCGGCCCGGTCGGATGCGCCTTCGCGTAGGACTCGATGGCCGCGAGGACCTGGGCGAGGTTCTCGCGCTGCAGGTCGACCCCGGACGTCAGGAACGCGCCGAGGAAGGGGTGGGTGTGGCCCTCGACGAAGCCGGGCATCAGCAGCCGGCCCTGGAGATCCACCACCTGCGTGGCCGGGCCGGCCAGCGCCAGCGCGCCGGCCGCGTCACCGACATGGACGATGGTGTTGCCGCGCACCGCGACCGCCTCGGCCCAGGGGGCCGGCCCCGCCACCGTGTAGACGGGGCCGTTGTGGAACACGACGTCGGCGGGCCCCGCGGCGGCCGCGCGGCCGCTCCCCGGTTCGGCGCGGGCGCCCGTCGGGACGAGGTCCAGCGCGAGCGCCGTCGCGGTGATGGCCGCGCCCGACCGCAGCACCGCGCGCCGATTGACGGCGCGCCCGCCCCCGAAGGCCTGGAAATGGGGCGCCCAGTCACACGCGACGCACATGCGAGGCTCCCTGTTCCCGGATCCGCTCCCGACGGGACCCGATCCCGCTCTTGTAAATACTTAGCTAATATTTATTAGCGATCGACTAAGATCTGACCGGATAGATTTCGCCCGATGATCGCGCGATCGGATCGGACTGACCGGGCCGGCAGCCGAACCGGTCCGCCAAGCGATCGCTCCGAGCGCAGTCGGGACTCTATCGGCCAGTCGGATTACGGTGGATAGTGGAGCCATCCGGCTCACGACTGGACGAAGGCGGTTTCGGGAGGCGACGGATACTGCCAAGCTGTTTCACGCGCGCTCGACGACGGGAGGTACGATGACCCGAACCCTCTTCCGCTCCGCGGGCCTGGCCCTGCTGAGCCTGGCCGTCCCGGCCACCCTCGCGGCCCAGGGCCTGGCGCCCGACCAGACCGGGACGGGCGGCGGCCCGGCCACGACGATCACGGCGCCGAACACCAACAGCCTCGGCGTGACCAAACCCCCCGGCACGTCCCTCGGCCCGGGCGAGGTGCCGCCGCGCGCCGTGCAGGAGCACGAGCGCGCCCGGCTCAACAAGATCGAGCGCAGCATCTGCGACGGCTGCAACTGAGCGCGGGCGTGGCGGCCCGATCCCCGGGCCGACCGGCGCGCCGAGGCCCCACGCGGGCGGCGGTCCCGGTCGTTGTGCACCGTTCCGGATTATAGATCCGGGAGACAGACGCTCCGGCGGGGCAGCCTCGCCATGCCCCCTCTGCCGTGCGGGAGAGCGGCCCGCACCGCGGACGGCACGGGCTCGGCGATCGCCCCGTCGCGCCTCGATCGGGCGCAGCTCTAGGCGGCCCGGACCTCGTCCAGGAAGCTGCGGACGGCCCGGCTGAGCCCGTCGGACCGGACCGCGAGGGTGCGCGCGGCGTCAAGAACCTGCGTCGCGGCCGATCCGGTCTCGCCGGCCCCCTCGCGCACCGATCCGATATGGCCCGTGACCTGCCGGGTCCCGTGCGCGGCCGCCTGGACGTTCCGCGCGATCTCGCGCGTGGCCGCGCCCTGCTCCTCGATCGCCGAGGCGATGTGGGTGGCGATGCCCGACATGTCGTCGATCGTGCGGCTCACGCCGTGGACCGCCTCCACCGCGCCCCGCGTGGCGGACTGGATCGCGCCGATCCGGGCGGAGATCTCCTGGGTCGCCCGGGCCGTCTGCTCGGCCAGCGTCTTGACCTCGGCGGCCACCACCGCGAAGCCGCGGCCGGCCTCGCCGGCGCGCGCCGCCTCGATGGTGGCGTTGAGGGCGAGGAGGTTGGTCTGGCTCGCCACGCCCGAGATCAGGCCGGCGGCCGCGCCGATCCGGTTGGCGCTGTCGGACAGCTCCCGGATGATGGTGCCGGTCTCCTGCGCGCGGGCGATGGCCGAGGCGGCGATCTCCACCGAATGGGTCACCTGCCCGCTGATCTCCTGCACGGAGGCCGCCATCTCCTCGGTCGCGCTCGCGACCTGCTGGACGTTACCGGAGGTCTGCTCGGCGGCGACCGAGACGCTCGCCGCGAGGGTGTTGGTCTGCGCGGCGATCTCGGTCATCGAGGCGGCGGTCGCCTCCATCTCGGTGGCGGCGGCGGTCAGCTCGTCCGTGAGCGCCCCGGCCTCCCGCTCGAAACCGCGGGTGATGCGGTCGAGCAGCTCGGCGCGGCGCATCTTGGCGGCGTCGGCCTCGGCCTGAAGGGCGGCCAGCCGCCGCGCCTCGATCCCCGAATCCTTGAAGACCTGCACGGCGTCGGCGATCTGGCCGATCTCGTTCCGCTCCCCCTGGTGCGGGATCGCGACCGCGAGGTCCCCGGCCGCCAGCCGCCGCATCGGTTCCAGCACGGCGCGGACACTGGCGGCGATGCTCCGCACGATCAGCGCGCCGAGCGCGGTCGCGAGCACGAGGGCGATGGCGCCGATCGCCAGCATGAGCCGCTTCGCGCCGGAGGCGGCGGCCGCTCCCTGGGCGATCGCCGTCTCGCCGCTGGCGTTGTTGAGCGCCACGATCTCCTCGAGCGCCTGGGAGGCCGCCTTGATGTGGGGGCGGACGCCGACCAAGCTCTCGCGCAGCGCCAGATCCTTGCGGCCCGTCCGCGAGTATTCCAGCACGGCCGGGATCGCCGCGAGGTAGCTCTTCCATTCCCGGTCGAACACGTCGAAGAGCGCGCGCTCCTTCGGACCGTCGATCAGCGGCGCGTAGTTGCGCATCGCGGCGGCCACCGCCTCCGTCTTCTTCGCCAGGGCCGCCTCCTCGGCCCGCATGTGGGCGGCCTCGGGATAGAGGATGTGGTTCACGACGCTGACGCGCACGTCGATCACGTTGCCGCGCAGCTCGCCGGCGTAGCGCACGCTGGGCAGCGTGCCGTTGCCGAGGCGGATCTGGTCCTCGGCGAGATCGCCGACGGCGTGCAGGCCCACGCCGCCGACGAGGAGCAGACAGACGATGAGCAGCGCGAGTGCTCCGACCAGCCGGTGCTGGATCGAAAGTTTCGCGAACCAAGCTTTCATTGTCCGAGCGCAGCTCCAGAGCGGGGCCACCAAGATGGAAGCGCGACGATAAGATTCCGTTACGGGATCTGTTGCTGATGCTCTCACAAACAGATCGCCCAAATCAATTTTCAGTTGAACTCTTCGCGCCCATCATTTTGTCTGTCCGCGCATCGTCACTGCTGAACGAGATCTGACGCAGAGCGCGCGGCTATCCTCCGCGGATGGGAGCGGCTCGCTGCGGCGCCACGCGGGCCCGCGCACGGCCGGGATCCGCGCTTCGTCGCCGCGCCGGGCGGCACGACCGGGAACGGGTCGCCCTCGGCGCGTCGGGCGCGCGGCGTCACAGGGGATAGCGCATGGCCACATTGCAGCGGGCATAGCGCCGGCCGAACCGGTCCATGATCTCCGGGTCGTGCCGGAACCCGACCTTCTCGTACAGGTGCACGGCGGCCGCGCACTTGGTGTTGGTCAGCAGGTAGAGCGTCTCGATCTCCATGGCCGCGGCGCGGGCCAGCACCGCCCGCAGCAGGTGCTCGCCGGCCTTGCGGCCCCGGGCCCGCGCGGACACGGCCATCTTGGTCAGCTCGTAGCAGCCCGCCTCCGTCCGCATCAGCGCGCAGGTGCCGACGATCCCGAGATCCGCCGACTCAACGAACAGGATGAGCCCGCCGCGGTCCAGGATCTCGCCGCGGGGATCGGACAGGATCTGGCGGTCGTTCTCCTCCAGCGCGAACATCGCCTCGATCCACTCGGCGTTGATGTCGCGGAAGCGGTCCGCCAGCGCGTCCGTGTAGTCCCGGATCGTCAGGCCCGTCGCGGCGTCGCCGGCCGCGCCGTCCTGGCGGATGCGGGCCGCGAACGGGACGGCGTCGAGCCGGCGCTCCAGGGCGGCGATCTGGTCCAGCAGGGGGCCCGACAGGCCGGCACACAGGCTCGCGACGGCCCTGTCGACGCGCGGCCAGAGCGCGTCCCTGGCGCGCGCCATCAGGGCCTCGCCCGCACCGCTGAGCGACAGCGCCTTCTGGCGAAGGTCCGCGTCCGACCGCGCCTCTTCGAGCAAGCCGAGCGCGACGAGGCTCGCCGCCGTGCGCGTGGCCGCCGGCTGGCTGACGCCGAGGGCGGCGGCGGCGTCGCCGATGGTCAGCGGCCCGTAGCGGTCGATGGCGGCGAGGAGCGGGAACTGGGCCGGCTGGATGCCGAGCCCCTCGTCCCGCAGGATCCGGGCGGCGTCGGCCTGGAAGCGGTCGGCGAGGCGCTTGAGGCGGCTGCCCAGGAACAGCGGCCCGAGTTCGTCGAGGATGTCTGCCGGCATGTCGGTTCTCCCGACATCAATTATATAACGCGTTATGTTTCTCGCAAGCCCTGGTGGCCCGAAGGTCGTCCCATCGCGGCACTGCCGCGATGGGACGATGGCCCCGGGGTACAGACTGTCACCCCGTGGGAGCGGGTCGCGTCAGATCGTAGATTGTGTCCCGTGCGCACTGGTCGATCGCGCAACGTAAGGTAAACTCACTCAACCCTCGCTCATCGGTCCCGCCGTGAACGTCGTACCCCGTTCCCTCTTCACGACGGATGCCCTGCCGGAGCGCGACCGCTTCGCCGCGTGGCGCGCGCTGTTCGCAGCCCACGACCTCGATGCCGATCCGCACGGCTTCTCGGGCCGGATCGAGACGACGCTGATCGGCCCGATGGCCCTGCGCGTCATGAGCGCCGCACCGCAGGCGCCGGCCCGATCCCGCTCCCGGATCCGGCGCGACGGTCAGGACGGGTTCGTCCTGCACCTCAGCCGGCACGCCTACAGCGTCGAGACCGAACGGGGCGTGGCGGAGGTTCCGGCGGGCGCGGTCAGCCTCAACGACCTGTCGCAGCCGTACCGCCGCAGCCGGGTGCCGGAGACGGACTCGCTGATCCTGGCCGTCCCGCGCGCCTCCATCGCCACCGTGCTGCCGGACGAGGACGCGATGCACGGGCTGATCCTGACCGGCGGCGCGGGCCGCCTGCTCGCCGACCATATCCGGAGCCTGGCCGCGCATAGCGGCGCGATCACCGCGACCGACGCCGCCCCGATCGCGCAGGCCACGCTCCACATGGTCGCGGCCTGCGCGCGCCCGAGCCTGGAGGGAGCGGCCCGCGCGGCCGCGCCGCTCGAGGCCGCCCGGCTCAGGGCCGCGAAGCGGCTCATCCGCGGCCAGCTCGACACGCCGCCCCGGATCGACGCGATCGCGCGGGCGCTCGGCATATCGCGCTCCCAGCTCTACCGCCTGTTCGAGCCGGAAGGTGGGGTGGCGCGTTACCGCGCGCGGCAGCGCCTCGCGGCCGTGCGGGCCGCCCTCGACAATCCGCTGGAGCCGCGGTCGATCGGCGCGATCGGGGAGGCCTACGGCTTCGGGAGCGGCGCCCAGCTCAGTCGCGCGTTCCGGGAGACCTACGGCCTGACCCCGCGCGACTACCGGGTCTCGCGCAGCGGCGGCTGACGCGACCGGGACGCCGGGACGAATTCCCTCGCGGCATGGGTCTGCCGCGAGGGGGTCGGGATCCGCGTGTCGTCGTGGCGCCGGCGGTCAGAACCGCCCGGCGATCGTCAGGCGCACGGCCGTGGGCTCCACCGGGTGGAAGAGGCGGTCGATCAGCCCCTCGGCGGGCTCGCCCGGAAGGCGCGAGACGTAGGCGTAGGTGATCTGGTCGGCCTTGCTGTTCGTCAGATTGAGCACGTCCAGCGAGACGCTCACCCCGGTGTCGAACAGGTAGCCGATGCGGCCGTTGAGCAGGGCGGTCGCCCGGGAGCGGATCGCGTTGTCCTCGATGAGCGGGCGCGGCCCGAAATAGCGGACCCGCAGGCTCCCGAACCAGCCGAGGGGCTCGCCGAAGGTCACGCCCGCCGACGCGATGGTCGTGGGGGCCTCCGGCACCCGGTTGCCCGCCGGGTCGTAGCTGGAGAACCGGGCGTTGGTGATCGTCAGATCCCCGTCCAGGGACAGCCACGGCGTCACCGCGTAGCGGTTCGTCCACTCGACACCGAACCGGCGGGTCGGGCGGCTCGGCTCCGTGGTGCCGGTGTCGCCCTGGAAGATGTTCTCCGAGGCGAAGTCGAGCCGGAACAGCGCGAGGCTCGTCTCCAGCCCGGCGATCGACCGGTTGCGCAGGCCGAGCTCGTAGCCCGTGGAGGGCACCAGGAAGGGCGACCGGGTGATGTTGAACAGGGGGCTAGCGGGATCGACCGTGGCGGTGACGCCGCGCGCGTCGTTCGAGTGGAAGCCGCCGCCGTAATTCACGTAGATCTCGGTGTCGGACCACGGTCCGAGCACGAGGCCGAGCTTCGGGTTGACGATGCCGTCGGTGGCCCGTCCCGAGTTCGCCGGCGTGTCCGAGCGGACGTCGGCGTAGTAGCCGTCCGCCCGCACGCCGACGCTCGTGCGCAGCCACTCGGTCCAGCGCACCCGCGTGTCGAGGTAGAGGGCGCCGCTCGATTCCAGCACGCGGTCGTCGAGCACGGTCGAGCGGTACTGGCGGAAGGCGGTGTTGAACAGGCCGACGCGGATCGAGTCCGTCCGCGTCTGGGCGCCGACCTCGACCTCCAGCGGCCGGCCGAACAGGTCGCCCTGGAAGATGTGCAGCACCTCGCCGCCGCCGAGGACGCGCTGGTCGAGCTGGTGGAACTGGTCGCCGCCGACGGGATCGTTGAGGAAGTAGGTGAAGTCGTTGAACAGGTTCATCTGGTAGCGGATCACGTAGGCCGAGGCCCGGGTGATGCCGGTGTCGTCCGTCGCGCTGAACCGCCCCGACAGGGAGAAGCGGGCGGTGTCGCCGCCATCCGTGGGGTTGAGGGTGCCGTAGCGGCCGATCAGGCCCGCGCCGACGGCCCGCTCCGGGATCTGGTTGGTGGCCGTCCAGCGGGACGCGTAGGCCATGCCGGTGACCGCGAACCCGTCCAGCGCCGTGCCCTGGCTGTAGCGGGCGACGCCGTTGAGCTTGCGCAGCGCGTCCGGGACGGTCCACGGCCCGTCATAGACCTGCGCCTCGCCGGCCACCAGCAGGGTGCCCTCGCCCAGCGGGGCCGAGGCGATCGACAGGGCCCGCTTGTAGCCGAAGCTGCCGATCGAGGTCAGCGCGAGATTCTCCCACACGGTGTCGAGATAGTCGATGCGCACCGAGCCCGCGGAGGCGAAGTCGCCGTCGCGCACGAAGTACGGCCCCTTGTGGTACTCCACCGCGCCGACGAGTTCGGGGATGAGGAAGTTGAGGTCGGCGTAGCCCTGGCCGTGGGCGTGGGTGCGCATGTTGACCGGCATGCCGTCGACGCTGATGGCGATGTCGGTCCCGTGGTCGAGGTTGAAGCCGCGCAGGAAGTACTGGTTGGCCTTCCCCTCCCCGCTGTGCTGGGTGACGATCAGGCCCGGCACTGCCTCCAGCACCTCGCCGGGCCGCGTGACCGGGCGGGCGTTGAGGACCGCCCCGCCGATGACGCCGGCGCTGGCCGCGTCGACGCTCAGCAGGGCGCCGCCGATCCCGGTGACGCCGCCGACATAGCCGGCGCTGGCGCCGGGCCCGTCCGTCGCGGGGATGAGCGGAGGCGCCGCGGGGACCACCGAGATCTCGGACAGGGTGACGGCCGACGGTGTCGGGGCGCCCTCAGGCGCCGCCCAGCCGCGCCCGGC
This sequence comes from Methylobacterium sp. 285MFTsu5.1, assembly GCF_000383455.1. Lineage (NCBI taxonomy): Bacteria > Pseudomonadati > Pseudomonadota > Alphaproteobacteria > Hyphomicrobiales > Methylobacteriaceae > Methylobacterium > Methylobacterium sp. 285MFTsu5.1. The sequence continues at coordinate 72,084 of NZ_KB911283.1, read as the reverse complement.
GGTCGCGACGACGAGGCCGCCCGCGGCGAGCAGCCGGGTCACGGCGCGGAGGCCGGGGGCGGCAGGCCGGTGGCGGCAGACAGGACGGGAAGTCGAGCGGGAAGTCGGGCGGGACACCGGCAGACCGGGCGAGGCGTGGCGATCCCCGGACTCTCGCACGCCGTCCGTATGATAAACATACGAAAAAGTCATACGGGCGGATTAGGCCGGCCGTGTTGCGCGTGGGGCGCAGTCGATGGGGCGCTGGATCGCGGGCGGGGGGCGCCCTCACCCCGGGCCGTCGTCGCCGTGGCCCGGATGGGTGCGGGCGTCGTCACCCTCCGGGATGAGGTGCAGGTGACCGTAGCGGACGCCGCGCTGCGTGACGACGGCGTCGGCGTAGCTCTGCATCCGGGCCACCGGCCCGCGCAGGACCGCCACCTCGAGGCACGCGTCGTGGGTCAGGTGCACGTGCAGGCTGGCGATCGAGACGCCGTGCTCATGCCCCTCGCCGGTCAGCCGACGGGCCAGGTCGCGGGTGCCGTGGCTGTAGACGTAGCTCAGCGCCCCGTAGCAGGCCGCCGATCCGTCGGGCTCCGCGGCGCGGACCGGCGCCAGGGCGTCGCGGACGATGTCGCGCACCGCCTCCGAGCGGCTGCCGTAGCCGCGCCGCGCGCAGAGGTCGTCGACCGCCGTCAGCAGGGCGTCGTCGATGGTGATGGTGATGCGCTGCATGCCCGTCCTGCCGCTCCCGGGGCCTTCTGGTACGGGGACGCGGGGCCCGTGAACAGCCGTCGGGCCCGCATTGCCCGGCGCGGCAGAAAAAGAGCCCCGAGGGCCGCGCCTCGAGGCTCAAGTTCTGGGTCTCGGGGACATGTCCAGCGTGCGCTTGGGATGGACCGCGCTGGAACGCCTGGGCCGAAGGATCAAGGGCGTGAAAATCGACGACACAGGCGCGACCGGCTGGCATGCCGGCCGAACCATTCTGCACAGATACAGTCGACGCGCATCCGATATATGTCAGGCTTCGGGAGTTATTTTGAATTAATTCGCCGCACTGGGTTCAATATACCAGTTCAATTTTATCATATCGGCTCCCGATCTCCCGGTACCGGCATGCCGGGCCGGGCCTGCTCCCGCCGCGCGTGCCCCGCGATCGAGAGCCCCGCGGCTTTCGCGGGGCCGCGGGACGCTCCGCCGCGCCGCGCGATCGTGCGGACCGCGAGCAGGAAGAGGGCGGCGAGGGCCAGCATCGCGCCGTCGAAGGCGAGGAGGACCGGCTCGACCGGCGCGTCGCCGCCGAGCCGGAGCGCGACGAGGCGCCCGACATCCGCGGCCGCGACGGCGCCGTACAACGCGGCCGCCGCCGTCAGCGTCTCCGGCCAGACCCGCCCGGCCGGGCGCAGGAGCGCCGCCACGGCGACGAGCAGCCAGACGGCGAAGAAGGCCCCGACCTCCCACTCCGCCCGCGCGGGCAGCGCGGCGGGGAGCAGCCGGTTGGCCAGGAAATAGGCGGCGACGGCCGCGGGCAGGCCGGCGATCGTCGCGACGTTCAGGCCCTGGACGAGGCGCAGGCCGAAGCCTCGGGGCGCGTCCCCCTTGGGCAGGCGCGCCACCGCCCAGAGCAGCAGCCCGGTCGCCACCATGGCGCTGCCGGCGAGGCCGCACAGGAAGAACAGCACCCGCAGGGCCGGGCCGGCGAAGTGCGCCTCGTGCAGGCCGACCATCGCGGTGAACGTCTTGGTCGCCGGCCGCAGGCCGCCCGCGCGCACCTCAAGGACCGCGCCCGTCACGCCGTCGAAGGCGATCTGCGGGTGCTCGTGGGAGAGGCCGTGCGGCTCCTCGAACACCGCCACCACGGTGGCGCGCGCGTCCGCCGGGTTGACCACCGTGATCCGCTCCAGGGGTTCCGGCCGCATCGCCAGGGCGCGGACCACCAGCGGCCCGACCGGCACGAGCGTGCCGGGCTGGCCGGCGGGCGAGCGCGGCGCGGTGATCTGGCCGGACTCGGCGAAGTAGCGCTGGCTGTCGCCGCGATAGGCCGTGTTCAGGCCCCAGGGCACGTACATCACCATGAGGGTGGCGAGCCCGGTATAGGTGATCATCAGGTGGAACGGCAGGGCGAGGACGCCCGTGACGTTGTGCGCGTCCAGCCAGCCCCGCTGGGCGGACTTGTCCCGGCGGAAGGTGAAGAAGTCGGCGAAGATGCGCCGGTGGGTGACGATCCCCGAGATCAGCGCCACCAGCATGATCATCGCGCAGGCGCCGACGATCCAGCGGCCCCAGAGCGGCGGCAGGTTCAGCTCGAAGTGGAAGCGGTAGAGGAAGTCGCCGCCGCGCGTCGCCCGCACCGCCGCCGGCGCGCCGCTGTCGGGATCCAGGAGGACGTGGCCGGGCGGGCGGCCCGGGCCGGTCCGCCAGAACAGCTCCAGCACCGGCCGGTCCGGCCGCGGCAGCGCGAGGAACCACGTCCGCGCGCCGCCCGCATGGGCCTGCAGGTGGGCGACGCCGCGCTCGGCCGCCGCCGCGAGCTCCGCCGGCCCGAAGGTCCGGTCGGTGCGGAGCTCGGGCCGCATCCACTGCGAGATCTCGGGCCGGTAGTAGCTCGCCGTGCCCGTCACGAAGACGGCGAACAGCACCCAGCCGACGACGAGGCCCGACCAGGCGTGGAGCCACGCCATCGACTGCCGGAAGGTCTTGCCCACGGCGGCCGCCTCACCAGCGGTAGCGCAGGGTCGCGTAGACCGTGCGCGGCAGGCCGTAATAGCAGCCCGAGTAGGTGAAGCAGCCGGTCACGTAGCGCTCGTCGAGCAGGTTCTGCACGTTGATCTGCGCGCTGAGGCCGGCGAGCCGCGGGTCGAGGTGCTTCATGTCGTAGGAGGCGACGGCGTCGACCAGCACGCTCTCGGGCACCTGGAACGTGTTGGCCGGATCGCCCCAGGACGGGCCGAGGTAGCGCACGCCGCCGCCGAGGCCGAGGCCGATGAGCGGTCCGTCGGTGAAGCGGTAGTCGACGAACAGCGAGGCCGTCGTGTCCGGCACCTGCACCGGCCGCAGCCCCTGGAGCGGCACCTGCCGGCGGGTCAGGTCGTTCGTGGTGAAGCCGGTGTCGCGGACGTTGCGGATGTCGAGGAGCGAGAAGCCGCCGATCAGGCTGAGGCCCTCGGCGAAGGTGGCCCGCGCCTCGAACTCGACACCCTGCACGCCGACCTCGCCGGTCTGCACGACGAAGCCGGGATTGACCGGGTCGGTGGTGGTGGCGTTCGAGCGGCGGATGTCGAAGAACGCGGTGGTCAGCAGGATGTCGGTGCCGGGCGGCTGGTACTTGATGCCGGCCTCGTACTGGTTGCTGGCGATCGGGACGGGGATGCGCCCGGCCGAGCCGAAGGCCGCGTCGAAGATCCGCCCGTTGACGATCGGCTCGAACGCCTCGCTGTAGGAGACGTACGGGGCGACGCCGCTGTCGAACAGGTAGAGCAGGCTGGCGCGGCCGGTGAAGGCCTCGGCCGGGACGTCCTGGATGGTCAGCCCGTTCGGCGCGAAGGTGCGGGTCGGGCCGGTCTGCCGGGCGGTGTCGTAGCGGCCGCCGAGCGTCAGGATGAAGCGGTCGAACTTCGCCTGATCCTGGAAGTACACGCCGGTCTGCTGCGCGTCGATCCGCGAGGTCGACGTGAAGGCGGGGAACCGGATCGGCAGGTCGTGGTCGGGGGCGAGGGCGTTCAGGCTCGTCGTCGCCGGGAACGGGCCGGTGACGGACCGCGTGCTGAAGGTCCGGTGGTCGACGCCGAGCAGCGCCGTGTGGGCGATCGGGCCGGTGTCGAAATCGGCGATGAAGTTGTTGTCCATCGTGTAGGCTTCGATGTCGACCTGGGTGCCGCCGACCGAGCGACCGATGGTCGGCCCGCTCGTGTACGGGCCGTTGACGTCGCCGAAGGTCGTGAACACGCTGCGGTAGTCGCCGTTCGAGCGCAGGTAGCGGCCGGCCGAGTGGAAGCGCAGGTTCTCGGTGATCCGGTGGTCGAACAGGTACTCGACGGAGGCCTGGGTGCGGTCGGAGCGCTCGATGGTGCGGTCGCCGTCGTAGAAGTTCACCGGCAGCCGGCCGAAGACGCCGCTGCCGAAATTGCGCGGGAACACCGTGCCGACGGCCGGGAAGCCGCCGTAGAAGCCCGAGAACGGGTCGCGCTGGTAGTTGGCGATGATCGTGAGCGAGGTGTCGGCGGAGGGCCGCCACGTGAGGCTCGGGTTGATGAAGGCGCGCTCGACCTTGGTGGTCACGGCCGGGCCGTCGCCGTTCCAGCCGAGGCCGATGACCCGGTAGGCGAACTGGTCGGCGAGACCCGGGATGTCGGACGCGATCGGGCCGCCGACGTCGAAGCCGCCGCGGACCTCGCTGAAGCCGCCGCCCTGGACGAAGATCTCGCCGTGGCGGACGAATTGCGGGACCTTCGAGACGAGGTTGACGAGGCCGCCCGGACCGGACTGCCCGTAGAGGACCGAGGCCGGCCCCTTGATGATGTCGACCCGCTCCAGGCGGTAGGGATCGACGCTGGGGAAGGCGTCGCGGTTACCGGGCAGCGCCATGTTGTCGAGGAAGATCGGCGCGGTGAAGCCGCGGATGTAGAACTGCTCCAGGCGCGTCGAGCCGGCGCCGCCCCGCTGCTCGGTGGTGACGCTCGGCGTGAAGCGCAGCGCCTGGTTGATGGTCAGGGCGTTCTGATCCTCGATCTGCTGGCGCCCGATGACCGACACCGACTGCGCGGTCTCCAGGATCGGCGTGTCGGTCTTCGTGCCGACCGTACTGCGGCTGGCAACGTAGCCGGGCACCGGCCCGGTGGCCCCGCCGCGCCCGTACAGGTCGCTGTTCAGGCTGCGCCCGCGCGCCTCGCCCGTCACGCTGAGTTCGGACAGCTCGATGTCCGTGGCGGGCGCGGGCTGGGCGAGCGCGGCCGCCCCGAGCGTGAGTATAGATGTCGACGATACAAACCCGATTCGGAGCAGCCTCTCCGCACGATCGAACGCGCGCGACCCGGCCCGGTCACTGACATATCTCGACATTGTACCGACTCTAAACAAGAATTACTGGGCGAAGATACGCGCCGATGCCCAGCTATCACGGATCCGTGAGCAGTATGTGCCTCCGATGACACATCTTTAAGAAACGTATTTTGGTATTCCTCTAATGAAAATATGCTGCGGGCGGCGGGGCCGGGAGCGAACGCCCCGGGAGCGCGCTCCGCGCGGGGGACGGGCCGGCGAGCGTCGGCGGCGCAGCGACAGAGCGCGCGTTCCCGGCGACGGTCACCTCGGGTAAGATCGGCCGGCCGCGCTGGAGGCGGCCCGGCGCGGGTGCCGCCCCGTCGGCCCTCACGCCGTGCGCCGATGACCGAGCCGATCTCCGCCGCGGCCCATGCCCGCACGATCCTCTCCGCGCACGAGCATCGCCGCCCGATCGCGCCGCTGACCGACTGGGATCCGGCCCTCGACCTGCCGGCGGCCTACCGGGTGGCCGAGGCGGTCCGGGTCCTGCGCGGGGAGCGCGGCGAGCGGCCGGTCGGCTACAAGATCGGCTTCACCAACACGACCCTGTGGGAGCGCTACGGCGTCCGCGCGCCGATCTGGGGGCACGTCTACGACACGACCCTGCGCGACCGGGCCGCCCTGTCGGGGCCGGTGCCGCTCGCCGCCTTCGTCGAGCCGCGGATCGAGCCGGAGATCGTGTTCGGGCTGGCGCGCGCGCCCGAGCCCGGCATGGATGCCGCGGCGCTGATCGCCTGCCTCGACTGGGCGGCGAGCGGCTTCGAGATCGTGCAGTCGCTCTATCCGGGCTGGCGCTTCGCGGCGCCCGACACCGTCGCGGCCTTCGGGCTGCACGGGCTGCTGGTGGTGGGCGAGCGGGTGCGGATCACCGCGGACGCGCGATCGGCCTGGCTCGGCGAACTCGCCGGCTTCACCGTCGAGCTACTGCGGGACGGGGCCGTCGCGGACCGGGGCGGTGGCGGCTGCGTGCTCGGGACGGGGCCGCTCGCGGCCCTGGCCCACCTCGTCGATGCGCTGGCTAACGATCCGGTGGCCCCACCGCTCGACGCCGGGACTGTCGTCACGACGGGCACGCTGACGGACGCGCTGCCCGTCGCCTCCGGGCAGCGCTGGCGCACGCGCCTCGACGGGCTGCGGCTTCCCGGCATCGACCTTGCCCTGATCTGAGAGACCCGGCACGGGTTATCGTGCCGGGTGCGTGCGGTTTCCCGGCCGGCTCCGGGTCTCAGGCATTGGTGATGGTTAGCCGACATGCCAAATGCTGGACCATGCCTGGACGCCTGCGGCGACGCCACACGACCTTCCTCGTCTCCGTGACCGCGGAGGGCGCCGGCGCGGCGCCCGGCGCCACGGTCTACGCAGTGATGAAGCCCAGCGCCGAGGAGGCGGTGGAGGCCGTCCGCGCCCTCGCCGGCCCGTCGGCCAGCCTCGCGATCGTGGGGAGCCTGTCCACCCGGATCGCCAAGGCCCTCAAGCTGAAACCCGACACGCCGCGGGTGGTCTGAGCCGCCCGGCGGCCCGCAGGCGGCTCAATCCACCGCGAGCCGGTAGCCGACGCCCCGCACAGTCTGCAGGAAGACCGGGTTGGCGGGATCGACCTCAGTCTTGCGACGCAGGCGGTTGATCTGCACGTCGACGGTGCGCTCCGCCGCCGCGCCGCCCGGACCGGCGAGCTGCTCGCGCTCGACATTGGCGCCGCCCGCCGTCGCCAGGATCGTCAGGATCTCGCGCTCGCGCTCGGTGATGCGGATCAGCTCGTCGTCCCGGCGCAGCTCGCCCCGGTCGATCCGGAACGCGAAGGGCCCGAAGGTCACGGCCTCGGCGGAGGCCGCGCGGGGCCGCACGCTGCGCTTGATGATGTTGTTGAGCCGCAGCGTCAGCTCCCGCGGCTCGAACGGCTTCGGCAGGTAATCGTCCGCGCCGATCTCCAGCCCCATCACCCGGTCGTTCGGGTTGGAGCGGGCCGTGAGCATCAGGATCGGCACGCGCGAGGTCTCGCGGACGCTGCGCGCGTAGTCGAAGCCGTTCTCGCCGGGCATCATCACGTCGAGCACCATGGCGTCGAACACGACGCTCTGGGCCCGGGCGCGCGCCTCCGCGGCGCTCGCCGCCGCGGTGACCCGGAAGCCCTGGTCGGTGAGGTAGCGGGCGAGCAATTCGCGCAGGCGGCGGTCGTCGTCGACCACGAGGACGTGGGGCGCCTCGTCGGGCAGGTCGGACCGGGCGGCGTGGCTCACGCGGGCTCCTCCGCGTCGACCTGCCCCTCGGCCCCGCCCCCGCGCCGCGCCATCAGGCGCTGGACCGCCGGCCGGTCCTCCGGCTCGATCATCGCCATCAGGAAGTCCTCCGGGGAGCCCCGGGCATCCGGCGCCGCGAGTGCCCGGGCGAGGCGGCGGGCCTGGACCCGCGTCAGGTCGGCCGCGAGCCCGGCGCCGGCCTCGGTGCAGTACAGGAGGCGCTGGCGCCGGTCGCTGGAACCGGGCTTCTGCGCGACGTAGCCCTGCCCGATCAGGTCCTTGAGCACCCGGTTCAGGCTCTGCTTGGTGATGCGCAGGATGTCGAGGAGCTCGGCGATCGTCAGGCCCGGGTACCGGTCGACGAAGTGCAGCACCCGGTGGTGGGCGCGGCCGAACCCGTAATCGGCCAGGATCCTGTCCGGATCGCCGACGAAATCCCGGTAGGCGAAGAACAGGAGCTCGATCAGGTCGTCGCTGCCGAGGGCGGCCGGCGCGGCGCCCGGGACGGGTTTCGGCGCGAACATCTCCTCGCGCGGGGCTGTCCGTGTCACGGCGCGGCCGCTCCCAACGGGTGATAGGTCAGTCCCCATGACGTTTCTCAAGGCGGCCGAGGCCCGTCAACCCTGGCTGGGGCGGCCGGGGCGCCGACCGCCCCGGATCCTCAAGCGTGTACCCGCGGGATTGCCCCCGGTCCGACGCCTCCGCTAGGCAGGCTCTCGGGCGACGGGAGCGGACGCGCATGGCCGAGGCAGGGGAACCGGGATCGGGACGCCTCTGGATCCGCGACCCGCGCGCCGTCCTGGCCGAGGCCGCCGGCGGCGGGATCGTGGTGGCGGGCACCCGGATCGTCGAGTGCGTGGCGGCGGGCGCGCGCCCCGCCGCGCCCGTGGACGCGACCTTCGACGCGTCGCGCCACGTGGTCATCCCGGGGCTGATCAACACGCACCACCACGCCTTCCAGACGCTGACCCGCGCCCATCCGCTGGCGCTCAACAAGCCGCTCTTCCCCTGGCTGGAGGCGCTCTACACGGTCTGAGGGCGGATCACCCCGGAGGCGTTCCGGCTCGCCACGCGGGTCGCCTTCACCGAGCTGCTGCTCTCGGGCTGCACCACGGCGGGCGACCACCACTACCTGTTCCCGAAGGGCCTCGAGGCGTCGATGGACATCCAGGTCGCGGAGGCCCGCGACCTCGGGATCCGGGCCGCGCTCACCCGCGGCTCCCTGAGCTTGTCCGACCGGGCGGGCGGCCTGTCGCCCGCGGCCCTGACCCAGGACGACGACGCGATCCTCTCGGACTGCGAGCGGGTGCTGAACCTGTTCCACGATTCCGCCCCCGGGGCGATGGTGCAGATCGCCCTCGCCCCCTGCTCGCCCTTCTCGGTGACCGAGCGCTTGATGCGCGCGAGCGCGGAGCTCGCCGCCCGCAGCGGGTGCCGGCTGCACACCCATCTCGGCGAGACGCGCGACGAGGAGGCCTATTGCCAGCAGATGTTCGGCTGCCGCCCGGTGGAGTACCTCGAAGAGGTCGGCTGGCTGAGCGACCGGGTCTGGCTCGCGCACGGCATCCACCTCACCGATGCCGAGGTCGCGCGGCTCGGCGCGGCCGGCGTCGGTGTCTGTCACTGCCCGATCTCGAACATGACCCTGGCCTCGGGCCGCTGCCGCACCTGCGAGCTGGAGGCGGCGGGCGCGCCCGTCGGCCTCGGCGTCGACGGCTCGGCCTCGAACGACAGCTCGAACCTGATGGAGGGAGTGCGCCACGCCCTCATGATCAACCGGCTCACCTACGGGGCGGAGGCCGTGACGCATCTCGACGCCCTGCGCTGGGCGACCGAGGGCTCGGCCGCCTGTCTCGGCCGCTCCGATATCGGCCGGATCGCGCCGGGCCGCGAGGCGGATCTCGCCCTGTTCACCCTGGACGAGCTGCGCTTCTCCGGAGCCCACGACCCGCTGGCGGCGCTCGTCCTGTGCGGCGCCACCCGGGCCGACCGGGTGATGGTCGCGGGGCGCTGGCGGGTGATCGACGGGCAGCCGCTCGGGGTCGATACCGGGATGCTGCGCGAGGCGCATTCCCGGCTGGCGGTGGACTTGTTCGGGGACGCGTAGGGGCGGCCCTGATCCGACCCGCTCCGTCATCGCGAGCGCAGCGACCCAGGGCAGCGCGCGATCTCCGGATGCGGTGTGTCCCTGGATTGCTTCGCTCCGCTCGCAACGACGAACGGCGGGGCCCGCCCGTGGGCGAGCCCCGCGCGACGTTTCTCAGAACAGCCCGTCGATCTGCCCGTTGGCGTCGAGCCGGATCGTGTCGGCGGCCGGCACCCGGGGCAGGCCCGGCATGGTCATGATCTCCCCGCAGATCGCCACCACGAAGCCCGCGCCGGCCGAGAGCCGGACGTCGCGCACGCCGACGATGTGGCCCTCGGGGGCGCCCATCAGGGTCGGGTCGGTGGAGAAGGAGTACTGGGTCTTGGCCATGCAGATCGGCAGGTGGCCGTAGCCGTCCTTCTCGAAGGTGGCGAGCTTGCCGGCGGCCTTGGTCTCGATCTGGATGTCGGCGGCGCCGTACAGCTTGGTGGCGATCGCCCGGATCTTGTCGGTGAGCCGGCTCTCGGTCTCGTAGGCGTGGCGGATCGGCGCCGGCTCGGCCTGGCTGAGCTTGACCACCGCGCGGGCGAGTTCCTCGGCCCCGGCACCGCCCTCGGCCCAGTGGCGGCAGGTGATCGCCTCCACGTCGAGCCGCTCGCGGCACAGGTCCTTGAGCTTGGCGTGCTCGGCGTCGGTGTCGGCGTGGAAGTGGTTGACGCCGACCACCACCGGCAGGCCGAAGCCGCGCAGGTTGGTGACGTGACGGGCGAGATTGGCGAAACCCTTCTCCAGGGCGTCGATGTTCTCGGACCCGAGGTTCTTCTTGTCGACGCCGCCGTGCATCTTGAGGGCGCGGACCGTCGCCACCACCACCACGGCCGAGGGAGTCAGGCCCGCCTGCCGGCACTTGATGTCCAGGAACTTCTCGGCGCCGAGATCGGCGCCGAAGCCGGCCTCCGTCACCGTGTAGTCGGCGAGCCGCAGGCCGGCCCGCGTGGCAATCACCGAGTTGCAGCCGTGGGCGATGTTGGCGAAGGGGCCGCCGTGGATCAGCGCCGGGTTGCCCTCGAGGGTCTGCACGAGGTTCGGCTGCAGGGCGTCCTTGAGCAGCACCGTCATGGCGCCGGTGGCCTTCACGTCCTTGAGGGTGACGAGCTTGCGGTCGCGGGTCTCGGCGATGACGATCCGGCCGAGGCGCTCCTCCAGGTCGGCGAGGTCCTTGGCGAGGCAGAACACCGCCATCACCTCGGAGGCCACCGTGATGTCGAACCCGTCCTCGCGGGGGAAGCCGTTGGCGACGCCGCCGAGCGACTGGTTGATCGCGCGCAGGGCCCGGTCGTTCATGTCGACGACCCGGCGCCAGTGGATCCGGCGCACGTCGATGTTGAGCTCGTTCGCCCAGTAGACGTGGTTGTCGATCAGCGCGGCCGCGAGGCTGTGGGCCGACGTGATCGCGTGGAAGTCGCCGGTGAAGTGCAGGTTGATCTGCTCCATCGGCACGACCTGCGCCTTGCCGCCGCCGGCCGCGCCGCCCTTCATGCCGAAGCACGGCCCGAGCGAGGGCTCGCGCAGGCAGATCATGGTCTTCTCGCCGATGCGGTTCAGGGCGTCGCCCAGGCCCACCGTGGTGGTGGTCTTGCCCTCGCCCGCGGGCGTCGGGGAGATCGCCGTCACCAGCACGAGCTTGCCGGGCTTCCGGCTCTCCAGCCCGGCGATGTAGCCGTGGTCGATCTTGGCGATGTGCTTGCCGTAATTGTGGAGCGCGTCATCCGGGATGCCGAGCTTCTCGGCGACCTGCGCGATCGGCTTCAGGGTCGCGGCGCGGGCGATCTCGATGTCTGACGGCATGGGCCTTCCTCCCTGGGTCGCGGGCACGTGCCCGCCCGCCGGCTCTTGCCGTGCGAATCTCCTGCCGGGCGGGACGCGGCGTGGCCGCCCGCGAACGGCCACGCACTGTGCGTCAAAGCTCGCGAAAATGCGCGTCGATTTTTATGAGCTGGCGGACAAAATACTCTTGTCGATCGCGCTGTCCCCTGCTCCGACGCCGGCGCGCTCCCGGATGGTCCGTCCGAGCCCGGCCGCCGGGGGTCTTCGCGTGCCCGCGCCGCTCAGAACTTGACCAGCTCGACGCGCCGGTTCTGCGCCCGCCCCGCCTCGCTGTCGTCGGCGGCGACCGGGCTGGCGGCGCCGAAGCCCTTGGCCCTCAACCGGTCCTTCGCGATGCCGGCGCCGACGAGCCTCGCCATGACCGCTCTGGCACGGCCGTCGGACAGGGCCTGGTTATGCGAAGCGGCCCCGGTCCCGTCCGTGTAGCCGTTGATCGCGAGCCGCAGGCCGGAATCCGTCCGCAGCAGGGCCGCCACCGCGTCGATCTGCGGGGCGGAGGCCGGCAGGATCTCGGTCCTGTCGGTGGCGAAGTTGACCTGGATCACCGCCTTCCCGGTCTTGTCGAGATCCTGCTTCAGCCGCTCGGCGGGCAGGAGGGCGGCGGTCTGCACGAACGGCTTCGTCTCGAGGATCGTCCAGGCCGCGGTGAAGCTGTCGGGCACGAAATGCACCCAGATCTGCCGGTCCGGCCGGCGGATCACCCAGGTCTGGGCGGGCACGTTGTAGACGTCGCCCAGGCCCTCATACATCCCGATCCGGATCTCCTCCGGCAGCGTCTCCGTCACGGAGTTGGGGATCCGGCCGTCGGCGATCTTCCGGCCGCCGGCCTGCGTCAGCACGGCCTCGATGTTCTTCTTCAGCTCGTAGGCGGAGTAGGTCTTGCCGTCCTTGGGACCGATCAGGGACTGGAAGACCTTGCCTTCGACCTCGTGGAGCGCTGCGCCGGTCCAGAACAGGAAATGCCCGAATTCCCGCGTCTCGGGCGGGTTCACCGGCTGGTAGCCGTCGGGCAGCGCGAAGTAGGGAAAGCGACCGAGCGGCGCGTCCGAGACGGGAACGGAATCGAGCGCGAAGGACTTCGGCGCCGCCGCCGCGTCCTGCGCCCGCGCGGGATAGGCCCCGATCCCGGACGCCGCGCAGGCGAGGGCCAGCAGGACACAGACAGGCTTCAGCGCTCTCACGTCGCACTCCGGAACGTTGCGGAGGCGCGACGATAGCGGGCGCGGATCGGTGGGCAATTAGGTCGCTCGACCTACGGCCTCCGGGCCGCAGCGCGGGCGCCCGAAGCCGCGACAGGGCGGCGGGCGCGGGCCGGATCTCGCGGCCTCGCGTCCCGAAATGGCCCGCGCATCGTCGGGACGGCGCGGCAGCCGCACCGCCCCGAGGCGGGACTTGGCGGGAGGCCTAGCCCCCCGACTTCTTGGCCTTGTCGGCGGAGCCCGGCGCCTCGTGCGGCTGGGGGGCGCCCTTCGGGAGTTCCGGGTTGTCGGGATTGTGCGGGGCGGCGACCGGCGCCGGCACCGTCTCGGCGGTGGCGGTGGGCTTCTCGATGTCGGGCAGCCCGTCCTTCAACTTCGCGTTGATCTGGGTGAGGTCGTCCGGCTCGGGGTTCAGGTCCTTGGCGTGCTGCCACTGGAACTTGCCCTCGAGGCGCCGGCCCGAGCGCCAGTAGGCGTCGCCGAGGTGGTCGTTGATGGTCGGATCGCCGGGCTTCAGCTCGACCGCCTTCTCCAGCTCGCGCACCGCGTCGTCCCAGCGGCCGAGGCGGTAATAGGCCCAGCCGAGGCTGTCGACGATCATGCCGTCCCGCGGGCTCGCGTCGGCGGCCTGCTGCAGCAGCTTGAACGCCTCGTCGATGTTGATGTTCTGGTCGACCCAGGAATAGCCGAGGTAGTTCATCACCTGGGCCTTGGCGGCCGGCTGGTTGGCCGGCACCAGGGACAGGGCCTTCTTCAGGTCGGCCTCGGCCTTCGGCCACTGCTTGGCGCGCTCGTAGGCGGTGCCGCGGAAATAGTAGGTCGTCCAGTAGTTGGATTGCGGCCGGTTCCCGATCAGGTCGATGGCGCGGGTGTAGGTGGCCGCCGCCTCCTCGTACTTCTTGCGGGCGCGCTGCACGTTGCCCAGCGCGGTGATGACGTCGATGTCGTCCGGGTGGGCCTTCATCGCCGCGTCGAGATGGGCCAGCGCCTCGTCGCCCTTGCCCATCTGCTCCAGGTTCAGGCCGATCTGGATGTCGGCGTTGAGCTTGAGCGGGGAATTGGCCGGGATCTGCGCGTAGGCCTCGTTGGCGCGCTCGGGCTGCTTCATCCGGTCGAGCGTGTCGGCGAGCGTCAGCCGGGCCAGCGCGTGGTCGGGGGCGAGGTAGAGGGCGAGCCGCAGGTAGATCACCGCGGGCAGCTCGTCGCCCTGGGTCGAGCCGGCGGAGCCCAGCCCGTACAGCACCTCGGCGGCGCCCTCCTGGGCGGTGCCGATCAGCCGCGTGAGCGGCTTGCCGTCCTTCAGCTTCTCGAGGGCGTCGCGCACCAGCGGGTGGCGCGGCGAGAGCTGGTCGAAGTCGGAATAGGCCTGGATCGCCAGGTCGGTGCGGCCGAGGCTGGCCTCCATGCGGGCGTAGGCGTCGACGATGCGCAGGGTGTTGTGGTCGGCGTCGTAGGCGGCCTTGAGGCGGCGCTCGGCCTCGGCGTTGTCGCCGGTCACCGAGGCGATCAGGCCGGCATGGTAGTCCCGGAAGGTGTTGTAGTAGCGCTCGCCGCGGAGCTTGTTGACCGTCTCCAGCGCCTTCTTGCTGTCGCCGGCGCCCGCGTAGGACCAGGCGGTGAGCAGCGTCGCGGTCAGGTCCGTGGCGGCGCCCCGGCCGCTCCGGGAAAAGTTCTGGCGGGCGGCGGCCCACTGGCCGGCCTTGATCTGGCGCACCCCGAGGGAGAGGTTGGCGAGGCCGTTGGTCGGATCGCGGGCGATCAGCTTCTCGGCGGTGCGGAACGCGTCCGGCAGGGCGCCGTCGGCCAGCAGTGAGATGAAGGCGCGCTCGACGAGTTCCGCGTTGCGCGGGTCGGCCTTCACCGCCTCGCGGTAGAAGGTCGCCGCCGCCGCCGTGTCCCGCGACGCGCCCGCGATGTAGGCGGAGAGGAAGTTGCCCTCGAGCGAGTCCGCGGGCTCGTAGTCGAGCACCGGGGTCGATTCCTTCGGCTGCGCGGCGAGCACGGTCTGCGGGAGCCCGGCGGCGAGCAGCAGGGCGAGCGCCGAAACGCTCCGGCGGGCGCGTGTCATCATCATGAACCGATCGCGGCTCCTGGGCGCCGGCCCGTCGGGGGCCGGGCGCGAGAATGGCGGGGCATCCCCGAAAAAACGTTGGGGACACTGAACCCATCCCGCCAGCCCCGCAAGGCGAAAGGATGGCGCGGGGGTTGAGCCGGGTTGGTCGGCCGTCCCGTCATCGCGAGCGCAGCGAAGCGACCCAGGGCGGCGGGACGTCTGCCCACGGAGCGGTTCACTGGATTGCTTCGTTGCGCTCGCAAAGACGTGAGCCTCGGCCCCTCGGCCGAGGGCTGACCTCACATGTTCGGGTAGTTCGGCCCGCCCGGACCCTCCGGCGTCACCCAGTCGATGTTCTGGTTCGGATCCTTGATGTCGCAGGTCTTGCAGTGGACGCAGTTCTGCGCGTTGATCTGGTAGCGCACGCCGTCGCTGGCTGAAGAATCCTCCACCCACTCGTAGACGCCGGCCGGGCAGTAGCGGCCGGACGGGCCGCCGTAGACGTCGTGCTCGGAGCGCTTCTGCAGCTCCATATCGCGGACCTTCAGGTGGGGCGGCTGGTCCTCCTCGTGGTTGGTGTTCGACAGGTAGACCGAGGAGAGCCGGTCGAAGGTCAGCTTGCCGTCCGGCTTCGGATAGACGATCGGCGTCACCTCCGAGAGCGGCTTGAGGCAGGCGTGATCCGGCTTGCCGTGGGACAGCGTGCCGAACGGCGAGGCGCCGAGGATGCTGGTCGCCCACATGTCGATCCCGCCGAGCCCGACGCCGACCAGCGTGCCGTACTTGGACCAGAGCGGCTTGACGTTGCGCACCGCCTTCAGGTCCTGCCCGATCGGGCTGTCGCGCCATCCGGCCTCGTAGGCGGTGAGCTCGTCGCCGGCGCGGCCCGCCTTCAGGGCGTCCGCGATGGCGTCGGCCGCCTGCATGCCGGACAGCACCGCGTTGTGCGAGCCCTTGATCCGCGGCACGTTCACGAAGCCGGCCGAGCATCCGACGAGGCACCCGCCGGGGAAGACCAGCTTGGGCACCGACTGCCAGCCGCCCTCCATGATGGCGCGCGCGCCGTAGCCGATGCGCTTGGCGCCCTCGAAGGTCTCGGCGATCATCGGGTGGGTCTTGAAGCGCTGGAACTCCTCGAAGGGCGACAGGGTCGGGTTCTCGTAGTTCAGGTGCGTGACGAAGCCGACCGAGAGCAGGTGGTCATCGAAGTGGTAGAGCCAGGAGCCGCCGCCGGCCTTGTTGGGCAGCGGCCAGCCCATCGTGTGCTGCACCAGCCCGGGCTCGAACTTGCCGGGCGCGAGCTGCCAGAGCTCCTTCACGCCGAGCCCGTACTTGAAGTGGTCGCTGTGCCGGTTGAGTTCGAAGCGCTGGATCAGACCCTTGGTCAGGTTGCCGCGGGCGCCTTCGCCGAACACCGTGTACTTGGCGCGCAGCTCCATACCGCGGGTGTAGTCCTCGCGCGGCTCGCCGGACCGGCCGATGCCGAGATCGCCCGTGGCGACGCCCGCCACGGCGCCGTTGCCGTCGAACAGCACCTCGGAGGCCGGGAAGCCCGGGTAGATCTCGACGCCGAGCGCCTCGGCCTGGGCGCCGAGGTACTTGCAGACGTTCGAGAGCGAGCCGACGAAGTTGCCGTGGTTCGACATGAGCTTGGGGAAGAACACGTTCGGCAGGGTGATGCCGCTGTTCTTGGTGAGCATCATGAACTCGTCGCGCTGCACCTCCGTCTTGAGCGGCCGCTCCGGGTCGGTGCGCCACTCCGGCAGCAGGCGATCCAGGCCGATCGGGTCGATCACCGCCCCCGACAGGATGTGGGCGCCGACCTCCGAGCCCTTCTCGACGACGACGACCGAGATCTCCTCGCCGATCTCGGCGGCGCGCTGCTTCAGGCGGATCGCGGTGGCGAGGCCGGCCGGGCCGGCGCCCACCACGACCACGTCGAAATCCATGCTCTCGCGTTCGGGCAGCGCCATCCTCGGGTTCCTTTTCTTGTTCCGGCGCCCGGTTCGTCGCCGGGCCGGCCTTCCTGATGCCGTCTCAAGCGATTCCAAGCTAGAAAGGCAAGTTGCCGACGCTCAAGCTCAAGGCAAAGTTCCCTTTGCCGCAGGGAACGGCGTCACAGCGCTGCGCCGCGCCGCGCTGTTCGGTCACGCAAGTCCTTGCCACCCGGAGCGATTCGGCGAGTTGTCCACAGGCCCCGGCGATCCCACATGCTGAGTCCCATGCCGAGCCCCACCGACGCGCAAGCCGACCTGATCGCCTATCTCGACTTCCACGTGGAGGCCGGGGCCGACGCGGCGCTCGACGAGCAGCCGCACGACCGCTTCAACGAGGCCGACACGCCCGCGCCTACCCTGCGCACGCCGCGCCGGGCGCCCCCCCGGGCCGCCGAGCAGCCGGTCAGCCCGGTCGCCAACACGCTCGTGCCGCCCCCCGGATCGGCGCCCCCGGGCACGGCCGCGCCCATCGCGGCGCCGCGCACCTTCGGCCGCGCCGCCAGCGCCCAGCCCGACGAGGCCGCGAGCGACGCCCGCGCTAGGGCGCGGCAGGCCAAGTCCCTCGACGAGCTCGAACGGATTCTCGCGGATTTCGACGCCTGCCCGCTGCGCTTCACGGCGAAGAACCTCGTCTTCGCCGACGGCAATCCCGAGGCGCGGGTGATGTTTCTCGGCGAGGCGCCCGGCGCCGACGAGGACCGGATCGGCAAGCCGTTCATGGGCCGCTCAGGCCAGCTCCTCGACAAGATGATGAAGGCGGTCGGGCTCGACCGGACGAGCGCCTATATCGGCAACATCGTGCCCTGGCGGCCGCCGGGCAACCGCAACCCGACCCCCCAGGAGGTGGCCGTGTGCCGGCCCTTCGTGGAGCGCCAGATCGAACTCGTCGACCCGGACATCATCGTCTGCCTCGGCGCGCCCGCGACCCAGACGCTGACCGGCACCAAGGACGGCATCCTGCGGACCCGAGGCCGCCTCTTCCCGTACAAGTTGCCGAGCCGCGAGGTGAAGCTGCTCGCCACGCTCCACCCAGCCTTCCTGCTGCGCCAGCCGGTCCAGAAGCGCCTCGCGTGGCGGGACTTCCGGTCCCTGCGCGCCCTCCTCGACGGGAAAGCGTGACCGCGAGCTTGACCGGAGTGACGGAACCGGCTCTCCCCTCCCGCCATTAGAGCTTCGTTCCCGCTGCTGGCGCGCCATCGGCCGGACACGACGACGCACAGCCAATCCCGGCCCGCCCGAGGCGGCCGGCGCAGCACTGATGGCGGGACCCAACCATGCGCTGGGAAGATCTACGCAGCTCCGACAACGTCGAGGATCGCCGGGGCGAGGGCGGCGGCGGTGGCGGCATGGGCTTTCCCGGCGGCGGCGCCGGCGGGCTCGGCATCGGCACCATCGTGGTGCTGCTGATCATCAGCTACTTCACGGGCATCAACCCGGCGATCCTGATCGGCGGGGCTCAGCAGATCGGCGGCGGCGGCCGCAGCCAGCAGGAGCAGGTCGACCCGCAGACCCAGGCCAAGCGGCGCCAGGCCCCGACCGACGAGAGCGGCCGGTTCGCCTCCAAGATCCTCGGCAACACCGAGGACGTGTGGAGTCAGATCCTGCCGCAGCAGACCGGCAAGCAGTACACTCCGACGACGCTGGTGCTCTACACCGGCGGCACGCGCTCCGGCTGCGGCTCGGCCCAGGCCGCGATGGGCCCGTTCTACTGCCCGCTCGACAAGAAGGTCTATCTCGACACCGGCTTCTTCAAGGAGATGGCCTCGAAGTTCGGCGTGAAGGGCGACTTCGCCTACGCGTACGTGATCGCCCACGAGGTCGGCCACCACGTCCAGGACGTGCTCGGCATCCTCGGCAAGGTCCAGCAGCGCCAGCAGCAGGCCTCCAGCAAGACCGAGGCGAATGCCCTCTCGGTGCGGATCGAGCTGATGGCCGACTGCCTCGCCGGCGTCTGGGCCAAGAACTCCAACGACAAGTACGCCGAGCTCGAGCAGGGCGACATCGACGAAGCGCTGAACGCCGCCGCGCAGATCGGCGACGACGCGCTCCAGCAGCGCTCGCGGGGCTACGTGGTGCCGGATTCCTTCACCCACGGCTCCTCGGCCCAGCGCCAGCGCTGGTTCATGGCCGGCTACAAGAGCGGCCAGACCAAGTCCTGCGACACGTTCCGGACGGCCAATAACTGAAGGCGGATCGCGGCTTCACGAGCCGCCCCCGTCATCGCGAGCGCAGCGAAGCGACCCAGGGTAACGTGACGTCGCCGGATGTGGCGCCGCTGGATTGCTTCGCTGCGCCCGCGATGACGGCGCGCCGAGACCCGGCGGGCACGGGCCTCACCCCCGGCTCAGCCGCCGCGCGTTCGCCTGGACCTTCCGCCGGTAGCTGCGGATCACCTTGCCGTTCGAGGCGCCTGCGGCGAGCATGAGGGCCGCCTCGCCGGCGGCCAGCATCTTCTCCGTCACCATGAGCTGCGCCTCGGCCTGGGCCGCGGGGCCGCCGAGGGCGAACATCGCCATGCGCTGGGCGATGACGCCCTGCGCCTCCAGCCCCAGCATGGCCATGTCCATGCCCGTCATCCACCAACCGAACAGCATCGCGATCCTCATGTTGCCCAGGGCAACGGCCGAGCCTCATCCTGGGTCCCGGGATGCGCCCAGGCCTGCGCCGGACGCAAGCGTTATCCCGCACTGCGGCACCCTGCCTTTGCGCCGCGTCGGCCGATGCCGTAAGCGGCCGGGATACTCCCGGACACCTTCCGGACAGCGACCTCCCGGACAGCGCCCGCCGCCATGATACGCCTGGACAAGATCACCAAGCAGAACGGGCGGCAGCTCGTCTTCATCGAGGCCTCGGCCGCCCTCCAGCGGGGCGAGAAGGTCGGCCTGGTCGGCCCGAACGGGGCCGGCAAGACCACCCTGTTCCGGATGATCATCGGCCAGGAGCAGCCCGACGAGGGCCAGGTCGCGGCCGACCGGGGCATCACCATCGGCTATTTCAGCCAGGACGTCGGCGAGATGTCCGGCCGCAGCGTCGTCACCGAGGTGATGGACGGCGCCGGCCCGGTGAGCGCGGTCGCGGCCGAGCTCGCCGAGCTCGGCGCGGCGCTCGCCGACCCGGACCGCGCCGACGAGATGGACGCCCTGGTCGAGCGCTACGGCGAGGTCCAGGCCCGGTTCGAGGAGCTCGACGGCTACGCCCTGGAGGGCCGGGCCCGCGAGGTGCTCGACGGGCTGAGCTTCAGCCAGGAGATGATGGACGGCGACGTCGGCGCCCTCTCGGGCGGCTGGAAGATGCGCGTCGCGCTCGCCCGCATCCTGCTGATGCGCCCGGACGTGATGCTCCTCGACGAGCCGTCCAACCACCTCGACATCGAGAGCCTGATCTGGCTCGAATCGTTCCTGAAGGGCTACGACGGCGCCCTGCTGATGACCTCGCACGACCGCGAGTTCATGAACCGCATCGTCACCAAGATCATCGAGATCGACGCCGGCGCGCTCACTACCTACTCGGGCGACTACGCCTTCTACGAGGGCCAGCGGAAGCTCAACGAGGCGCAGGCCCAGGCGCAGTACGAGCGCCAGCAGGCGATGCTGGCGAAGGAGATCGCCTTCATCGAGCGGTTCAAGGCGCGGGCCTCCCACGCCGCCCAGGTGCAGAGCCGGGTGAAGAAGCTCGACAAGATCGAGCGCGTCGAGCCGCCCCGGCGGCGGCAATCGGTGGCCTTCGAGTTCCAGCCGGCACCGCGCTCGGGCGACGACGTCGTGATGCTCAAGGGCGTGAACAAGCGCTACGGCAGCCGCACGATCTACGAGGGACTCGACTTCTCGGTGCGGCGCAAGGAGCGCTGGTGCGTGATGGGCATCAACGGCGCCGGCAAGTCGACGCTGCTCAAGCTCGTCACCGGCACCACCGCGCCCGACGACGGCTCGGTCACGGTCGGCGGCAGCGTCAAGCTCGGCTACTTCGCCCAGCACGCCATGGACCTGCTCGACGGCGACCGCACGGTGTTCCAGACCCTGGAGGATTCCTTCCCGCAGGCCGGCCAGGGGTCGCTGCGGGCGCTGGCCGGCTGCTTCGGCTTCTCGGGCGACGACGTCGAGAAGCGCTGCCGGGTGCTCTCGGGCGGCGAGAAGGCCCGGCTGGTCATGGCGCTGATGCTCTACGACCCGCCGAATTTCCTGGTGCTCGACGAGCCGACCAACCACCTCGACATGGGCACCAAGGAGATGCTGATCGAGGCGCTGGCCAATTACGAGGGGACGATGCTGTTCGTGTCCCACGACCGGCACTTCCTGGCCGCCCTCTCGAACCGGGTGCTCGAGGTCACGCCGGAGGGCATCCACCAGTACGGCGGCGGCTACACCGAGTACGTGGCCCGCACCGGCCAGGAGGCGCCGGGCCTCCGGAGCTGACGGTCCGCTCCGTCCTCGCGGGCGCAGCGAAGCGACCGAGGACAGCGCGTCCCGGCGAGGCCCGGCGCTGCTGGATCGCTTCGCCGCGCTCCCGAGGACGGCGGAGGGTTCCGGCCGGAAGCCCTGCGACCGGCGCGCCGCTATCGCCCCCCGGCGCCCCGCGCTAGGCTGCGCCGAAACGGCCCGGGTGAGACGCCGTGCGACGCCTGCTGAAGTTCCTCCACACGATGGGGTCCGCGGGGCTGCTAGGGGCCATGGCGTCCCTGGTCGTCATGCTGAGCCTGTCGCCCGCGCCGTCCGCCCTAGCGGGCTACGCGGCGACGCGGGGCGCGATGGGCGCGGTCGCCACCTGGATCTTCCTGCCCGCCCTGGCGGTGACGCTGATGTCGGGCCTGCTGGCGATGGCGCTGAACCGCGCCTTCCTCAACGCCGGCTGGGCGTGGGTGAAGCTCGCCACCGGCGTCCTGATGTTCGAGGGCGGGCTGGTCTACGTCCAGGGCCCGATGAAGCAGGAGGCGGAGCAGAGCGCCCGCGCGCTGGCGGGCCTCGTCGATCCCGCGGTGCTGGCCGTCTCGCTGACCGGCGAGCGCGGCACCCTCTGGGTCCTGCTGGCGGTCGCGACCGCGAACGTGGCGCTCGGGATCTGGCGGCCGCGGATCCTGCGGATCCCCCAGTAGCGAAGCCGCGTCGGGCCCGATCCCAGCCCGATTGATTGCCGGCTTTAAATCTATTTCCCGATACAGAACCCGCTGAACAGCCGGTCGAGGACGTCCTCGACGCCGACATGGCCCGCGACCGCGCCGAGCGCCCGCACCGCGAGCCGCAGATCCTCCGCAGCCAGCTCCGGGAGACCGCCGGCACTCCCTGAGACGCGATCGAGATGGCCGATGCAGGCCTCCAGCGCGGCCCTGTGCCGGGCGCGGGTGATCAGCGCGTCGCCGGTGCCGAGACCGTCTTCGGCCGCGGCCTGGATCGCATCGAGTAGGGCGTCCATGCCGGCGCCGGTATGGGCCGAGACCGTCACGTCCGCCGGATCACCCCCCTGTTCTGAGCCGGCAAAAAGATCGGCTTTGGTACGCACGGTCAGGACCGGGCCCCGCGCCGGCCCGAGATCCGGGACCGCGCCGCCGGGGGGCTTGAGGGCGACCACGAGATCGGCCGTGTCGATCCGCGCCCGCGTCCGCACGATCCCCGCCGCCTCGATCGGCTCCGCGGTCTCGCGGAGCCCGGCTGTGTCGACCAGCAGGACCGGGAGGCCGCCGAGGTCGAGCCGCACCTCGATGGCGTCGCGGGTCGTCCCCGGGCTGTCCGACACGATGGCTACGTCCCGTCGGCTCAGCGCGTTCAGCAGGGTCGATTTCCCGCTGTTGGGAGACCCCGCCAGCACCACCGTGAACCCGTCACGCAGGCGCTCGCCGCGCTGGCCGTCGCGCAGCGCCGCGGCGATCGCGTCGCGCAGGCGGGCGGCGCGGTCGAGCAGCGCCGCGTCGAGCCCGGCATCGTCCACGTCCCCCTCGTCGGCGAAGTCCAGCGCGGCCTCCGCGGCGGCGAGGCAGTCGATCGCCTCCGCGCGCCACGCGGCCACCTGCCGGCTGAGCGCGCCGTCGAGCTGGCGCAGGGCCTGCCGGCGCTGGCCCTCGGTCTCCGCGTCGATCAGGTCGGCGACGGCCTCCGCCTCGGCGAGATCCATCCGCCCGTTGAGGACGGCCCGCCGGGTGAAAGCCCCGGGCTCGGCGGCCCGGCAGCCCGGGAGGCGGGCGAGGGTGGCGAGGACGCGCATCCGCACGGCCGCGCCACCGTGCAGGTGCAGCTCGCCCATATCCTCGCCGCTGTAGGTGTTCGGCCCGGGAAACCACGCCACCAGCGCCCGGTCGAGCTCGGTGCCGTCGTGGGGATCCCGGAGGCTCCGCAGCGACAGCCGGCGGGGCGGCGGCAGGCGTCCGCCCAGGGCGACGAGCGCGTCGCGCGCGGCCGGGCCGCTGATGCGGATCACCGCGACGGCGGCCCGGCCGAAGCCGCTGGCCGGCGCGAAGAGGGTGTCGGTATCGATCATGTTCCCACAGGGCCGCGCGAGGGGCGGAGTTTCACGTGAAACAATCGCGGCCGCCCTATACCATCCCGGCGCCGACGCGCCGCGCCCGCTTGCGCCGTCGCGATCTCGAACGGGGATCCGCCATGATCGTCTGGACCCGCCGCGCCGTCGGCCTCGGCCTGCTCGCCGCGCCCCTCGCCGCCGCCCTCCCCGCGTCCCCGGTCCTGTCCGCGCGCGCCGCGGAGGCCGAGCCGGACTGGGCCGCCATCGAGCGCCGGCTCGGCGGCCGCCTCGGGATCGCGGCCGCCTCGGCGGACCGCGTCCTCGCCGCCTACCGCGCCGACGCGCGCTTCCCGATGTGCAGCACCTTCAAGGCGCTGGCGGTGGCGGCGGTCCTGGCGCGGGTCGATGCCGGCCGCGAGACCCTCGACCGGGTCGTCAGCTACGGGGCCGGGGACCTCCTGAGCTACGCGCCCGTGACCCGGAAGGCGCTGGAGGCCTGCGCCGGGACCGGGCGGATGAGCGTCGCGGACCTGTGCGCGGCCACGCTGATCTGGAGCGACAACACGGCCGCCAACCTGCTCCTAGCGGATCTCGGCGGGCCCGAGGCGCTGACCGCGTGGCTGCGGACCACCGGCGATCCCGTCACCCGCCTCGACCGGACCGAGCCGACCCTTAACACCGCGTTGCCCGGCGACCCGCGCGACACGACCACGCCGGACGCCATGCGGGCGACCCTAGGCCGTGTCCTCCTCGGAACCGTCCTGTCGCCGGCCTCGCGCGCCCGGCTGGAGGCCTGGATGGTCGCCTGCGAGACCGGCCGGAAGCGCCTGCGGGCCGGCCTCCCGCCCGGCTGGATCGCGGGCGACAAGACCGGGAGCGGCGACAACGGCACCGTCAACGACGTGGCGATCCTCCGGCCGCCGGGGCGCGCGCCGATCCTCGCGGCGGTCTACGTCACGGAATCGACCGCCTCCCCCGACACCTGCGCGGCGGCCTACGCGGAGATCGGCCGCCTCATCGCCGCGCGCGCCCATTCGACCTGACCGGACGAACCATGAAGACAGCCGCCAAGACGCCCAACAAGACACTTTCCAAGACGACCCGCGCGACGCTCGCCCTCGACAAGGCTGGCATCCGGTACAGCCTCCACGTCTACGCGTACGATCCGGACGCGCCGCGCATCGGCCTGCAGGCCGCGGAGGCGCTCGGGGTGGACCCGGGACGCGTGCTGAAGACCCTGATGGCGTCGGTCGACGGACGGACGGTCTGCCTGCTCGTGACCTCCGACAGGGAGGTGTCGATGAAGCGGGTCGCCGCCGCCTTCTCGGGCAAGGCCGCGTCCATGCTCAAGCCGGCCGACGCCGAGCGGCTGACCGGCTACCATGTCGGCGGGATCAGCCCGCTCGGACAGAAGCGGTCCTTCCCGACCGCGATCGACGCCGGATCCTTGACCGAGCCGGCGGCCGAGATCCACGTCAACGGCGGCGGCCGCGGCTTGCAGATCCGGCTGACCGAGGGCGATCTGGCCGCCGTCCTGGACGCCCTCGTCGTGCCGCTGACGTGATCCCGCGGTAATCACTCGTTTACCCTGCCGTCGCACGGTGTCGCCTTCCGACAGAGACGAAGGCGGCGCAGGGGCGGCATGCGGGAGACGGCACGCAGGGCGGTGACGGCGCTCGGACTCGTCCTGCTGCTCGCGGTACCGGGCCGGGCGGCCGATCTCGACGTCCGCTACGGCGCCGAGGCGGGCGTGGGCGGCAGCCCCCGCTTCTTCCCGCGCAACGACGGCCTCGACCGTCGGCCGGTCTACGCGGTCCGGTCCCGTCGCGTGCCGGTGGGCTGCACGCCCCGGCGGGTGCCCGTGCCGACCAACGCCCCGGACGATCCGAGCTACGTCGGCTCCGAGTACGGCCTGGGGCATCCGAGCTATTACGGCTTCACGCCGCCGCTGGGCGTGGACGACCCCTTCGGGCGCTCCCTCCTGCCCTACTGCCCCTGACGCCGACCGCGACGACGGGATCCGGCGTCGACTGCTGGATTCCACCGCTCCCCATCATGCTCTAGACCGGCCCTGCCCTCCCCCGGAGCCCGTGCCGTGTCCGAGTCGACCTTCCAGTCCTTCCGCGACCTCGCAGCCCTGCGCGGATGCGTGGCCGCG
This sequence comes from Methylobacterium sp. 285MFTsu5.1, assembly GCF_000383455.1. Lineage (NCBI taxonomy): Bacteria > Pseudomonadati > Pseudomonadota > Alphaproteobacteria > Hyphomicrobiales > Methylobacteriaceae > Methylobacterium > Methylobacterium sp. 285MFTsu5.1. Next base: position 47,001 of record NZ_KB911283.1, on the reverse strand, counting down.
TGGCGCGCGGCGGGCGAGCGCGTCGTCCTGATCCCGACCATGGGCGCCCTGCACGACGGGCACCTCGCCCTCGTTGCCGAGGCGCGGCGGATCGGCCGCCGGACCGTCGCCAGCATCTTCGTCAATCCCACTCAGTTCGGCCCGAACGAGGATTTCGCCCGCTACCCCCGCGACCTCGACGCGGATCTGGCCCTGCTGGCGGGGGCCGGCGCGGACGCCGCCTGGACGCCCGGCGTCGAGACCATGTACCCGCCGGGCTTCGCCACCCGGATCGAGGTCGCGGGCCTGACCGAGGGGCTGTGCGGGCCGTTCCGGCCCGGCCATTTCGCCGGCGTCGCCACGGTGGTGACCAAGCTCCTCAACCAGGTCCGGCCGGACGTCGCCCTGTTCGGCGAGAAGGACTTCCAGCAGCTCCGCGTGCTCCAGCAGGTAGCGGCGGATCTCGACCTCGCGGTGGAGATCCGCGGCGTGCCGACCGTGCGCGAGCCCGACGGCCTCGCGCTGTCGTCGCGCAACCGCTACCTCTCGGCCGAGGAGCGCGCCGTCGCCCCGAAGCTCCAGGCCGTCCTGGCCGAGATCGCCTCCGCCTCCCGCAACGGCACCCCAGTGGCCGGCCGGATCGCCGCCGGGCGGGCGGCGCTGGAGGCGGCGGGGTTCCGCGTCCAGTACCTCGCGGTCTGCGACGCCCGGACCCTGGTGCCGGTGGAGCGGGTCGACGGCCCGGCCCGCGTCATCGCCGCGGCCTTCCTGGGCCGGACCCGGCTGATCGACAATCGCGCCGTCTAGGCCGGCGCCGGTCCGACCGCCGACGGTCGTGGCCGCCGGGCCACGACGCGCGGATTTCCGGGTTTCACTGCGCCAGGTGATTGGCGCCGCCCTGCCGACCTGCTCTCTGCTGGTCGCGTGATCGGAACGCGCACCGCACCGGCCATCCTGGCCGTGTCCCTCGCCCTGGCGGGCCCCGCCGGCGCCTACGGCGAGGACGCGTTCGAGGGGATGGCCGGCCCCTACGGCGAGCGCCTGCGCTACGACGCGAAGGGGTTGACGCTCACCTTCCCCGAGCCCGACGTGAAGCTCCGGATCGGCGGGCGGCTGCACATCGACGGTGGCGCGGCGGGTTTCAGCCGGCCGGACCTGCCCGAGGCCTTCCCCGACAACGTCGCCGTGCGCCGGGCCTGGATCGAGCCGACGCTCACGATCGGCCGCGACTGGGTGATCGCCTTCCAGTACGATTTCGCCGACCCGATGCTGCCGATCAACGACGCGCTGGTCGCCTGGAAGGGGCTGCCGGACACGATCCTGACGCTCGGCAACATGAAGGAGCCCTTCAGCCTGGAATGGCTGCAGAGCAACAACGACACGCTGTTCGCCGAGCGCTCGGTGGCCAACGCCCTCGTGCCGGAGCGCCGGTTCGGCTTCGCCGCCGGGCACCACAGGGCGGCCTGGACCGCGGTGGCCGGCGTCTTCGGCAACGCCGCCAGCAGCGGCATCGACGGGGACGGTGTCGCGGTGGCGGCCCGCGCCACCGTCGCGCCGATCATGGAAGGGGACGAGACCCTGCATCTCGGTCTCGCCGGGGTCTTCCGCAGCCGGTCCCGGTCGGACGGGGCCTTCAGCTTCTCCAGCCCCGCCGGCGCCTTCCTGTTCGAGCGCCCCCTGGTGGATACGGGCGACCTCCCCGACGCCGCCAGCGTGTCGCGCCTCGGCGCCGAGCTGGCCTATCGCCGCGGCCCGTTCCTGCTGCAGGCCGAGTACATCCGGGCCGCGTTGCAGCCGTTCCGCGGTCCCGGCCAGCCCGGCACCGCGCTCGATTTCCAGGGCGGCTACGTCGAGGCGGCCCTGGTGCTCAACGGCGAGGGCCGCGCCTACGCGCTGACGCCGCAGAGCGGCACCACCTACGCGACCTTCCGGGGCGTGACGGTTCCGGAGGCGCAGCGACTCTCCCGGGGCGGGATCGGGGTGTTCGAGCTTGCGGTGCGCTACAGCGCCGTCGACCTGGACGCCCGGGGCTTCCGCGGGGGCATGGAGCAGGACGTGACCCTCGGTCTGAGCTGGTATCCCGAGCCTAACCTCCGGTTGATCGGGAACGTCGTGCACGGGCGCGTGCAGCCGGGGGTGGCCCAGGCCGAGACGCTGGGCACCCGCCCGTTCACGGTCGACACGGTGATCGCGCGCCTGCAGATCTACTGGTGACGGGGACCACCGGGCCGGCAGCGTGCCCGGGCACGGCCCCTCACACGGGCTCTCACACGGCCCTGCGCAGGACCGACCGGAACGGGCGCCGCTCCGGCTCCGGCGGGGGCGTCGGCTCCTCGGCGGGCGGGGTCGCCAGGACCTCCGCGCGCACCGGGCGCGGGGCCGCGAAGGCCGTCCCCTGCGCGAACGGCACGTCGAGGTCGATCAGGTCCGGGACGTCGGCCTCGTCGGCGACGCCCGTGGCGACGACGCGGATCCCGGCCCGGGCCAGGGCCGGCGCGGTGTCCTCCAGGGCGATGTCCGACAGGCTGTTGCGGCCCGCGCCGGGCCGGAGCAGCATCTCCGCCGGCACCTTGACCTGCCCGATGCCGAGCGCCGCGAGTTCGGCCGCGTCGAAGCGGAGGTCGTCCGGGCGGTCGAGGCTGAACCCGATCCGGCCCTGCAGGGGCGCGAGCAGGCCCCGCTGGCCGGCATCGAGACGGCGCCAGCTCTCCTGCGGCAGCGCGATGGTCAGGCCGGCCAGGGCCGGGTCGTCGGCGGCCGTGCGGGCCAGCTCGCGCAGGAGGCCGGGCTCGAACAGCGACAGCGGCGACAGCCCGTAGGTCAGCAGGGTCTCGCTGCCGCGCCGGGCGAGGTGGCGCGCCACGATGGTGGCCCGCTGCAGCATGCGGCGGTCGAGTTCGGTGGTGCGCCCGTAGCGCTCCAGCACCGGCAGGAAGATCTCGGGCTCGGCCGGCGGCGCGCCGGGGCCGCCGATCCGCAGCCGGGCCAGCGCCTCGTAAGCCACCACCTTGCGCTGCGGCAGGGTGACCACCGGCTGCAGGTGGATCTCCAGACCGTCCCCCTCGAAGGCCGCGACGATCGCGCCCTCGTCCGCGGGGGGGATTGCGGGCCAGGGCGGGATCGGCCGCGGCGGAATCGGCCGCGCCGGGACGGACGGGGCCGAGGCCGGGGCGAGCTGAGACCGGGGCGGGACTTGCTCGAGCGGGGCGGCCTGAACCTGCGGAGGCGGTACCGGCACGGGCTGCGGCGACGGGGCCGCTGCGGCATCCGGAAGGGCTGCGCCGGGCACCGCGGGCAGGGGCCGGGGCGCCTCGGCGGGTGCGATCGCGGGCCTGATCTCGGGCGCGATCTCCGGCCTCGCCTTGAGGCCCGCGATCTCGGCATCCTGGGCGCTCACGACCGTGGTGAGGTCGCGGACGATCCCGCTGAGGAGCCCGAACTCGACGGTCAGTTCCTCGATCTGGGCGCGCAGGGCGGCCTCGGCGGTCTCGGGCCGCGGCTGGGCCGCCGCGGTCGCGGCCGCCGTCTCGACCTTGAGCAGGCGCCGGGACAGCAGACCGACCTCGCCGGACAGCTTCTCGCAGCGCGCTTTGAGGGTGGCGATACGGGTCAGGGCGAGACCACCCGCCAGGGCGGCCGCGGCGCCGAGCGTCAGGGCACTCCAGAGCGGCAGGAACACCGCGAGCGGCCCGAGAACGACGAGCCCGAGAAGGCCGACCGTCAGCAGCCCCGCGTACCGGCCGAGGACCGGGACCATCGTCTGAACACCTGCCAGGAACGCGCGCCGGTCGCCGGGGGACATCCCGAGCGATCCCCACCGGGCGCGAACCGAATCGCAGGATCATTGGCCGCCCGCACCCCGCCCGGCAAGGCTCAGGGACCGCGATGGCGCGTCGCCACCTGTTAATTCCGGGCGGTGTGACGCCCGCGCCCGCTGGAACGTTGCGGATTCATCACGGCGGACCCGATTGCGGGGCGATCCGGGGAGGGTTGCGCGGCTTGCGAATGCGGACGGGATGAAAAAGGATCATAAAGCGTGGCCATGACGCCCGCCCCCCCGCGTACTCCCCGATTTCGCGCCGTTCTCGGCGCCGGCGCGCTCCTCGCGACCCTCGGCACGACGGCGCCGCGGGCCGCGGATCTCGGCGCGGATCTTCCGCGCACCACGCCGACCTTCGCGATGGTCGATCCCAACACTTGGATCGTCACGCTGAGCGGCTCGATCCAGGCCGTCCCGCGCTATCCGGGCGCGAGCGACTACACGGCCGTCGGTTACCCGTCGATCGACATCCGCCGGGTCGGCGAGCCGCGCCGCTTCTCGACGCCGGATGACGGGTTCAGCTTCTCGCTCTTCGACACCGAGTCGTTCCGCGTTGGCCCGACCGCGCGCTTCGTGCCGGGGCGCTACTACGGCGACGACCGGCGCCACCTGTACGGTTTCCGCGACGCCCGCTTCGCCGTGGAGCCCGGCGTGTTCGCGGAGTTCTACCCGGTCTCGTTCATCCGGACCCGCGTCGAGCTGCGCCAGGGCGTCTACGGGCACCACGGAACGGTCGGCTCGGTGGCGGCCGACTACCTGATCCCGGCGGAGAAGTTCCTGTTCTCCATCGGGCCGCGCCTCAATGTCGGCGATGCCAGCTACGCCCGGAAGTACTTCGGTGTCTCGCCGATCGAGGCGGCGCTGAACGGGCGCGTCACCCCCTACGATCCGCGCAGCTTCTACTCGGCCGGCGTGCTCGGCGGCATGACCTACACGCAGAGCGAGACCTGGGCCTACACGGCCTATGCCGGCTACACCCGGATCCTGGGCGCCTCCGGCGACAGCCCGCTGGTGCGGCGCCCGTTCGGCAACCCCAACCAGTATCAGTTCGGCCTGCGCATCGATTACGCCTTCCGCATGCCGGCGCTGTTCTGAGCCGACACCCGGCTTGCGCCGGCCCCGCCGGGCCCCGACATCCCGGGGAAGCGGTTATGGAGGCCCCGATGGACGAGACGCGCGCCGACCTGCTGATGCGGGTCGAGGGCATGACCTGCGACGGCTGCGCCGCCGCGGTGACCCGCACGGTGAAACGAATCGATCCCGCGGCCGACGTGCAGGTCGACCGGGACGCCGCGCGCGTGGCGATCCGCACCGACGCGCAGGCGCTGACCATCGCCGAGGCCCTGACCAAGGCCGGCTACACCGCGACGGCCATGACCGGCTGAGCCGGCTCGGCGTCCCGCGTTCGCGGGCCGCGGGTGGCACCGTGCGGCCGTCCGCGCGCACGGTGCGGTCCTCCCGGCCGGCGCGACGCTCGGCCGTGAAGCCTGGCCCGAGACGACGCGCCCCCGCCCCCCCTCAGGAGCGGCTCAGGAACATCCCGGTCAGGAGCAGGGCGAAGCCCGCGAGGCCGAACAGGCCTTCCTTGCGCCGGGTGCGGTCGAGGAAATGGGCGGCGGCGCCGGCCGCGCAACAGGCGGCGCCCAGGCCGATTGTCAGCGACGACATCTCGAGTCTCCTCCTCGCGCGTCGCTCGGCGGCGCGGCGAAAACGGTCCCTCTCGTGGGCCTGCCGGACGGCGTTGTCCGCACAGGATCGCGTCACGGCGCAAGATTTGCACGGCCCGCAGCTGCTGACAAGGCGCGACGCCCAAGTCCTCGCGGGATCCGCGACAGCAATGCGCGCGGGAACGACAGATCTTCGCGCGGCGGGCGTTCTGAATACCGCATTCAGAGGAGCCGCCGGCGCCGGCGAAGGGGGCGTCGTTGCGGCGGGCGGGACGCGTTGACCCGCGCGCCTTCGCGCGCTTAGACCTCCCGGCAGATCCGCCGGTCCCGCGCCCACCCGCCGTGCACGGCCCGGGGCGCTCCTCGCACCCGCGGCGGGATGTCCGCGAAAGGCTGCTCGGTACCCGATGCTCACCCCCTCCTCCGCCCGGTTCGACGTCGCGGTCGTCGGCGGCGGCCATGCCGGCGTCGAGGCCGCCGCCGCCGCGGCGCGCTGCGGCGCGCGCACCGCGCTGGTCACCCACGATCCGGCGACGATCGGGGTGATGTCCTGCAACCCGGCGATCGGCGGCCTCGGCAAGGGGCACCTTGTCCGCGAGGTCGATGCCCTGGACGGGCTGATGGGCCGGGTCGCCGACGCGGCCGGCATCCAGTTCCGCCTGCTCAACCGCCGCAAGGGACCGGCGGTGCGCGGCCCCCGGACCCAAGCCGACCGCAAGCTCTACGCGGCCGCCATGCAGTCGGCCGTGGCCGGGACCGAGGGGCTGACGGTCATCGCCGGCGCCTGCGAGGACTTGGCCTTCGACGCCGAGGGCCGCCTCCGCGGCCTCGTCCTGGCCGACGGCCGGACCCTCGCCTGCGGCGCGGTTGTACTGACCACCGGCACGTTCCTGCGCGGCCTGATCCATATCGGCGGGCGGCAGATCCCGGCGGGCCGCGTCGGCGAGGCGCCGGCGGTCGGGCTGGCGCGGACTCTCGACCGGCTCGGCCTGCGCCTCGGGCGCCTGAAGACCGGCACGCCCCCGCGCCTCGACGGGCGGACCATCGACTGGTCCGGCCTGGAGATGCAGGAGGCCGACGCCGAGCCGGTGCCGTTCTCGACGCTGACCGAGCGGATCACGACGCCGCAGATCCGCTGCGGCATCACCCGGACGAGCCGGGCGGTCCACGACCTGATCCGCGCCAACCTGCACCGCTCGCCGATGTATTCCGGCGGCATCGCCAGTCGGGGCCCGCGCTACTGCCCGTCGATCGAGGACAAGGTCGTGCGCTTCGGCGACCGGGAGGGGCACCAGATCTTCCTGGAGCCCGAAGGTCTCGACGACCCGACGATCTACCCGAACGGCATCTCCACGGCGCTGCCCGAAGAGGTGCAGCACGACCTCGTCCGCCTGATCCCCGGGCTGGAGCGGGCCGCGATCCTGCGGCCGGGCTACGCCATCGAGTACGATTACGTGGACCCCCGGGAACTCGACGTCGGCCTCCAGGTGAAGAGCCTGCCGGGCCTGTTCCTGGCCGGCCAGATCAACGGCACGACGGGCTACGAGGAGGCCGCCGGCCAGGGGCTGGTGGCCGGCCTCAACGCCGCCCGGCACGCGGGCGGCCTCGGCATCGCGGGCTTCGACCGGGCCGAGTCCTATCTCGGCGTGATGATCGACGACCTCGTGACCCAGGGAGTCAGCGAGCCCTACCGGATGTTCACCTCGCGCTCGGAGTACCGGCTGTCCCTGCGGGTCGACAACGCCGACGCCCGGCTGACGCCGCGCGGGATCGCGCTGGGCTGCGTCGGAGGACACAGGGCGGCCCATTTCGCGGCCGGGCAGGCGGCGCTCGACGCGGCGCGCGCCCGCCTCGACGCGGTGAGCCTGACGCCGAGCCAGGCCGCGGCCCACGGGATCGTCCTGAACCGCGACGGCATCCGCCGCACCGGCTTCCAGCTCCTCGCCTACCCGGAGATCGGCTGGTCCGACCTGGCGGCGGTGTGGCCGGACCTCGCCGAGGTCGCCCCGCGGATCGCCGACCGGATGAAGACCGACGCGACCTACGCGGTCTATCTCGACCGGCAGGACGCCGACATCGCGGCCTTCCGCCGTGACGAGGCCGTGCGCCTGCCGGCGGGGCTGGACTACGCGGCGATCAGCGGCCTCTCGAATGAGATGCGGGTGAAGCTCGAGACGGTGCGCCCCGGGACCCTCGGACAGGCGGCGCGGATCGAGGGCGTGACCCCGGCCGCCCTCACCCTGCTGGCCGCCCACGCGCGGCGCGGCGCGCGCGCGGCGTCGGCCCCCGCGGACCGGCTCCCGGCATGAGCGATCCGGATCGCGCCCGGGTTCTCGCGGCGGCCGGTGTTTCACGTGAAACAGCCGAGCGGCTCGACCTCTACGTGGCGCAGCTGCGGCGCTGGCAGCCGATCAAGAACCTTGTCGGCCCCGCGACGCTGGCGGAGGTCTGGAGCCGCCACATCGACGACGCGCTGCAGCTCCTCGACCTCGCGCCGGAGGCCCGCACGTGGCTCGATCTCGGCTCCGGGGCGGGCATCCCGGGCCTGATCCTCGCCATCGCCGGCCGGGAGCGCGGCGTCCGGGTCGATCTCGTGGAGAGCAACGCGCGCAAGTGCGCGTTCCTCACCGAGACCGCCCGGCTCACCGGGGCGCCGGCCCGGGTGCGCAACGCCCGCGTCGAGGCGGTGATCGGCGAGTACGTCGGGACCGACGTGGTCTGCGCCCGCGCCCTCGCCCCGATGGCGCAGCTCCTCGCCTGGACGGAGCCTCTGTTGAAAACGGGCACCACCGGCCTGTTTCCGAAGGGGCGGGACGTACAAGCAGAATTGACCCAGGCCGGCGCGCAGTGGAGAGTCGTTAACGACCTCGTGCCGAGCCGGACCGATTCCGAAGCCCGGATCGTGCGCGTCACTGCCCTCGCCGCCCCGAGCCACCGATGAGCGAAGCGATCCTCGGCGACCCCGCCGACAGGTCCATGGATTCATCCATGCGACGCCCTCTGCGCGTTCTGGCGCTCGCCAACCAGAAGGGCGGCGTCGGCAAGACCACGACGGCGATCAACCTCGGCACCGCCCTGGCGGCGATCGGCGAGGACGTGCTGGTCGTCGATCTCGACCCGCAGGGCAACGCCTCCACGGGTCTCGGGATCGACCGCGCCAAGCGCCGGGTCTCGACCTACGAGGTCATGGCCGGCGAGGCCTCGCTGGCGCAGGCGGTGGTCCCCACCGCCGTGCCGCGGCTGTCGCTGGCGCCCTCGACCATGGACCTCCTCGGCCTGGAGCTGGAGCTGGCCACCCTCCCCGACCGGGCGCACCGGCTGCGCGGCGTGCTGAAGAGCCTGACGCAGGCACCGAGCCTCAGCCGGATCAGCTACGTGCTGATCGACTGCCCGCCCTCGCTCAACCTGCTGACCATCAACGCGCTGGCGGCCGCCGACGCGGTGCTGGTGCCGCTGCAGTGCGAGTTCTTCGCCCTGGAGGGCCTCAGCCAGCTGCTGCGCACCGTCGAGCAGGTCCGCGGCGCCCTGAACCCGAAGCTGACGATCCAGGGCATCGTGCTGACGATGTTCGACCCGCGCAACAACCTCTCCGCCCAGGTCGTGGCGGACGTGCGCGGCTTCATGGGCGACAAGGTCTACGAGACCGTGATCCCCCGCAACGTCCGGATCTCCGAGGCGCCCTCGCACGGGAAGCCGGCGCTGCTGTACGACCTGAAATGCGCCGGCAGTCAGGCCTACCTGCGCCTCGCCTCGGAGGTGATCCAGCGCGAGGGCCGGGTTCCGGCCGCGGCCTGACGGGTTTGAGTCCCCCTCCCGGTTCGAGGGGCGAGTGTGGAGCGTGACACGGGTGGCGATCATGGCGGAGGAGGGGGCGAAGCCTCGACTGGGGCGCGGGCTCGCGGCGCTGATCGGTGACTTCAACGAGGCCGGCAAAGCTTCGGCCAAGGCCGAGGAGCAGCGCCGGGTCCCGATCGAGTTCCTGCGCGCCAACCCGCGCAACCCGCGCCGGAGCTTCGCCGAGACGGAGCTGTCCGAGCTGGCGGCCTCGATCGGCCAGCGGGGCATCATCCAGCCGATCGTGGTCCGCCCGATCGGCGACGTGCCCGGGACCTTCGAGATCGTGGCCGGCGAGCGGCGCTGGCGGGCCGCCCAGCGCGCCGGCCTCGACGAGGTGCCGGTGGTGGTGGTCGAGATCGACGACCGCGGCTCCCTGGAATTCGCCATCCTGGAGAACGTCCAGCGCACCGACCTCAACGCGATCGAGGAGGCGTCCGGCTACGAGCGCCTGATGAAGGATTTCTCGTACACCCAGAAGGAGCTGGCCGAGATCCTCGGCAAGAGCCGCAGCCATCTCGCCAACACGCTCCGGCTGCTCAACCTGCCGCTGTCCGTGCAGGAGCGGGTCACCGCGGGCGAGCTGACCGCCGGCCACGCGCGCGCGCTGCTGGCCGTGCGCGATCCGGAGGCGACGGCGCGGCGCGTCGTGGCCGAGAGCCTGTCGGTCCGGGACGTGGAGGCGATCGCCTCCGCGGAGGCCGCCCCGGCCGAGACGCCCCGCCCCGGGCGCCCGCGCCTCTCGGCCGAGCGTCCCGCGACGGTGCGCGACCTGGAACTGCGGATCCACCGGGCCCTCGGCGTCCCGGTCTCCTACAAGCCCAAGGACGCCGATTCGGGCGAGATCCGCATCCGCTACGAGACCCAGGACGAGCTGCAGGCCCTGCTCAACCGGTTCAAGGTCTCGGACGCCTGAGGAACCGTCCGGGCCAGCCTGAGGACCCGGGCTCAGCGAGCCCGGCGCGGGCCCGGCACGAGAGCGGTCAGCAGGCCGCGGCGCGCGGTGGTAGAGGGCGTGGTGTCTCGCTCAGGTCAGGCGGTCCGGGCCGGGCGATGGAGCACCGACATCGCGCGTCAGTGTCCGCGTCGGGTCGTGTCGCAGCCCTCTCGCATGCGGGCCTCTCCGGCCGAGACTGTCGCGCGGTACCCCCCTCTCCGGTGCGGGAAAGGCAATCCGCGCCGCCGACGGCGTGGCCTCAGCGCCGCCGCCGCGCACCCGCCTCCGCGACCCGCAGGAGGGCCGCCGAGGCCAGCGCGTGGGCCAGGTCGGGCTCGGCCCGCCGGCAGGCGAGGACGGCCTCCTGCAGGGCCGCCACGGCCTGCCGGAGGGTCCCGGGCGGCCACGCACCGAGCTGGCCCTCGATGCTGGCCCTGCGCTTGAAATGCAGGCCCCGCCACGTCGCCACCATCGTGGCAGGCGTCTTGTCGGGATTGTCGAGGCGGGTGGTGAGCAGCGTCAGAGCGTGCCGCAGCGCCGAGCCCAGCACCACGCCCGGGTCGAGGCCCTCGTGCCGGAAGCGGCGGTAGTCGCGCTCCACCGCATCGCGGCGGCCGTCGAAGGCGGCGTCGATCAGGGTGTTGAGCACGCTCGCCGCGACGTCGCTGGTCACGGCCTCCACGTGCTCGAGGGTCACGGTCCGGTCCCCCTCCCCCGCGGCGTAGAGGGCGAGCTTCTCGATCTCCATCAGGCTCGCCCGGCGGTCGCCGCCGAGGCTGCGGGCCAGGACCTCCCGTGCGGCGCGGTCGATGCGCAGGCCGCGCTCCTGGAGGGTGCGCTCGATCAAGTCCGAGAGGGTCCGCTCGTCGTCGGCGTAGCAGGGAATCGCGAGCGCCTTCGGCGAGCGCTCGCAGAGGGTGCGGAGCGGGTTGTTCTTGGCGAGGTCACCGGCCTCCACCACGATGCGGGCGTCGGCGACCGTCGCGCCCAGCACGGCCTCGACGGCCGGCGCGTAGTTGCGGGTGCCGGGCCGGACCCAGATCGACCGCCGGCCGCCGAACAGCCCCAGGGTCCCGGCCTCGTCGCACAGCCGGCCCGGATCGGAGGCGAGGGCGTCGCCGTCGATCCGCACCAGCGCGAACGGGTCGGCCGGGTCGTCGACGAAATCCTCGGCGAGCTTCCGGGCCCGCTCGGTCACCAGGCCGGTATCCGGCCCGAAGACCAGGATGACGGGGATGCGCGGATCGGGCCCGCGCCGGATCAGCCCCTCGATCTCGCCGGCCTTGACCGCCGTCACGTCGGATTACGGCTTCGTCGAGAGGACGGCGGCGAGGCGGCTCTTGATCTGGTCGGACAGCACGCTGGCCAGACGGATCTCGGCGTCCCGCGCCGCCCGCTGGCTGGCGAAGCGCTGCACCGAGCGGTCGTAGGTCGCGGTCGAGGTGGCGACGCCCTCGGTGTAGATTTTGGTGCCGCCCATATCCTCCAGGCTGTACTTGATGTTGGCCACCAGGGTGCCGGCCTCGGCGCGGCCGGTGGTGGAGGAAACGATCGGGGTCTGCACGATCTCGGAGCCCGAGAGCTTCAGCCGGTAGCGCTTGGTCGCCGGGTGGCCGGACCCGTCGAGGTCGAAGACCAGCTCGCTGCGCAGGTAGTGGCCGAGGCGCTCCTGGCCTTGGGCCATCGCGACGTCGTCGACCTGGACCGAGGCGAGCAGGGCCTGGACGGATTCCCCCGAGGCGGTCGGCCCGTAGAGCGGCCGGAAGCAGGCCGAGAGGCTCAGCGCCAGGCCGGTCGCGCAGGCGAGGCGGGCGATCCGCCCCGCGATGGAAACTCCCGAACCCACCATCCGCCGTCGTTCCGCCCCTGCCTGTCGGATCGTTCTAGCGCGGACACGGCGTTCCGCGCCACGACGCTACGGGGCAAACGTTACGATTCCTCTGCGGCAAGAGCGTGGTCGCCCGGTTTCCGAATGTGAGGCCGCGGCCGTCCGGAGAGCCCGGGATCGACCGGGCCGCCTAGGCGATCGCCGCGAGGTAGGCCGAGACCGTCACGACGGCCAGCACGGTCGAGACCAGCACCACGGTGGCGGTCAGGTCGGCCTCGCGCCGGTAGAACTCCGCCAGCATGAACGGCCCGGTGCCGGTGGGGAGGGCGGCCATGAGCACCGCGGTGTGCAGCAGGAGCGGGGGCAGGTCGAACAGGTAGCGGCCGAGGCCGTAGGCCAGGAGCGGGTGGAGCACCAGCTTCAGGCCGACGAGCAGCGCGGCGGTGCGCCCCTGCCCGCCCCCGGTCTGTCGGGGCTGGGCCAGGAACAGGCCGAGCGCCACCAGGGCGCAGGGCGCCGCCGCGCCGCCGAGGAGCTTCAGGAACGTGGCCACCGCGTCCGGCACGGCGAGGCCGGCGCTCGGCACCAGCGCGCCCAGCGCCGGTGCCACCAGCAGCGGGTTGCGCACCAGCGAGCGGCTGACCGTCCACCACACGGGCCGGCGCGCCCCGCCGCCCCTCCCCGACGCGGCCGCCTCGCGCCGCAGACCGGTCTCGATGAGCACGATCGCCACCGCGAAGACCCCGCAGACCGTGAGGATCGCCGCCACCGTGGTGGGCGCGAGCGCCTCCGGCCCGAAGGCGACGAGCGCCAGCGGGAAGCCCATGAAGCCGGTATTGGCGTAGCCGGCGTTGAGCCCGTCGACGGCGGCGTCCGCCAGCGGCCGCCCCGCCCCGCCGCGGATCAGCACGGCGAGGGCGAAGATCGCGAGGCTGCTGAGTCCGAAGGCGCCGATGAAGCCGGGCTTCCAGATGGTGCTCCAGTGGGCGTGCGCCGTCACGTCGAACAGCAGCGCCGGCAGGGCCAGGAAGACCACGAACCGGTTGAGTTCGGTGGTGGCGGCAGCCCCGAGCACGCCGACGCGCCGGGCCAGCCAGCCGGCGAAGATCAGCGCGAAGATCGGCAGCACGACCAGCAGGGTCGAGAGCATGGCGGGTCCGGGTCGGAGGACGATGCTCCGGCCTTAGGACGGTTTCCGATCCCGGCTCCAGTGCCGGGGACGGGGACCTGCCATGCCGCGGCCCCCGCTCCCGGACATTACCAGCGGTAGATCAGGCTGCCGATGACTGTCGCGGGCGCGCCGCGGTAGCAGAACCCGGCCTGGCAGGTCGTGTAGCTGCGGTCGAAGATGTTGGACGCGTTGATCTGCGCGCGGAAGCCCCTGTACTTCGGGTCGAGGGCCGCGAAATCGTAGGCGACCAGCGCGTCGAACAGGGTCACGGTCGGGTTGCGGACGGTGTTCTCGTCGTCGGCGAAGCTCGTCCCGGCGTAGCGGATGCCGCCGCCCAGTTGCAGGCCGGCCAGCGGCGAGCCGGGCGCGAACTGATAGGTCCCGAAGGCGGTGAAGCTGTCGCCCGGGATCCCCGAGAGGGCGTTGCCGTCGATCGGCCGCCCGGTGACCAGGGAGGTCTGGCGCAGATAGCGAAGGTTGAGGTGGGTGTAGGACAGCGTCAGGTTGGTTCCCGGCGCGAAGTTCGCCGTCAGCTCGGCCTCGAACCCTTTCGACTCGACCGACCCGGTCGCGACCTGATTGGCGATGTTGTTCGGATCCTGCCGCAGGAGCGACGATTGCACGATGTCGAACCCTGAGAACGACGTCGTGATGTTGGTGTTCGGGATGGCGGCCTTCACGCCGGCCTCGATCTGGTCGCCGGTCGCGGCCTTGAACGGGTTCCCGTTCACGTCGACGCCGACCTGCGGCGTGAAGGTCGTGGCGTAGCTGGCGTAGGGCACCAGGAAGTCGGTGAGCAGGTAATTCAGGCCGATGCGGCCCGAGAAGGCCCGATCGGTCTGGTCGGCGACCGTGCCGGCCGTCCGGTCGCTCGTGTTCTGGAAGACCCAGTCGTGCCGGCCGGTGAGGGTCAGCACGAAGCGCCCGAGCTTGGCCTGATCCTGCAAGTAGGCGCCGATCTGATCCTGCGCCTGGCTCTGGAAGTTCGTGTAGCGCGGCCGGGCGATGACCTGCTGCCCGTAGTTCAAGGTCAGGAGGTTGAGGTCCGGCGCGGCCCCGAAACCGAAGGCGCGCGTGTAGTCGTAATGGGCGTAATCGACCCCGCCGATCAGGGTGTGCTGGATCGGACCGGTGGTGAAGCGGCCCTCGAGCTGGTTGTCGAGGGAGATCTGGCCCAGCGTGTCCAGATAGGCGCCGGCCGTCCGCGCGCCCAGGCTCCGGGCCGGGTTCAGCCCCGTGATCGACGTGTAATCGTAATCCGCGCGAACGTCATAGTAGCGAAAGTTCTGACGGAAGATCAGATCCGGCGAGAACCTGTGCTCGAAGGCGTAGCCGACGCGATACTGCTGCTGCTTGTACTGGTTGAGCGCCGGATCGCCGGAGTAGAAATTGGTCACCCGGAAGCCCGGATCGTTGTAGAAGAAGGACGTTCCCGGCAAGCGCGACTCGAAATACTCGCTGAGGAAGGTGAAGCTGGTGTCGGAATCCGGGCGCCACGTGAAGGACGGGGCGATGAAGGTGCGGTCGTCGTCTCCGCCGGGCAGGTAGGTGTTGGACTGGCGCTTCACGCCGGTCACGCGGTAGGCCACCGTCCCGTCGGTGCCCGCCACCGGGCCGCCGATGTCGAAATTGCCCTGGAAGCGGTCGTAGTTGCCGGCCTGAAACTGCACCTCGCCAAAGGGTACGAAGACCGGGCGCTTCGAGGTCGAGTCGACGATGCCTCCGGGCGAGCCGAGACCGTAGAGGCCCGAGGCCGGACCCCTCAGGATGGTGACCGCGTCCAGCCCGTAGGGCTCGCTGCGCGGGATCGTCAGGCCCACGGCATTGAGGCGCAGGCCGTCGCGGAAGATGCCGTTGTAGGTCGCGCTGAAGCCGCGGATGTAGAAGGCATCGTAGCGGGGATCGAAGCCGAACACGCTGCTCGACACGCCCGGCGTGTAGGCGATCGCCTGGGCCAGATCCTGCACGTTGCGGTCGTTGAGCTGCTCGCGGGTGACCACCGAGACCGATTGCGGGGTCTCGAGCAGGGGCGTGTTGGTCTTGGTCGCCGCGGGGCTCACGCGCGCCACGTAGCCGGTGACGCCGGAGGGCCCGCCGCCGCCGCCGCTGGTGGCCGCGCCGCCGCCGTCGCCGCGGCTGACATTGCCGCCGCCGCCGCCGACGCCCGTCGGTGCCGCGGCGGCCGGGCGGGCGGCCTCCACGGAGATCTCGTCGAGCTGGACGGCGGCGCCCTGCGCGGCGGCCGCCGGAACGAGGGCGACGGTGGTCAGCGCGGTGGTGGCGAGGAGCAGACCGGACGGAGCGGAAAGAAACGACATCGGGGACCCACGAACGCGCCTCTACACGGCGCCCGGGGCTCCCGTACCATCGATCACGGCCGCTCGATCAAGCCGAAAACGTGTTGTAAATCACACACTTGGAAGCGTTCAAATCTACAATCGTTCGCGCCTAGAACTCGAGCGGGGGCTCCCGCAGGGCGGTCGCCTCCCGGGTGCAGGCGGCCTGATCGGGAACCGTCCCGGGGCTGGCGAGGGCGCCGCGAAGCTCGGCGCGGGCCTTGTCGAGATCGGCGCGGAAGGCCGCGTCGCCCATCAGGGCGGCGAAGACCGCGGTGCCGGTCAGGCGTCCCGCGGCCACGTCGCTGAGCCAGTGCACGCCGCAGACGATCCGGCTCTCGCCGTAGGCCCGGCCGCGGGCCAGGATCGGGGTCGCCTTCTCGGGCACCAGGGAGGCGAGGATCAGCGCGTAGGCCCAGCCCTGCGTGGCGTGGCCCGACGGGTAGCTGAAGCTGTCGGCCAGGGCCTGGCTGCGCTGCACGCAGATCGGCGCCTCGTTGCCGACGAACGGGCGGAGGCGCCGGTAATGGACCTTGGGTCCCCGCGTCGCCCGGGCGAGATCCAGGCGGGCGCGCTCCAGGAGGTTGATCACCGCCGGCACCCGCGCCTGATCGATCCGGGTGCCGAGCACGCAGGCGAAGTTCTCCAGGACGGCGGCGGCGCCCTCGGACACGTCGTTGGCGGCCAGCTCCCAGCGCGGCGACCCCTTGAGGGCGCGGGTGCTGTTGAAGGCCGCCCGGTCGGCCTTGTCGAGGGGCGCGTCGTGGGCCGGCGGGGAGGGCAGGAACTGGACGGCGTCCGGCACCGCCGCATCGGCCAGATAGGGCTTCACGGCCGGCTTGCCGGGCTTCAGCGTGTCGGCACCGAGGGACGGGGCCGCCGGTGTTGCCGGGGGGGCCGAGGGGGCTGGGCGGGGGGAATCCTCGGCGCGGGCCGCGACGGCCAGGAGGAGGGCGAGGGCGGCCGGGGCGAGGAGGGGCAGGGACGGCGTGCGCAGCATCGGATCCGGGACTCTCTCGGATGGAATCTGCGGGGCGCGCCCGCTGCCGGAGGAACGGCTCAGCCGGCCCGTTCAGTCCCTGCACAGGCGGCCCGATCTGTCCAGCGTGCGGCGGCCGAGGCGCCTTATGAACCGCTGCATGTTGTAGGTGCGCATTCCGATCGGCGCGCGGTGCGAAGCGTCGTCAGAGCATGGCGATGCCCGGGGAAACGCACGTCGACAACCTCCGATGCAAGCCCGAGGCAAGTTTGCTCGGCAACACTGACCGGTAGATGTTCTATCGCGGGCAGCGCAAAGCGGCACTCTGATGATTGACACCCAGAAGAAGGATCACCGCCGCGAAGAACTTGGGTCCCTCTACGTCATCACGGCGCATGAATTCAATCATGTCGCGAGATCGACGCCGATAGACAGGAGATTTTTCGACAGGGACCTCCCCGCGAAATTCTATTTCGTCGATAAAACCGGCGCGCCACGCGATTTTCGGAGCACGTACATCGAGGAACGCATCCTCAATCCCAGCATCATTGACGCCGGGAGCAGATTTATCGCGGAATGGTCGTTCCTTCTCACTGAATTCGATAAGCCTTTCGCACAGTATCCGTTCTTCGTCGTGTCGTCACGGTTCTTCGAGAAGAATCTGTCCCTACCCCTGGAGCTTCAGACGTTGCTGGCGTTCGCCTTCCCGTGCCTGAAGTGTTACGGATGGGGATACTTACCTTCGTACGATCGAAAGGCCAATTTCCAAGATCTCCAATTCTACAAGGAAGTTGGCTATCTCGGCATCAAGGATGAGGGAATCGCTTTTCTCGACGGGCTGTACGGCGTGCGCTTCGTCGATCAGTACCGCATGATTTCCGATTTTTTCTGCAACTATATCGGCTTCCAATCGCGTGAACATCTTATCGAGTACGTCAAATTCTACCTTCCATTGATACGAAGATTTTTTGACGCAGACTGGAACATCGTTCGACAGCCCGAATTCTACGTGCGCAGAACAGGGACGTATCGGAACGAGAAGCCATTCACCTTCCTTCTGGAAATGGCGTCCCATTTGTTCTTCTACAAGAATAACCTGAGGTTTTGTGGCGTCAGCTACGACGGCATTCACGAAGTCGACGAGCGCGAAACGATCATGAGGCCGATCATAACGTGGGATCAGGCGGGATGACCGGCTAGAACCTTTCCGGGAGCCCTCGAACGGATTCAGCCTTCCCGGATCGCGGCGGCCACGGCGTCCGGATGCTCCTCGTGCGGGCTCAGGGCGCCGGGGATCGCGGCGCCGGTCACGCGGCCGCCGGCGACGAGGGCGTCCATCTCGGCGCCCGAGCGCCGCGGGGCGCCCGCGGGGCGCAGCACCAGGGTCGGCGGCAGGCCGTCGCCGAACAGGGCCAGGAAGGCGTCGCGGCTGCCCACCGGGTCGAGGCCGCCGGTGACGAAGGCGGCGGTGCCGAAGCGGCCGTTGCGCTGGCGGGTGATGGCGTGCTTGTCGCGGACCACCGCCGGGGTGACCCGGGCCGCGTCGGCGTAGACGTGGGCGCGCATCATCCGGCCGATGATCGGCGGGCTGATGTTGATCCGGTAGAGCGCCTCGCCGAGGATCGGGGCCTCCACGGCCCGGCGGATGCGCGGGAACCAGTGCGCCCGCCCCGGCATCGCGGTGGGCAGCGGTCCCCGCCAGGTCGGGGCCACCAGGACCAGCCGCCCGAAGGCCCCCGGGTGGCGCCGCGCCGCCGCCACGAGGTAGCCGGCGGCGTGGCCGGCCGCGACGCCGAGGGCGTAGGGGCCGGGCGCGGCCGCCAGCAGGGCGTCCAGGAAGGCGTGGAAGGTCGCCGGGGCGAGGGGGACCCGCGCCCGCGGCCGGGCGCCGAAGCCCGGCCAGTCGGGGACGAGGCAGCGGTACTCCGTCCCGAGGCGGCCGGCGAGGCCGCGCATCTCGGCCCGCGTCGAGATGGTCGACAGGGCCGGGAGCAGGAGCGCGTCCGGCCCCGCCCCGATCCGGTCGCAGGGGGTCGGCACCGTCCGGCCCGCCACCGTCAGGGTCAGCTCGGACGTCTCCATCGCGCTCCAGCCAGGTCCCGGATGAATCAGGTGCGCAGCAGCTCGTTGATGGCGGTCTTGGACCGCGTGCCGGCATCGACGCGCTTGACGATCACCGCGCAGTAGAGGCCCGGGCCCGGCGTGCCGTCCGGCAGCGCCTTGCCGGGCATCGTGCCCGAGACGACCACCGAGTAGGGCGGCACCCGGCCGTACATGACCTCGCCGGTGGTCCGGTCGACGATCTTGGTGGAGGCGCCGATATAGACGCCCATGGACAGGACGCTGCCCTGGCCGACGATGACGCCCTCCGCCACCTCGGCGCGGGCGCCGATGAAGCAGTCGTCCTCGATGATCACCGGGTTGGCCTGGAGCGGCTCCAGGACGCCGGCGATGCCGGCGCCGCCCGAGATGTGGCAGTTCTTCCCGACCTGCGCGCAGGAGCCGATCGTCACCCAGGTGTCGACCATCGTGCCCTCGCCGACATGGGCGCCGAGATTGACGAAGCTCGGCATCAGCACGGCGCCGGGGGCGATGTAGGAGCCCCGGCGGACGAAGCAGCCCGGCACGGCGCGCAGGCCCGCGGCGCGGAACTCGGCCTCGCCCCAGCCGGCGAATTTCGACGCGACCTTGTCCCACCAGGGCGCGCCGCCGGGGCCGCCCTCGATCGTCGCCATGTCGTTGAGGCGGAAGGAGAGCAGCACCGCCTTCTTCAGCCACTGGTTCACCACCCAGTCGTGGTTGCCCGACTTCTCGGCGACGCGGGCCTTACCCGAATCGAGCAGCTCCAGGGCCGCCTCGACCGCCTCGCGCACCGCGCCCTTGGTGGCGGTCGACACGTTGGCGCGGTCGTCCCAGGCGGCTTCGATGGTCTGGGCGAGATCGGAATGGGCGAGATCGGAATGGGGCTTGCCGGCCTGGGACATGGGACGGGTCAGAACTCTTGCGGCGGGAGCCCGTGCTTACAAGCGGCCACCGGAGCTGTCACCTGAGGAGATGCCGTCGATGACCTCGAGCAGTTCGCGCACCTGATCGAGATCGGTCACCAGGCCGGCGAGGTCGTCCGCCAGGGTGTCGTGGACGGCCCGCGCGGCGGCGGGGAACTCCTCCAGCACGCGGCGCATCAGCATCGGGGTGATCCGCATCACCGCGGCGCTCCCCTCGGCCCGGGCCTCGGTCGGGCGCGTCCCGCGCACGAACAGGGCGAGCTGGCCGATCAGGGCCGAGCGCCCGGCCCGCACCGGCTCGGCCGTCGGAACCCGGGGCTCCAGGCGGATCGTGCCCGCCATCACCACGAAGCCGCCATCGGCCGGATCGCCGCGGGCGAAGAGCAGGTCGCCGTCCGCGAGGTCGCGCCGCTCGGCCGCGAAGGTCAGCAGGCGCAGGGCGTCCCGGTCGAGGAAGCCGAACAGCGGCGCGGCCGCGAGGATCGCGATATCGTCGTCGAGCCCCAAGAACGCCTCACCACCCTGCGCATACGCGAACCCGCCGGATCGCCTACACGTAAAGCTTCAATTCGTCAGGGCAGCAACTTGTATCCGCCGCCCTCGGTCACGAGGATCGCGGCGGTGGCGGGGTTCGGCTCGATCTTCTGGCGCAGCCGGTAGATATGCGTCTCCAGCGTGTGCGTGGTCACCTGGGCGTTGTAGCCCCAGACCTCGGCCAGCAGGGTGTCGCGGTTCACCACGGCCCGGCCCGCCCGGTAGAGGAAGCGCAGGATCGCGGTCTCCTTCTCGGTGAGCTTCAGCTTGGAGCCGCGCTCGCCGACGAGGAGCTTGGCGCCCGGGCGGAACGTGTACGGGCCGATCTGGAAGACCGCGTCCTCGGAGGCCTCGTGGCTGCGCAGGTGGGCGCGGATCCGGGCCAGCAGGATGCCGAACTTGAACGGCTTGGTGACGTAGTCGTTGGCGCCGGCCTCCAGCCCCTCGACGTGATCCGCCTCGGAATCCTGGGCGGTCAGCATGATCACCGGGCCGCGGAAGCCGGCGGCGCGCATCCGGCGCACGGCCTCGCGCCCGTCGAGGTCGGGCAGGCCGACATCCATGACGGCGAGGTCGATCCGCTCCGCGGCGACCCGCCGGATCGCGTCGGTGGCGTTGGCCTCGGTGAAGACCGTGAACTCGTCGCAGAGATCGAGCTGCTCGGTCAGGGTATCGCGCAGGACCGCGTCGTCGTCGCAGATCAGCAGGCGGTAGACATTCGGCATCGTCCGGGCCCCAATGCGTGCTGCGGGAGGGGCGAGGGCCGCCTGCCGGGTGCAGCATGCGATGATGTCAGATCTCGGCAGGATCGCGCGACGACCCTACCCAGGCTTGTGTTTCCGCATCCTTTCGCCGCCGTGACAAGCGCCCCGGCGAACGGGCTGCGGGATCGGGGGCGCGCCGCTCCGGGATCACGGCGGCGGTCCCCGCGGCGCGGCGGGGGGCTGGCGCGCTCCCGAATCCCGGCTCGGCGGCCCGGGTTCAACCGAGAGATAGAGCATCCTTTGTGGCCGGAAGTTGCCTTGTGCGCAATTTTTCACCGGTTCGAAGTACCGATCCCGGGCATAAGGCCCCGGGACCGGGCGGATTCGGGAGGACGGAGATGCGGCGGCCGAGCAGGGGACCCATCCGCCTGACCCTGGGGGAGATCCGCGTCCGCGCCCTCGTCGGGGACCGGCGGCGCGGGCAGCTCCTCGTCGGCCCGGCGGTGATTCCCTGCGCCCTCGGGGCGGGCGGGATCGTCGGCGACAAGCGCGAGGGCGACGGCGGCTCGCCGCGCGGGCGCTTCCGCCTGCGCGGCGGCGCGTACCGGCCCGACCACCTCGCGGTCCGGCCGCGCACGCTGCTGCCCCTGCGGGCGACCCGCCCCGACGACGGCTGGTGCGACGAGAGCCGGGACCGCCGCTACAACCGGCCGATCCGCCTGCCGGCCCCGGGGGTCAGCGCCGAATCGATGTGGCGGGGCGACGGGCTCTACGATGTGGTGATCGACCTCGACTACAACCGCGCCCCGATCCGGAAGGGGCGGGGCTCGGCGATCTTCCTGCACATCGCCCGGGACGGCTACCGCCCCACGGAGGGCTGCGTCGCCCTGGCCCGGGCCGATCTCCTGCGCCTGCTCGGGCGCCTCGGGCCGCGGACGCACCTGCGGATCGGCTGAGGCCCGGGCCCAGGTTGAGGCCCGGGCCCAGGTTGAGGCCCGGGCCCAGCGTCAGGCCTTCCGGGTCCGGGCCCCGAAGATCGCGGTCCCGACCCGGACATGGGTGGCGCCGATCTGGATCGCCGCTGGGAAGTCCGCGCTCATGCCCATGGAGAGGATCGGCAGGTTGTGCTCGTGGGCGAGCCGGGCCAGCAGGGCGAAATGGGCCGAGGGCGGGTCGTCCGCGGGCGGGATGCACATCAGGCCCTGGATCGCCAGCCCGTGGGTCTCCTGGCACTCCGAGAGGAGGGTGGCGAGCTGGTCCGGGAGCACGCCGCCCTTCTGCGGCTCCGCGCCGGTGTTGACCTGGATGAGCAGCTTCGGGGTCCGGCCGGACCGCTCGATCTCCTTGGCCAGGGCCGCCGCGAGCGACAGCCGGTCGAGGGAGTGGATCACGTCGAACAGCGCCACCGCCTCCCGGGCCTTGTTGGATTGCAGCGGCCCAACGAGGTGCAGCTCCACGTCCGGGAAGCGGTGGCGGAGGGCCGGCCACTTCGCGGTGGATTCCTGGACGTAGTTCTCGCCGAAGACGCGATGGCCGGCCTTCAGCGCCGGCAGGATGCCCTCGGCCGGTACGGTCTTGGAGACCGCCACGAGTTGCACTTCGGCCGGGTCGCGCTCCGAATCCTCGGCCGCGCGGGCGATGGCGGCGCGCACCTCGGCGAGCCCGGCCGCGACATCGGCCTGACCGACGGGGAGCTTGTCGGTCCTCTGTCCCATCCCGTCGGTCGGAGGGGCGTTCGTGCCGGTCGTCGCGTCGTCCATGGCGTGCCTGTCCTGTCGCTGCCGGGCGTCGGTCTGCGTGGTATGAGCCTCGGCGCGCGTCGTCGTCGCGCCTGATCCCCGCCGACCTATGCGTTCGCGCGCCCCGCGCAAGCCCGAATCGCGCGCCGCGTTGACCGGCTGCGGCGCAGATATGCTATCGCGGCGCGACCGTGCCGTGGTCATCCTTCGGAATGACCGACGAGCCCCTGACGCAGCCGGATCCATGACCGCCAGCACCGCCCCCCAGCCCGTCGAGCGCTACAACGCCAAGGATGCCGAGCCGCGCTGGCAGGAGGCCTGGGCCGAGAAGCGGCTGTTCGAGACCGACAATGCCGACGGCCGCCCGAAATACTACGTGCTCGAGATGTTCCCCTACCCGTCGGGGCGCATCCACATGGGCCACGTCCGCAACTACGCGATGGGCGACGTGGTCGCCCGCTACAAGCGCGCCCGCGGCTTCAACGTGCTGCACCCGATGGGCTGGGACGCCTTCGGCCTGCCGGCCGAGAACGCCGCCATGGAGCGCAAGGTCAACCCACGGGACTGGACCTACGCCAACATCGCGTCGATGCGCGACCAGCTGAAGGCCATGGGCCTGTCGCTCGACTGGAGCCGGGAGATCGCGACCTGCGATCCCGACTACTACAAGCACCAGCAGCGCATGTTCCTGGACTTCCTGGCCAAGGGCCTCGTCACCCGCCGCACCGCGAAGGTGAACTGGGACCCGGTGGACCACACGGTGCTGGCCAACGAGCAGGTGATCGACGGCCGCGGCTGGCGCTCCGGCGCGCTGGTGGAGCAGCGCGAGCTGACCCAGTGGTTCTTCAAGATCACCGACTTCGCCGAGGACCTGCTGACCGCCCTGGACGGGCTGGACCGCTGGCCCGAGAAGGTCCGGCTGATGCAGAAGAACTGGATCGGCCGCTCGGAGGGCCTGGAGGTTCAGTTCGCCCTGGCCCGGCCGGTGGCCGGCGCGGCCGATCCGGTGACCGTCTACACGACCCGGCCCGACACCCTGTTCGGCGCCAAGTTCCTGGCGATCGCCGCCGACCATCCCCTGGCCGCCGCGCTGGCCGAGGGACGGCCGGAGCTGCAGACCTTCATCGAGGAGTGCCGTCGCACCGGCACCGCCCAGGCCGCCATCGACACCGCCGAGAAGCACGGCTTCGACACCGGCCTGACCGTCCGCCATCCCCTGGACCCGTCCTGGGAGCTGCCGGTCTACGTGGCGAACTTCGTGCTCATGGAGTACGGCACCGGCGCGGTGTTCGGCTGCCCGGCGCACGACCAGCGCGACCTCGATTTCGCCAACAAGTACGGGCTCGGCAACACGCCCGTGGTCTGCCCGGAAGGGCAGGATCCGGCGAGCTTCGTGATCACCGACACCGCCTATGTCGAGGACGGGCGGATGATCAACTCGCGCTTCCTCGACGGGATGCGCACGGACGAGGCCTTCGAGGCCGTGGCCCGGCGCCTCGAAGGGGAGGGGGTCGCCCGGCGCAAGGTCCAGTTCCGCCTGCGCGACTGGGGCGTCTCCCGGCAGCGCTACTGGGGCTGCCCGATCCCGATCATCCACTGCGACAGCTGCGGCCCGGTCCCGGTGCCGGTGGCCGACCTGCCGGTGAAGCTCCCCGAGGAGGTGTCGTTCGATCAGCCCGGCAACCCGCTGGAGCGCGACGCGGCGTGGCGGAACGTGCCCTGCCCGCATTGCGGCGCGCCGGCCCGGCGCGAGACCGACACGATGGACACGTTCGTCGACTCGTCCTGGTACTACGCGCGCTTCACCGCGCCCTGGCTGGCGGACGCGCCCACCGACCGGGCCGTGGTCGACCGCTGGCTGGCGGTGGACCAGTATATCGGCGGCATCGAGCACGCGATCCTGCACCTGCTCTACGCCCGGTTCTTCATGCGGGCGATGCGCGAGACCGGCTGGGCCGGCGTGGCCGAGCCGTTCGCCGGCCTGTTCACGCAGGGCATGGTCGTCCACGAGACCTACAAGGACGCGGCCGGCGCCTGGGTGCCGCCGGCCGAGATCCGCTTCGCCACCGAGGAGGGCGAGCGCCGCGCGTTTCACGTGAAAACTCAGGCGCCGATCGCGATCGGCCCGATCGAGAAGATGTCGAAGTCGAAGAAGAACGTGGTCGACCCCGACGACATCATCGCGAGCTACGGGGCCGACACGGCGCGCTGGTTCATGCTGTCCGACTCGCCGCCCGAGCGCGACGTGATCTGGACCGAGGAGGGCGTGCAGGGCGCGGCCCGGTTCGTCCAGAAGGTCTGGCGGCTGGTGAACGCGGCCGGGCAGGCGGCGGGCGACGGCGCCGCGGACCTGACCCTGCGCAAGGCCGCCCACCGGGCGCTCGCCTCCGTGCAGGACGATATCGAGCGCCTGCGCTTCAACCGCTGCGTCGCCCACATCTACACCCTGGCCAACGCCCTGGAGGACGGCCTGCGCGGGCCGGTCTCGGCCGGTGCCGCCCAGGAGGCGGCCGGCATCCTGGTGCAGCTCATCGCCCCGATGATGCCGCACCTCGCCGAGGAGTGCTGGTCCGTCCTCGGCCGCGGTGGCCTCGTCGCCCAGGCGCCCTGGCCCGAGACCGAGGCGGGGCTCCTGGTCGAGGACGAGATCACCCTGCCGGTCCAGATCAACGGCAAGAAGCGCGCGGACGTGACCGTGCCGCGGGACGCCGACGCCAAGGCCGTGGAGGCCGCGACCCTGGCGCTGGAGGCCGTCCAGAAGGTGCTGGAGGGCAAGGCGCCGCGGAAGGTGATCGTGGTGCCGGGGCGGATCGTGAACCTGGTGGTGTGATCCGGCGTCCGGTTGATGGCATCGATCTGACCGTCTTTGCGAGCGGAGCGAAGCAACCCAGCGGCACGACGCCCACCGAGGTCGCGCTACCCTGGGTCACTTCGCTTCGCTCGTGATGACGGAGCGCGTGACGCCGGCCGAGAGCCTCCTCGGGACATGGAGAGAACCCCGGATCGTGACGTTCCGCTCGATCCTCTGTCCGTCCGTAGATCCGATCGTGAGGTGCCTGCCCCGGCAGGCCTCGAATGAGGGATCCAGTCGGCCGCACGAGCCCTGAAAGGGCTCCTTCGAGGCTCCTTCGAGGCTCCTTCGAGGCTCCTTCGAGGCTCCTTCGAGGCTCCTTCGAGGCTCCTTCGAGGCTCCTTC
>NZ_KB911283.1:0-21262 GCF_000383455.1 Methylobacterium sp. 285MFTsu5.1 | reverse complement strand
GGCTCCTTCGAGGCTCCTTCGAGGCTCCTTCGAGGCTCCTTCGAGGCTCCTTCGAGGCTCCTTCGAGGCTCCTTCGAGGCTCCTTCCGCTCGCACCTCAGGACGAGGTGTGCGGGTTCGATGGCCGCCGATAACTCATGGCGCCGCCAGATCCGGATCCTGTCCGCTGGCCTCCAGACCGCGCCGCACCAGCCCGTCCCGCTTCGCCCGCGCGACGAAATCCGCGAGATACGCGGCGCCGGCCGGATGCCCGACCGGCATTCCCATCGCCTGCGGGATCTCCATGAAGTGCCCCGGCAGCAGCCGCACCTCCGGGTGGGCCGCCGCGTAGCCGGCGAGGGGCTGGTGGACGCCGGCCGCGACGTCGAGCCCGTCCCGGGCGAAGGCCGTGACCGCCTCGGCGGAGGTCGGCGCCCGCACCAGGGTCGCGTGCTGGAGGGCGCGGGTCAGATACAGGTCGTAGGCGCTCCCGCGCCCGACCGACACGCGCACGCCGTCGCGGTCCACCGCCTCCGGGGAGCGGATCGGCGAGGCGGCCGGCACGAGGTAGCTGCCGGCGATCAGCACGTAGGGCTCCGTGAAGGCGATCCCCTCCGCCCGCTTCGGGTCGATCGCCAGGAAGCAGATGTCCCAGGTCCCGGAGCCCGCCGAGCCCGAGACCGCGCCGGCCCCCGGGAAGGTCACGAACGCCACCGGCACGCCGAGTCGGGCCGCCAGCGCCCGCGCGAGGTCGACCGACACCCCCGCGGGGCCGTCGGCGCCGGCCTGGGCCAGGACCGGATTGCCGAGGTTGATCGCCGCCCGCAGCGTGCCGGTGGGGGCGAGGTCGTGCAGGACCGTCGGATCGGGCGCCATCGGTTTCGTCTCTGCGTGGACGGCGGCGGGGAGGAGCAGGAGGAGGAGGGCCGCGCGCATCCGCATGACGGTCGCTCCCTCTCAGGCGCGCCGCGCCGGACCGGTCGACGCGGGGGCGCCGTCCCGGGCGGGACGGCGGCGCCGGCGGGCCAGCATGTTGAGGCCCTCGACGCCGGCCGAGAAGGCCATCGCGGTGTAGATGTAGCCCTTCGGCACGTGCGCGCCGAACCCCTCGGCGATCAGCGTCATGCCGATCATGATCAGGAAGCCGAGGGCCAGCATCACCACGGTGGGGTTTCGGGCGATGAAGGCCGAGAGCGGCTCGGCGGCGACCAGCATCACCACCACGGCGACCACCACCGCCACCATCATCACCGGCACGTGCTCGGTCATGCCGACCGCCGTGATAATCGAGTCGATGGAGAAGACGAGGTCGAGGAGCAGGATCTGGCCGATCGCCGCGCCGAAGCCGATCGTACCCCCGGTCACGCCCGGGGTCTCGGGCTCCGGATCCACCGTGTGGTGAATCTCCTTGGTCGCCTTCCAGAGCAGGAACAGGCCGCCGCCGATCAGGATCATGTCGCGCCAGGAGAAGTCCTGGCCCAGCACCGAGAAGACCGGCTCGGTCAGGTGCACGATGAACGCCACCGTGCCGAGCAGCCCCAGCCGCAGGATCAGAGCCAGCCCGATCCCGATGCGCCGCGCCCGCGTCTGATGCTCGGGCGGCAGCTTGTTGGTCAGGATCGAGATGAAGATCAGGTTGTCGATGCCGAGCACCACCTCCATCACCACGAGCGTGGCGAGGGCAGCCCAGACGGCGGGCTGACTGGCGAGCTGGAGCAGATCGGTCACGGGCGCGGTGCCTCGCTGGTCGGGAACAGGCGGCTCCCGAGGGCCGTCAGGTCGAAGGGGGCCGGTCCGCGCACCGGTTCGGGCGCCAGGACCTGCAGGATCTTCGGGAAGACCTTGAAATGGGCGGGCGTGCGCGTGGTCAGCTCGCCGTCGGTGTTCACCGGCCGGGGCCTGCGGGTCGAGAGCCGGATCTCCTGGGTGTGGAACGCCCGCACGTCGGCGGCCCGTCCATGCGTGCCCCGCCGCAGGGCGGGCAGCAGCGCGAGGAGCCGCCACCAGTGCTTGATCTCCAGGCTGTAGAAATCGAGCTTGCCGTCGTCGACCGCGGCACTCTCCTCCACGGTCATGCCGCCGCCGTAGTGGCGCCCGTTGCCGACCGAAACCTGGATCGTGGTGACCTTCTCCACCACGCCGTCGTGCTCGATCGTCACCGTGAAGGGCCGGACCCGGCGCAGGACCCGGACGGCCGCCACCGCGTAGCCGAGGACGCCCCAGGTCTTCTTCGATTCGGACGTCAACTCGCCCGCGAGCTCCGCCGAGAAGCCGATGCTCGCCACGTTGAAGTAGTAGTGGCCGTTGACCCAGCCGAGATCCACCGGCCGCGCCTGCGCGGTCGGGATGAAGCGGGCCGCCGCCAGGGGGTCGAGCGGCAGGTTGAGGGAGCGTGCGAGGTCGTTCGCCGTGCCGAGCGGCAGGATCGCGAAGGGCAGGCCGCTCGCCACCAGCGCGGGCGCGGCGTAGTTCATGGTGCCGTCGCCGCCGCCCAGGATCACGAGATCGACCGCGCCGGCCCGGTCGCGGATCACGTCGCGGCAATCGGCTTCCGGCGGCGGCTCCTCCGGCTCGATGCCGCCCGCACGCAGGATTTCCCGCACCTCGTCGAGATCCAGGGCGCCGTTGCGCGCCTTGGCGTTGCAGAGCAGCAGGGCCCGGCGCGGCTGCGTGCTCATCGCGCGCTCCCGGGAAGCGGGCCGGAGGGCGACTCGGTCTCAGGTCGGGCCAAGGGAGCCTCGGTGCACGGGGGAGCGGGCAGTCTGGAACGCGGTAGGGAACCCGGGACCGGCCAAAGGCCAAGTCTGTCCCCGACTTGGTACCCAAACGCACGAACGCAACCCCATCATCCCCGCAATTCCGGGCTGGTCGCCGTCGCGGAGTTCGGCAGGATGTGGGCGCGCCCGAGCCCTTCGTGGAACCCCCGACCCACGCGGGCGCGTTCTCCATGATGCCCGCCCCGGCCGCCAGGAAGGCACCGATGTCCGCCACACGTCCCGTCCGTCCCCAGGCCCTCGCCCTCGGCATGCTCCTGCCGTTCGCCCTCGCGGGCGGTGCCGCCGCCCAGAGCGCCTGGGTCGACCCGCCGCCCCGGGCCGCCGCGCAGGCGCAGGGTTCCGCGCAGGGTCCGGGAAAGGAATCGGCGCAGGAGGCGGCGAAGGAATCGACGAAGGACGCGGCGAAAGCGCCGGTACGCGCCGCCGAGCCGGTCCGGCAGGCCGCCAGACCCGAGCCGGGCGAGGACGCCCTGCCGAAGGCGGCGGCCACGCGGGCGCCGGGACCGAAGCGGGCGGCCGCCCTGGAGCGTCCGCCGGTCCGGGAACACCTGCACCACCCCGCGCGCCATCCGCACCGGCTCGCCGAGACGCCGGCCGCGACCGCCCCGGCGCCGGGCGCGTCGGCGGAGCGCGTGGCCGCCGCCCGGGCGCTGACGACGAGCTACCTCGCCACCGTCTCGGGTCCAAGCGACACCATGGTCGGGGCCGCGACCCAGTACTACGCGACCCGCGTACGCTTCTACGGGCGGCCGATCACCACGGCGGCCCTGGTCGCCGAGAAGCGCAGCTTCGTCCAGCGCTGGCCCGAGCGGCGCTACGAGCCGCGGGCGATGCGCGCCGCCTGCGACACCGAGACCTGCACGATCCGCACGATCGTCGATTTCCGCACCGCCAATCCGGGCCGGGGCGCCGTGTCCAGCGGCGAGGCCGAGCTGGTCCTGGAGGTGGGTTTCGCCGGGACGCGGCCCTACATCCTCGGCGAGACCGGTCGCGTCCTGCGGCGGAGCATCCAGGCCGGGACCCTGGCCGCCTCGCCCGGCAAGGCGTAAGAGCCGCGCGTCGCGGTCCGCCACCCCGCGGCGAGCACGGGCTCGCGCGGGGTGTGCGGCGGCCCCTACAAGAATGCCCGCAAGGGCGGCTAGGAAGGGCGCCAGCGAGGGAGCGTGCGGCGGGGCGCGTTGCGGGATCGGTCCTGCGGGTGGGGCGCCCGCGGGCGCCCTTCGTCGGGAGGCGCGATCGAGCTTCCTTCGCGCCGCGCGTCGGTGATGCCGGGATCGGGTGAATGACGTCTTCAACGGTGGTGGAGCAACAGGAGACGGAGCCGGCCCGGCCGGTTCTCGACAGTCCCGGCCGCCTCGCCCTGCGCGAGACGATCCGGGCCGAGATCGCGCGCGCGCGTCCGCGTCCCGTCGCGGTCCGGACCCTGGAGCTCCTGGCCGAGGCCGCCTGCGCCCCCGACGAGTCCGGGACCGGCCTCCGCGTCCTCGACCGCCACGGGGCCGCGCGGCGGCGGGAGGGCACCTCCGAGCCGATGACCTTGGCGGACCTCGTCGCGGAGCTGCGCGCGCGCCATCCCGCCCTGTTCCTGCCGCCGGAGCCCGAGCCCGAACCGGCCCCGGCGACCGCCGAGGAGGCCCGGGACTCGTCCCTGCTGAGCGGCGCCTACGAGATGAAGGCCGCGACCGCCCGCTTCGTCGGGACCCAGTCCGAGCGGGCGCGCTCCCTGGCGGAGCGCTCCTCCGAGCAGGGCCGCGTGCTGGCGCAGACCGCCGCCGGCCGGTTCGCCAGCCTGCGGACGAACCTGCGCGGACGCTTCGCCCGCCCGCCCGTCGACGCGGAGGCCGGGCC
The DNA here is from genome assembly GCF_000383455.1 of Methylobacterium sp. 285MFTsu5.1. Classification (NCBI taxonomy): domain Bacteria; kingdom Pseudomonadati; phylum Pseudomonadota; class Alphaproteobacteria; order Hyphomicrobiales; family Methylobacteriaceae; genus Methylobacterium; species Methylobacterium sp. 285MFTsu5.1. Next base: position 16,659 of record NZ_KB911283.1, on the reverse strand, counting down.
GGCCGCGGGCGCGGATCCGGCGGCGGCCTGGAACAGCGGTCCCGGACGGTTCGGCGAGACGCTGCGCGACGGCCTCGGCCACGTGCGCGACCGCCTCAGCCTCGGCGGGGGCGGGATCGATGAAGGCGGGCGCCGGCAGCGCCGGCTGCTCCTCGGCGCCGTCGCCGGCACCCTGGTGGCGGTGCTCGCCGCGGGGCTCGTGCTGGACCGCTCCGCGCCGGAATCCGGGCGCCCCGCCGCCCCGACCGCTTCCCGCACGGATTCCCGCGCGGAAGCCCCGAGCGGCGCCGCGCCGAACGCGCGGCCCGCAGCCCCCCCGGCCTCGGCCCCCGACACGGTGACGCCGCCCCCCGAGACAGGCGGCGATCCCGAGCCCGACGCGCCGCTGCCGCCGAACGCCGTGACCGGACAGGCCCAGGTGATCGATACCGCGACCCTCAAGGTCGGCGGCAAGGTCGTGCATCTGTTCGGCGTCGAGTGGGTGCGGGGCGGCCAGGCGGAGGAGCTGGCCCGGTACATCGGCAACCGGTCGGTGACCTGCCAGCCCGCCCCCGGCAGCGCGAACATGAACTGCCTCGTGGACGGGCGCGATCTCTCCGAGGTGGTGCTGTTCAACGGCGGCGGCCGCGCCGCCCCGGAGGCGAGCCCCGAACTGGTCGCGGCCGAGGACCACGCCCGGAGCGAGCGGCTCGGGGTCTGGAAGCGCTAGCCGGATGCCGGCCGAACCGTTCGGCACGACGGCGGACGGCCGACCGGTCGGCCGCCACACCCTGAGCCGGGGCAGCCTGCGCGTCGCCGTCATCGAGTACGGCGCGGCCGTCACGGCGATCGAGGTGCCCGACCGCACCGGCCGTCCGGCCAACGTCGTGCTCGGCCTCGACACCCTGGCGGGCTACGAGACCGTGAGCCCGAGCTTCGGCGCGATCGTCGGGCGCTACGCGAACCGCATCGCGGGCGGGCGCTTCAGCCTCGACGGGCACGACTACCGGCTGCCGGTGAACGAGCCCCCCAACACCCTCCACGGCGGCCCGGAGAATTTCGGCCGGCGCCTGTGGCGGGCGGAACTCAGCGACGCGACGCGCCTCGTCCTGAGCCGCCGCTCGCCGGACGGGGAGGAGGGGTTTCCGGGCACTCTCGACGTCCGCGTCACCTACAGCCTGCCCGCGGAGGGCGTGCTGCGCGTGGACTACGCCGCGGTGACCGACCGGCCCACGGTCCTGAACCTCACGAACCACAGCTACTTCAACCTCGCCGGCGAGGGGGCGGGCGGCGTCCTCGGCCACGTCGTGCAGGTCGAGGCGGACGCCTTCGCGCCGACCGACGCGACTCAGATCCCCACCGGCGCGCTGCTGCCGGTCGCCGGGACGCCGTTCGATTTCCGCGCGCCGCGGGCCCTGGAGGCGCGGATCCGCGCCGGGGACACGCAGCTCATCTACGCCAAGGGCTACGACCACACCTTCGCGCTGCGCGGGGCCGCCGGGACGCTGCGGCCGGCCGCCACCTGCGTCGATCCCGGCAGCGGGCGGCGGCTCGACGTCTGGACCACGCAGCCGGCGCTGCAGCTCTACAGCGGCAACACCCTCGACGGGCGCCTGATCGGCCCGTCCGGGCGGATCTACCGGTCGGGCGACGGCGTCTGCTTCGAGACGCAGGGCTTTCCGGACGCGCCGAACCAGCCCGGCTTCCCCTCTGCGGTCCTGCGGCCGGGCGAGACCTTCGCGGCCGCCACGGAGTTCCGGTTCTCGGTCGTGTGATGGTCGTGTGACGGCCGCGGCGCGCTCAGGCCGCCGCGCGATCGAGCGCCCGGGGCGCCGGGATCGCGGCGGCCGGCGCGGCGGGATCGGGACGCCGCGCCTCGCCGAGCGCCAGGAGGGCAGCCTTCACGGCGTCGAGCCGCGACGGCTCGCCCTCGGCCATGCCCTCGGCGGCGGCGACCTCCTTCAGGTACTCGTCCCAGGCCCAGCGCCGCAGGATCTCCCGCTTGCAGCTCGGGAGCAGCCGGGGATGATCGCGCAACGCGGCCGGGGTGTCGAACACCGCGGCCGGGTTGACCAGGGCGCGCTCCATGTCGGGCAGGCGCGCGGCCGCCGGGCCGGGCGAGATGGCGTTTCGGATTCCGATCGTCCCATCTTGCATGGTTGCCTCCCTGGAGGGGCGCGCTCAGCCGCCGAAGAGGCCGAGGCGCGCCGCCGATTGGACGGCGAAGCTCGCCGCGAAGGACAGCAGGGCCGCGTCCCAGGCGGTCAGGTGCCGGGCGTTGGCCGGCGGCCCGGCCCGCGTGATCGCCCGGCCGAGCCACGCGAAGCCCGACAGGCTCAGCAGGGCCGCCAGCACCCAGGGCAGGGCGGGCGCCGGGCAGGGCGCCGCCAGGGCGAGGCACAGGGCCACGGACAGGAACCAGCGGCCGAGCACCGTGCTGTCGGTGGTCCGCGCCGGCCCTCGGCGCCGGCCGCGCCGCGACCGGGGCAGGAGCCCGTGCCCACCCCGCAGGTCGAAGGTTGCCATCGCGCGCCTCCCCGGCTCAGTTCAGCAGGGGCTCCGGTCCGGCCGGACCGCGCTCCCAGCGCCGGAAGAGCGCCGCGGGGACGGGGGGCTCGGGCGGCGGGGCTGCGGGCGGTGCCGAACCCTCGTCGAGCGCCTGGAGCGCCTCCAGGATCGCGCTCAGCGGCACGGGCTCGGCCCGGCAGCCCGGCAGGCAGCGCAGCGTCGGGCAGGACTCGACCGCGCGGGCGTCGGAGGCCCAGGAGGCGAGGATCGCCCGCTTCTCGGCCCGCGACAGGCCGGGATAGCGCAGCACCTCCCGGGGATGCCGGAAGACGTCGCCCGGCGCCACGAAGGCCTCGAACGGCTCGACCGCCTGCGGCCTCAGGCTGGCGGCCGCCACCGGACCGAGGCGCCCGATCTCGGGATGGAACGCGGGATGGACGGGGTTGGTATCGATCGGCTGCATGCGACCCTCCTCATCGTGAGCAAAGGCTGGGGTGGCCGGCACGCCCGATCGGGCCGCGCCGGCCGTCGCGTCATGCGTTCGGGTCCGCGACCGCGCAGGCGGTCACCCCCAGGGTCGGCCCAGGGCCCGGCTCAGTGCTTGGCGGCCGGCGCGCCGGTGCCGTTGATGGCGATGCGCCGGCGGCGCTCCGGCGCCTCGGCCGCGCGCGGCAGCGTCACCGTGAGGACGCCGTTGCGGAACGTCGCCTCGGCCTTGTCCTCCTCCACCGGCACGGGCAGGGCGATCGACCGCTCGAAGCGGCCGTAGCTGCGCTCGGAATAGCCGCGGCCCGTGTCGGTGGTCTCCGCGCGCTTCTCGCCCTTCAGGGTCAGGACGCCGTCCGCGATGAGCAGCTCGACGTCCTTCTCGTCGAGGCCGGGAAGCTCGGCGGAGACGCGGAGCGCGCCGTCCGCCTCCGCCAGCTCGACATGGGGCCAGCCGAAGCCGCGGCCCGCGAGGCTCGGCATCCCGCCGAACCCGCCGAACACGTCGTCGAACAGGCGGTTCATCTCCCGGTGCAGCGTCAGGAAGGGGTTGGCCGGCTCCTGCGACAGGGCGGCCGGCGCCGGGGCGGGGTTGCGGTCCCAGGGAATCAGATCTCTCACGCTCATGGTCCTCGCTCCATCGAATGCGGTGCAGTCGTGGGAACGGGCCCGCGGGTCCGCGGACCCGTGAGGGATGTCATCCGTGTCGACAGGGGTGCCCGGGCGCGCCGCCCGGGGCACCGGATCAGGCCGCCATTCAGGCTGCCATTCAGGCTGCCTTGGCCTCGCGGGCGATCTGCGCCGGGGCGTTGTCCTGGCCGGACGCGGCCGTCGTGCCGCCGATGGCGATGCGGCGGGGCTTCAGCGCCTCCGGCACCTCGCGCTTCAGCGCGACGGTGAGCAGGCCGTTCTCCAGCGACGCGCCCACGACCTTCACGTGCTCGGCCAGATTGAACGTCTGGCGGAACGTGCGGGCCGCGATGCCGCGGTAGAGATAGTGCTTCTCACCCTCCTGGGCGGCCTTCTGACCCGAGACGAGGAGCGTGGTGTCCTGCTGGGTCAGCTCGATCTCGTCCGGCGTGAAGCCCGCGACCGCCATGGTGATGCGGTACTGGTCCTCGGCCACCTTCTCGATGTTGTAGGGCGGCCAGGCGGCCGACGGCTCGACGCGGTCGGCTTGGTTGATCAGTTCGAACAGGCGGTCGAACCCGATGGACGACCGGAACAGGGGCGAAACGTCGTACGTCCTCATAACCACATCCTCCGACGAGCAACGTGACTACAAGCAGCACCGGACACCGTGCCCGGCGCCCTCAGAGCGAGCCCGTTTCCAGGCCTCGCACGCGCGTAACGTGCGGGCGAAGGGCCGGTTCCGCGTCGCGCGAAATTTTTCGGGTTGGGCGGGGGCTGGCCGAATACGGTGATCCGATCCGCGCGGCCTCTCCCGCTGAGCTGCCGGCTGCACGCGCTCGCGGTCTCTCTGTCCCTGAGATCGAGAGCGCGGGTCCCCTCTCCCGTGCGGGAGAGGGTGGGGGTGAGGGACGCGAAGCTTCAGAAGACGGCGCGCCCCGTCCGCGCGTCAAACGCGTGCCCTGTCCGGAGACTTCCCATGCCTCCCCCCAACACTCTCCCGCTCGGGAGAGGGGGCGCGTCGTGCTCCGTCGCAGGGCGCACCGCGAACACGCGTCGGCCGCACGGGGGAGGGGGTGCCGCGAGCGCGGCAGGCCCGCGCTCTCAGCCGACCGCCTCCTCGACCAGGATCTCGCGCTTGCCGGCGTGGTTGGCCGGGCCGACGATGCCCTCGATCTCCATCCGCTCCATGAGCGAGGCGGCGCGGTTGTAGCCGATCTGCAGGCGGCGCTGGATGTAGCTCGTCGACGCCTTCTGGTCGCGCAGCACGACCTGCACGGCCTGGTCGTAGAGGTCGCCGCCGGCCTCGCCGAAGGAGCCCTGATCGAACACCGCGCCGTCGAGTTCGAGCTCCGCGGCGCCGGCCTTGCCCTTGCCGCCGCCCTTCTCGGGCGTCCCCTCCTCGTCGTCGGCGGTGACGGCGTCGAGGTAGCTGGGGCGGCCCTGGCGCTTGAGGTGGGCGACCACGCTCTCGACCTCGCTGTCCGAGCAGAACGGCCCGTGCACCCGCGTCGTGCGCCCGCCCCCGGCCATGAACAGCATGTCGCCCTGGCCCAGAAGCTGCTCGGCGCCCATCTCGCCCAGGATCGTGCGGCTGTCGATCTTGCTCGTCACCTGGAAGCTGATCCGGGTCGGGAAGTTCGCCTTGATCGTCCCGGTGATCACGTCCACCGACGGGCGCTGCGTCGCCATGATCAGGTGGATGCCCGCCGCGCGCGCCATCTGCGCCAGGCGCTGGATCGCCCCCTCGATGTCCTTGCCGGCCACCATCATCAGGTCGGCCATCTCGTCGACCACGATCACGATGTACGGCAGCGGCGCCAGATCCATCGCCTCGTCCTCGTACACCGCCTCGCCGGTGTGGCGGTCGAAGCCGGTCTGCACGGTCCGGGTCAGCACCTCGCCGCGCGCCGCCGCCTCGGCGACCCGGGCGTTGTAGCCGTCGATGTTCCGGACGGCGATCTTGGCCATCTTCTTGTAGCGCTCCTCCATCTCGCGCACGGCCCACTTGAGGGCGATGACCGCCTTCTTGGGGTCGGTGACGACCGGGGAGAGCAGGTGCGGGATGCCGTCGTAGACCGACAGCTCCAGCATCTTCGGGTCGACCATGATCAGGCGGCACTCCTCGGGCTTCAGCCGGTAGAGCAGCGACAGGATCATGGTGTTGATCGCCACCGACTTGCCCGAGCCGGTGGTGCCGGCGACCAAAAGGTGCGGCATGCGCGCGAGGTCGGCGATGATCGGCTCGCCGCCGATGTTCTTGCCTAAGCACAGCGCCAGCTTGTGCTTGCTCTCGGCGAAGTCCGTCGAGGCCAGGAGCTCGCGCAGGTAGACCGTCTCGCGCTTGGCGTTCGGCAGCTCGATGCCGATGGCGTTCCGGCCGGGCACGACCGCGACGCGGGCCGAGACCGCCGACATCGACCGGGCGATGTCGTCGGCGAGCGCGATCACGCGGCTGGACTTGGTGCCGGGGGCGGGCTCGAGCTCGTAGAGGGTGACGACCGGGCCCGGCCGCACCGCCAGGATGTCGCCGCGCACGCCGAAATCGCCGAGGGTCGCCTCCAGCAGCGTGGCGTTCTGCTCCAGGGCATCGGCCGAGATCAGGCTCGCCTGGGACGGGCCGCGGGGGGCCGCCAGCAGGTCGAGGGCGGGCAGGGCGTAATCCTCGGGACGGACGGGCGGCGCGGGCGCGCGCCGTGCCGGCACGGGCGCTGCGGGCGGCGGCGCCACCCGGGACGCGTTCGGCTCGGCCCGCGGCGGGACCGGGCGCTGCGGCGCCTCGGACGCCTCCGGATCGTCCTCCGCGTCGTCCCGCGGCGGCGCGGCGCGGCGGGCCGGTGCCGCGGGGGAGTCCTCGGACGCGTCGAAGACGGGCTCGCGCCGGCTCGCGCCGGCCTGCCGGCCTTCGGGCAGGTGCTCGGCCCAGGGAAGGTCGGCGTCCGTGAAGGCGCGGCGGGCTGCGAGGGCGGGCGACGCGCCGTCGATCGGCTCGGCCCGGCCGGCGCGCCACGCGGCGATCCGGTCGGCCGCGGCGCCGCGCAGGCCCATCAGCCCCTGCGCCAGGGCGCCGACACCCACGAGGCCGAGGCTCGGCTCGTCGGAATCCTCGCGCTCGTCGCGGCCCGAATCCCGGCCCCGCGCCGGCGCGCGCCGGACGGGGTAGGGATCGTCGTGCAGGCTGTCCTCCTCGACGGCGCCGAACCGGCAGGCGCCGGTCAGGCTGAGGATCGCCACGGCGGCGTAGCCGAAGCCGACGAGGTGGGCCGCCGCCGACGAGACCGCGCCGACGATCACCCGCGCCATCGACAGCAGGCCGTCGCCGGCCACGCCGCCGAGGCCGGTGGGCAGGGGCCAGCGGGTCGTCGGCGGGAGCGCGCTCGCCACCGCGCTCGCGGCGCAGAAGCCGATGATCCAGAGGGCGATGCGCAGCCCGCCCTCGGGCAGGTTGCGCTCCCGCATCAGCCGGATGCCCCAGAGCACCGGCGGCAGCACGAAGGCCAGGGAACCCAGGCCCAGGATCTGCATGGCGAGGTCGGCCACGACGGCGCCCGGCTGGCCGAGGACGTTGTGGGCGGCGTGGTCGGTGGCGTGGTTGAGGCTCGGGTCGTCGATCGACCACGTGGCCAGGGCCACGGTCAGCGCGACCGCGCCGGTGAACAGCACGAAGCCGCCGAGCTCCGTCAGGCGCTTGCCCAGGAAGGGGCGAACGCTGTCGACGAAAGTCTCGTAGGGCGATGCGGGACGGCGAAGCGAGCGCATGCGGGACCGGACGCAGGACGGGGACTTACCCCCGAGGCTAGGCACGACCCCCTTAACGACCTGCTAAGGTTGAGGAAGGCTCACCGGCGCCCGGCCGCGCATCCCCAGGCTGTCGCCGTCCGCGCCCACGGGTGCAAAATCCGCCCCGCTGTGGCACAGGAGCGGCCATGAACATCGACGGCCAGCCCTACCGCACGATCTTCCCGGACCCGGACGGCCTCAGCGTCCAGGTGATCGACCAGACCCGCCTGCCCTTCGCGTTCGAGCTGAAGCGCCTCGCCACGCTGGAGGACGCCGCGGTGGCGATCCGCACGATGATCGTGCGGGGCGCGCCGCTGATCGGCGTCACGGCCGCCTACGGGCTGGCGCTCGCCATGCGCGCCGACGCGTCCCACGACGGGATCGACCGGGCGGTGGCGACCCTCTCGGCGACGCGGCCGACAGCGATCAACCTGCGCTGGGCACTGGACCGGGTCTCCACCAACCTGCGCCAGGTCGCGCCGGACGAGCGCTTCGCCCGCGCCTTCGCGGAGGCCGGCCGCATCGCCGAGGAGGACGTGGCGAGCTGCCGCTCGATCGGCGCCCACGGCGGCCAGATCATCGCCGACCTCCACGCGGCAAGGGGCGGCGACCGGCCGGTCACGGTCCTGACCCACTGCAATGCCGGCTGGCTGGCGACGGTGGACTGGGGCACGGCGCTCGCGCCGATCTACGCCGCCCACGAGCGGGGCGTGCCGGTCCACGTCCTGGTCGACGAGACCCGGCCGCGCAGCCAGGGTGCCGCGCTCACGGCCTTCGAGCTGAACGGCCACGGCGTGCCGCACACGGTCATCGCCGACAATGCCGGGGGCCACCTCATGCAGCACGGCGGCGTCGATCTCTGCATCGTCGGCTCGGACCGGACCACGGCGAGCGGCGACGTCTGCAACAAGATCGGCACCTACCTGAAGGCGCTGGCGGCCCACGACAACGGCGTGCCGTTCTACGCCGCCCTGCCGTTCTCGACCATCGACTGGACCCTCGACGACGGGGTGAAGGAGATCCCGATCGAGGAGCGCGACGGGCGCGAGGTCACCCACATGACCGGCCGGCTGCCCGACGGCGGCTTCGCCACGATCGAGGTCGTCTCCCCCGGCAGCCCGGTGGCCAACCCCGCCTTCGACGTGACTCCGTCGCGCCTCGTGACCGGGATCATCACCGAGCGCGGCATCTGCGCGGCGAGCCGCGAGGGCCTGTACGAGCTCTACCCGGAGCGCCGCCGGGCGGCGTGAGGGCGGATTCTCCCGCAGCCGCGGCCGCCCGGCGCAGTATCCGGGTCTTCCCGAACGCGGTGTGACCGAAAAGGCAGCCTCGGGGGCAATTCGCGCCCCGTATCCGCGCGGCCGCTTTCGCGGCTCGACGGTGTTCGGCAGAACGGATGCCGGAGCGCCGTGGGGAAGAACAAATCTCGACGGCGGATGGACTGATCATCCCAGTCCGATCTCGACACCTTCGAGGTGGCCGCGATGGCGAAATTTCATTTCGTCGAGGATTACGAGGCGTACGTCCGCCAACTGATGCGCGACTTGCCCCTGGATGAGGCGATGAGCGTGGCGGTGGGCGGCGACTACGACCGCATCGGCGCGATCGAGTGCGAGATCCTCCAGCATTTCGGGCTCCGGGACGGCCAGTCGGTGGTCGATTTCGGGTGCGGCTCCGGGCGCCTGGCGGTGCATCTCGCCCGCACCGCGAGCGTCGCGTATCTGGGCCTCGACGTCGTTCAGGACCTGCTGGACTACGCGAAGCGCCGCTGTCCCAGGGACTACCGCTTCGCCCGGAACACGGCGCTGTCGCTGCCGGTCGCCGACGGCAGCGTCGACCTCGTCTCGGCCTTCAGCGTGTTCACGCATCTCCTGCACACGGAGTGCTACATCTACCTGGAGGAGATGCACCGCGCCCTCAGGCCCGGGGGCCGCGTCGTGGCCTCGTTCCTCGAGTTCGGCATGGCCTCGCACTGGGGTGTCTTCACCAAGACGGTCGGCGAGCAGCGCACCAGCACGGTGCCGCACCTCAACACGTTCATCGAGCGCAGCGTCTGGCAGACCTGGGCCGACCATATCGGCTTCGACAGCGTGACGTTCCTCGACGGCACGGCGGCGCCGTGGCCGTCGGGCGTGTATCTGGGTCAGTCCCTCGCGGTGCTCGGCAAGGCGCCGGCCTGAGGCCCGCTCACGGCTCCCACTGGTGGAAGACCGCGCTGTCGAAGGCGAAGACCGCCTCGCCGCGCTGGTTCACCCCGGTGTTGCGCGCGAAGGCCAAGCCCCAGCCCGGCCGCGACGCCGAGGCGCGCTTGTCGGTGAGCTTGGCGCTGAACCGGACCGTGTCGCCCGCGTAGACCGGCTTCAGCCAGCGCAGGTTCTTGAACCCGGGGGAGGGGCCCGCCTCCGGGACCGGCCCCCGGGCGGCCGTGTAGGCGGCGTCCCGGGCGCGGGTCGTCAGCATCCGGTTCATGTAGGCGGCCGCCGTGTGCCAGCCGGAGGCGCAGAGGCCGCCGAAATGGCTGCGCTTGGCCGCGTCGTGGTCGAGGTGGAAGGCCTGCGGGTCGTAGGCCCGCGCGAAGGCCACGATCGCCTCGGCGCTGAACGGGTAGGCGCCTAGCTCCCGCACGGCCCCGATCTCGGCGTCCCGCAGGAACGGCAGGATCTCGGCATCCTCCGGCTCGGTGACCGGCCCCGGCACGCCGATCTCCACGGGCCGCGGGGGCAGGGGATCGGTGCCGCGGCGGGCCAGCATGAAGGTGAAGCGCTGGGTCAGGACCGTCTCGCCGCGCTGGTTGGCGAGGGCGACCTCGGCGGTCAGGAAGCCGAGGCCCGGCTTCGAGGCCGAGTCGCGCAGGCCCGCGACCCGGAAGGTCAGCGTCAGCGCGTCCCCCGGCAGGACCGGCGCGAGCCACCGCAGCTCGTCGATGCCGGGCGCGCCCAGCGACGAGCCGCCCCGGAACGGCCCCTGCTGGAGCAGGCGCATGCCCAGGGCCGCCGTGTGCCAGCCCGAGCCGATCAGCCGGCCCGCGAAGGTCGTCTCCGCCGCCGCCTCGTCGAGGTGAAAGGGCTGAAAGTCGAAATCCTTCGCGAAGCCCACGATGTCGTCGCGGGTCACCGTCAGCGGCTCCCCGACGATCACGTCGCCGACGGAGAAGTCTTCCAGGGCGGGATCGGGCATGGCGGGCTCGTCACGTTGATCAGTGGGGCAGGCGATTGGGATCGCCGTCTTTGCGAGCGGAGCGAAGCGATCCAGGCGGCGCCGCGCTCACCGGGGTCGCGCTGCCCTGGGTCGCGTCGCTGCGCGCGCGATGACGGGGTGAGGCCGACCTCAGTTGGCGAAGCGGAAGTGCAGCACGTCGCCGTCCTGCACCACGTAATCCTTGCCCTCCAGCCGGAGCTTGCCGGCGTCCCGGGCCCCGGCCTCGCCGTTGAGCGCCGTGTAGTCCTTGAACGCGATGGTCTCGGCCCGGATGAAGCCCTTCTCGAAATCCGAGTGGATCACCCCGGCCGCGCCCGGCGCTCGGGTGCCCTTGGTGATCGTCCAGGCGCGGGCCTCCTTGGGGCCGACCGTGAAGTAGGTGACGAGGCCGAGCAGGTCGTAGCCGGCGCGGATCACCCGGTTCAGGCCCGGCTCGGCGAGGCCCACCGCCTCCAGGAACTCGGCCTGGTCGGCCTCCGGCATCACGGCGATCTCGCTCTCGATCTTGGCCGAGACCACCACCGCCACGGCGCCCTCCGCCTTGGCGCGGGCGAAGACCGCGTCCGAGTAGGCGTTGCCCTTGTCGGCGTCGCCCTCGTCGACGTTGCAGACGTAGAGGACGGGCTTGGCCGTCATCAGGCCGAGCGACTGGAACAGCTTCTCCTCGTCGGGCTTGCGCTCCACGAGGCGGGCGGGCTTGCCGTCGCGCAGCAGCGGCAGGGCGCGGTTGACGAGGTCGAGGGTCTCCTTGGCCTCCTTGTCGGCGCCCTTGGCCTTCTTCTCCAGCGCCTGGGCGCGGCGCTCCAGGCTGTCGAGGTCGGCGAGCATCAGCTCGGTCTCGATGGTCTCGATGTCGGCGGCCGGATCGACCTTGCCCTCCACGTGGGTGACGTCGCCGTCCGTGAAGCAGCGGACCACGTGGGCGATGGCGTCGACCTCGCGGATATTGGCCAGGAACTGGTTGCCCAGGCCCTCGCCCTTGGAGGCGCCGCGCACGAGGCCGGCGATGTCCACGAAGGTCAGCCGCGTCGGGATGATCTCCTTCGAGGAGGCGATCCGGGCGAGGTCATTCAGCCGCGGATCCGGCACCGCCACCTCGCCGACATTCGGCTCGATGGTGCAGAACGGGTAGTTCGCCGCCTGGGCGGCCGCCGTCTGCGTCAGCGCGTTGAAGAGGGTCGACTTGCCGACGTTCGGCAGGCCGACGATGCCGCATTTGAAGCCCATGGGTCAGTTCCGTCGCAGCGCGTCGTCGGGCGACGCGCGGAATGGGTTGATGAGAATCGGGCCCGCGAACACGACGCCGCGCGCCCCGTCCTCGGTCGAGCGCGCGCGACACCGACGCGCCGGGCCGCGGCGGCCGGGAGGCAATCGAACCGCCGACAGCCGGGCGCGACGCGCACCGCCTTCATCGGACCCTCTCGCCCGCCCCGATATCCCGTCCCCGTGTGGGCGTGTCAATTTCTGGCGCCCAGCGTCTTCACGTCGTCCCAGCCGCGGCCGGCCATGGCGAGGTGGACCTTGTTCTGGAAGCTCGCGTCCTCGCCGGCGGCGAGCAGGGCGGCGTGGTCGGCCACCGCCCGGCAGAGATCCTCGACCCAGGGCAGCTCGGCCTTGCCGAAATCGTTGAGCACGTAGGCATGGACCAGCGCCTTGTCGCCGGGATGGCCGATGCCGAGCCGCACCCGGCGGTAATCGTTGCCGCACTGCGCGGTGATCGAGCGCAGGCCGTTATGGCCGGCATTGCCGCCGCCGAGCTTCACCCGGAGCTTGGCGGGCGCGAGGTCGAGCTCGTCGTGCAGCACGATCACGTCGCTGAGCGGGATCTTGTAGAAGCGCTGCGCCTCCGAGACCGCGCGGCCGGACTCGTTCATGAAGGTCGAGGGCTTCAGCAGGATCGCCCGCTCGGTGCCCAGCACCACCTCGGCGGCCTCGCCCTGGAACCGGTGGCGGAACGGGCTCGCCCGGTGCTGTCGGGCGATCGCGTCGACGGCGAGGAAGCCGATATTGTGGCGGTTGCCCGCGTAGCGCGCGCCCGGGTTTCCGAGGCCGACGATCAGCCGCATGGTCTGCATCCCTCTCAGGCCGCGGTCTGTGCCACGCTTCGGCGCGGGACGCATCCCCGGCCGTGCCTGGACCCGTCGCGCGCCTTCCGGCCCGCGCCGCGTCTCCCCGTGCGCCAGCGCACGGCGGCGGTCGAACCCGGGGCAGAGTATCTCCGTTGAGAGGTCACATTCGGCCAAGCAAAGCCGGAGCGATCAAGACCGCCGCCCAGCGCATCGCGACGACGATCTTCCTCACTCGACACGGTTGACCGGATGACTTCCCGCTGAAGTCATACGAAGACACTCGGAGATCATCATGACCGTTCGCATGCTCGCTGCCGCCGCCCTGGTCGCCGCGGTCGCCACGCCCGCCCTCGCGCAGGGCCTGGACTCGAAGCACTCGCCCTACCCGGCCTCGGCCTATTCGGGCTGGGTCGGCAACGCCCCCGTCCTGTACCGGGACGCCGCCGGCCCGGCCCGGCCGGCCGCCTACCGCTACAGCGGCCCGCATGCCGGCGGCCCGGCCAACGCCCTGCCGCGGTTCTGACGGGGGGCCGTCCGTCAGGACGGCAGGACGGGCTGACCGGCCCGCGCCGCGGTCCCGTTGCTCGAAGCCGGGGCTCCGCCATCCGCAACCGTCGCGGCCCGGATCTCCCCGGGCCGCAGGGTTCCCACCAGAAGATCGACCTGGCTGACGAGGCGCACGAGCGACTGTCCGCGATCCAGCGCCGGCCGCTCGGGCACGGGCCTGTCCGCGCCCAGGGCCGCCAGGGTCGCGGTGATCCAGGCCCGCCAGGGCTCCGCCTCGGGGGCGGCCGCCTCCGGGGCGTGCCGCAGGACGATCAGCCGGGCGCTGATCCGGCGCAGAGTCGCGTCGGCCACCAGGGCGGATTCCACCTCCGGGTGGCTGCCGGCCCGGGGCTGCTGCAGGGCGCGGGACAGCGCCGCCTCCAGATCGTTGAGGGCGAGTCCGGCCTCGCGGCTCTGCGCCGCGATCGCGGCCTCGCGGCCCTCGCCGGGCGGCGCGCGGAGCACCGCCTCGGCGAGCCCGGCCTGGGCCTTCAGCGCTCGGCGCAGCTCCTGCCGGACCTGATCGGGCTCCCAGATCGGCCAGAGCACCAGGCAGCTCGCCACCGCGATCACGCCGCCCAGCACCGTGAAGCCGCCCCGCATGGCGACGATCTCCCAGGAGCTGTGGCCGGGCTCCAGCAATTCGACGAGCAGCACCACGAGGGGCGTCAGGCAGGTGACGAAGAACCCGTACGAGATCTGGCGCGCCGCGAAGCCGACGATGCTGAGCACGAGGATGAGCCCGGCCTCCGCCAGCGGGCTCGTGGCGTAGTAGGCGAGCACGGCCCCCACGAGGCCGCCCAGCACCGTGCCGCCGATCCGCTCCAGGGCCCGCTGCCACGTCGCCGCGTAGAAGGGCTGCATGGTGAGCACCACGGTCATCACCAGCCAGTGCGTGAAGGCGCCCGCGTAGGTCAGGGTGGCGGCGAGCGCCGGCGCCGCGACCGCGCTCGCCCGCAGGGCGTGCCGCAGGTTGGGCGAGGCCAGGGTGAAGTTCTGCGCCAGCGGCCCGACGTAGCGGGTCCAGCGGTCGAGGCTGCCGCCCTCCGTGATCGTGCCACCGGGCCGGTAGCCCTCCGGCGTCGACAGCTTGGCGCCGAGCCGCACGCGCCCGGCGATCCGGTCGGCGAGACGGGCCAGGGTCGGGTCCTCCGACAGGCCGTCGGCCACCCGGACGATGGAGTGCTCCAGGCGGCCGAGGTCGAGGTTGACGTCGTCGCGGATCGCCCGGGCGATGGTCACCAGCAGGGGGCGCAGGCGCCGCAGGAAGACCTTGGCGAGCGCCCGGCGGCGCGCGTCGGGCCGGCTGTCGATCAACTCGCCCACGGCGATCAGCGCGGCGAAGATCTGCTCGGCGCTCTCCAGGCGCAGCAGGGCCTGGGCGGTGCGGTCCGAGACCCGCTCGCGGGAGCGGGCGAGGTCGAGGATCATGGTCCGCGCGGTCTCGATGCTCGCCCGCACGCCGCGGCGGTGGCCCCGCGCGTGGCCGTCGAAGGCGGCCGTGTCGGGCTCCGGCAGGGCGACGAGCCGCTCGAGGTCGCCGCAGAGCCGGGCGAGATTGTGCCAGACCTCCGCCACCGCCCGGTGGGCCGGTCGGTACGGGTGCAGCCGCCAGATGACCAGGGCCAGGAAGGTCGCCCAGAGACCGCCGGCCGCGAACATCGCCGCGGTGACGGCCGCCTGCACGACGTCGAGCGGCCGGTCGAGAGCGATGCACAGCACCACCACGAGCACGTTGCCGGCCGACTGGGCCTGCACGCTCCAGACGCGCGCGTACGAGCAGGCGAAGATCAGCGCGCAGGCGACCGGGACGACCACCGGCAGGCCGAGGGGCTGGATCAGGCCGAGGCCGGCCCAGAGCAGGCCGCCGAGGAACGAGAAGGCGGTGAGGACGCGCAGGCGCGCCCGCATCGGGCCGCCGTTGTCGCAGAAGCAGGCGAGGTTGGCGGCGAGCGCCATGGTCAGCAGCGGCGACCACTGGATCCAGATGTTGAGGAGGATGACGACGCCGAACGCGAAGGCGGCGCGCACGCCCTCCACGAGCCGCACGTTCCGGAGGTCGAGGCCCGTGGGCAGGCGCCGCAGATCGCCGCCCGGCCGGCTCAGGCTGCCCCGGCCGGCGGCGAGGCGGCGGCGCCGGACATGTCCGGAGGGCGAGGCTGTGGGACTCGGCGCGGTCAAGCTCGGTCTCCCGACGGGGGCGCGGCGCCCCGGCATGAACCGCGCTCCGGCCTGACCGGATCCGCGGCGGCGCGCAACCCCGGCCCGCTCCCGGCGCCGGATCGCTAAGGCGCGTCCGGCGCATCGCCGCGGGGCAGTCTCTCCATCCTCGGCCCGATCCGGGACGCCGCGCCGGTCCTCGCCCCGCGCGCTTGACCCTCGGGCGAGCCCGTGGCTTCTGGGGCCGCCTGGCCCCGACTCCGTAGCTCAGCTGGATAGAGCAGCCGCCTTCTAAGCGGCAGGTCGTAGGTTCGAGCCCTACCGGAGTCGCCAGGATTTAACCCGCCACGTCAGTGACTTGGCGGGTTTTTCTTTGCCGCAGCGACCCATTCTGACCTCACAACACGTCGCAACACGGACCGTGAAATTACAAAGGGTTACGACCCGAGCCTACGTGGTTGCGGTTGCTCCACGCAACACGGAAGCAACACGAGAAGGCTGCATTCCTCCTGGCCGCGCAGGCACGTTTTTCGTGCCCTCAGGCCTGATTGATCAGAGGCCCGGTACCTCATCGATGTCGGGTGCCGGCTCTTTGCCCGGCGGTGCGGGATCGTCGTCAGGAGCCGGCGGTAGCCTCGGTGGCGGCATGTCGCCGGTGTTGGGCGGCATCGGTAGACCGTGGGGCAACTCGGGCTCCGGCGGGTCGCTCTCAGGTCTCTTCGTCAGGCCAGCCATCCTTTGCACTCCTGTCGCCGCAGGAAGCGAACAGGTAGCCAGGACGGGTGTTCCACGTGGCGAGGTCACCGCCTGCCTAGCAGCGCGCCGCCGCCAGTCAGCTGGCCTTGACCAAAGCAGGAAGCCTATAGCGGCCAACAGGAGCCAACCGGACACGCGGGCTATCTCAGCCGCCGGCTCCTCTACTTCCTGACGATCATGATCAGCCTCCGCTAGGATCGTGGAGCACAGCGCGGTCTCGAGGCTCAGGACGGCAGTCAACCACGGCGACATGCTCGAGCCTCACGAAAGAGGCCGGAGTCCGTAGGCCCCAGCCGTGTCTGGGAGGATACGCCCGCCAAGGGCGAAGTTGCGTCGTGCATGTTTCGGGCTGCAGCCGCGCGGCTGCGGCATGCTGCCAGTATCGAGCTACTCGGCGACCATGCGGCGGCCCTAGGCCCACAATCCCGCCGCGATCGGCGTGCCTCCTGAGGTGATCCGCCCCCAGTGAAGTGGTCCGCCCTGAGGTATGGCTTTCGGGCCAGGACGAGGACGGACAGATGGGAACGAAGGGGCACAAGCCGGAGGA
>NZ_KB911282.1:0-183713 GCF_000383455.1 Methylobacterium sp. 285MFTsu5.1 | reverse complement strand
ATGGGCAAGGAAAAGTTCTCCCGCACCAAGCCGCACTGCAACATTGGCACGATCGGCCACGTCGATCACGGCAAGACGTCTCTGACGGCGGCGATCACGAAGGTCCTGGCCGAGACGGGCGGGGCGACGTTCACGGCCTACGACCAGATCGACAAGGCGCCTGAGGAGAAGGCGCGCGGGATCACGATCTCGACGGCGCACGTGGAGTACGAGACGCAGAACCGTCACTACGCGCACGTGGATTGCCCCGGCCACGCCGACTACGTGAAGAACATGATCACGGGCGCGGCGCAGATGGACGGCGCGATCCTGGTGGTGTCGGCGGCCGACGGCCCGATGCCGCAGACCCGCGAGCACATCCTGCTGGCCCGCCAGGTCGGCGTCCCGGCGCTGGTGGTGTTCCTCAACAAGGTCGACATGGTCGACGACGAGGAGCTCCTGGAGCTGGTCGAGCTGGAGGTGCGCGAGCTGCTGTCGAAGTACGACTTCCCGGGCGACGACATCCCGATCACCAAGGGCTCGGCGCTGATGGCGCTCGAGGACAAGGAGCCGAAGATCGGCAAGGAGGCGGTCCTGGCGCTGATGGCGACCGTGGACAGCTACATCCCGCAGCCGGAGCGTCCGATCGACATGCCGTTCCTGATGCCGATCGAGGACGTGTTCTCGATCTCGGGCCGCGGCACGGTGGTGACGGGTCGCGTCGAGCGCGGCATCGTGAAGGTGGGCGAGGAAGTCGAGATCGTCGGCATCCGGGCGACCACCAAGACGACGGTGACGGGCGTGGAGATGTTCCGCAAGCTGCTCGACCAGGGGCAGGCGGGCGACAACGTCGGCGTGCTGCTGCGCGGCACGAAGCGCGAGGACGTGGAGCGCGGCCAGGTCGTGTGCAAGCCGGGTTCGGTGAAGCCGCACTCGAAGTTCAAGGCCGAGGCGTACATCCTGACCAAGGAGGAGGGCGGCCGCCACACGCCGTTCTTCACCAACTACCGGCCGCAGTTCTACTTCCGGACCACGGACGTGACCGGGATCTGCACGCTGCCGGAGGGCACCGAGATGGTGATGCCGGGCGACAACGTGACCATGGACGTGGCGCTGATCGTGCCGGTGGCCATGGAGGAGAAGCTGCGCTTCGCCATCCGCGAGGGCGGCCGCACCGTCGGCGCCGGCGTCGTCGCCGCCATCAACGACTGAGCTCGAGCAAGCATCCTTAGCAGGGCGCGGCGGGGTGAAGGCCTCGCGTACCCCGCCGTCCCTCTCAAGGTTCCAGGATCATGAACGGTCAGAACATCCGCATTCGCCTCAAGGCGTTCGATCACCGCATCCTCGATGCGTCGACCAAGGAGATTGTCTCCACGGCCAAGCGTACGGGCGCGACCATCCGCGGCCCGATCCCGCTCCCGACGCACATCGCCAAGTTCACCGTGAACCGCTCGCCCCACATCGACAAGAAGTCGCGCGAGCAGTTCGAGATGCGCACGCACAAGCGGGTGCTCGATATCGTCGATCCGACGCCTCAGACCGTGGACGCGCTGATGAAGCTCGACCTCGCCGCTGGCGTGGACGTGGAGATCAAGCTCTGAGTCCGCTGAGGACTTAGAGCTTACCGTTTCATCGCGCGAGGGAGAGAACCTATGCGCTCAGGCGTCATCGCACAGAAGGTCGGCATGACCCGCGTCTTCACGGACGCGGGGGAGCATGTCCCCGTCACCGTGCTCAAGATCGATCAGTGCCAGGTGGTTGCCCACCGCACCGTCGAGAAGAACGGCTACGTTGCGCTGCAGGTCGGCGTCGGCAAGGCCAAGGTCAAGAACGTCTCGGCCGCCGAGCGGGGTCGCTTCGCGGTCGCCAAGGTCGAGCCGAAGAAGAAGCTCGCCGAGTTCCGCGTGTCCGAGGACGCGCTGATCCCGGTCGGCGCCGAGATCACCGCGGACCACTTCATCCCCGGCCAGTTCGTGGATGTCACCGGCACCACGACCGGTAAGGGCTTCGCCGGCGGTATCAAGCGCTGGAACTTCGGCGGCCTGCGCGCCACCCACGGCGTGTCGATCTCGCACCGCTCGATCGGTTCGACCGGCGGCCGCCAGGACCCGGGCAAGACCTTCAAGAACAAGAAGATGCCGGGTCACCTCGGCGTCGAGCGGGTCACCACCCAGAACCTGCGCGTCGTGCGCACCGATCCCGAGCGCGGCCTGATCTTGGTCGAGGGCGCGGTCCCGGGCGTCGCCGGCGGCTGGATCCAGATCCGCGACGCGGTGAAGCGCAAGCTCCCCGCCGACGTTCCGCTGCCGGGCAAGTTCCGCGAGAACGGCGCCTCCGCCCCGGCGACCGAGGCCCCTGCGGCTGAGGAGACCGCGTGATGAAGCTCGATATCAAAACCCTCGACGGTGCCGGCGCCGGCTCGGTCGAGCTGAACGAAGAGATCTTCGGCCTGGAGCCGCGCGCCGACCTGCTGCAACGCATGGTCCGCTGGCAGCTCGCCAAGCGGCGCGCCGGTACCCACGCCGTGCAGAACCGCTCGGACGTGAACCGGACCCGCAAGAAGCTCTACAAGCAGAAGGGCACCGGTAACGCCCGCCACGGCGCGGCCTCGGCGCCGCAGTTCCGCGGCGGCGGGCGCGCCTTCGGCCCCGTGCCGCGCGACCACAGCCACGACCTGCCCAAGAAGGTCCGCGCGCTGGCGTTGCGCCACGCCCTGTCGGCCAAGGCCAAGGCCTCGACCCTGATCGTCGTCGACGACATCAAGATCGAGGATCACAAGACCAAGGGTCTCATCGAGCGCTTCGGCAAGATGGGCCTCTCGAACGCGCTGATCATCGGCGGTGCCGAGGTCGACGTGAATTTCGGCCGGGCCGCCCGCGCCATCCCGCAGATCGACGTGCTGCCCGTGCAGGGCATCAACGTCTACGACATCCTGCGCCGCGACACGCTCGTCCTGACGAAGGCTGCCGTCGACGCGCTGGAGGAGCGTTTCAAATGAGTGCCGATCCGCGCCACTACGACATCGTCGTCTCCCCGGTCATCACCGAGAAGGCGACCAACCTGACCGAGCAGAACAAGGTCGTCTTCCGCGTCGCCCCCAAGGCGACGAAGCCTCAGATCAAGGAGGCCGTCGAGAAGCTGTTCGACGTGAAGGTCACGGCCGTGAACACCCTTGTCACCAAGGGTAAGAAGAAGATTTTCCGCGGTCTCCGCGGACAGCGCTCCGACGTGAAGAAGGCGATCGTGACCCTGGCCGAGGGCCACTCGATCGACGTCACGACCGGGCTCTGAGGACGGGATTTAGGGATCCAAGCCGATGGCCTTGAAGACATTCAAACCGGTCACGCCGAGCCTGCGCCAGCTCGTGCTCGTCGACCGCCGTGAGCTCTACAAGGGCAAGCCGGTGAAGGCGCTGACGGAGGGCAAGTCGTCCTCCGGCGGCCGCAACAATCTCGGCCGCATCACCGTCCGCTTCCGCGGCGGCGGCCACAAGCGCGTGCTGCGCAACGTCGATTTCAAGCGTCGCGAGCAGCTCGGCGTCGCCGCCACGGTGGAGCGGATCGAGTACGATCCGAACCGCACGGCGTTCATCGCGCTGATCAACTTCCCCGACGGGAAGCAGAGCTACATCCTGGCCCCGCAGCGCCTGCAGCCGGGCGACAAGGTGGTGGCCGGCGAGAGCGTCGACATCAAGCCGGGCAACGCCGCTCCGGTCGGCTCGATGCCGGTAGGCACGATCGTCCACAATGTCGAGCTGAAGATCGGCAAGGGCGGCGCGATCGCCCGCTCGGCCGGCAACTACGCGCAGATCGTCGGCCGCGACCAGGGCTACGTGACGCTCCGCCTGAACTCGGGCGAGCAGCGCCTGGTCCACGGCCAGTGCTTCGCCAGCGTCGGCGCGGTCTCGAACCCGGACCACATGAACATTTCGCTCGGCAAGGCCGGGCGCAACCGTTGGCTCGGCAAGCGCCCGCACAACCGCGGTGTGGCGATGAACCCGGTCGACCATCCGCACGGCGGCGGCGAGGGTCGCACCTCGGGCGGCCGCAACCCGGTCACGCCCTGGGGTGTGCCCACCAAGGGGAAGAAGACCCGGTCCAACAAGCGGACCGACGTGTTCATCCTGTCCAGCCGCCACAACCGCAAGAAGTAATCGCTATGGCACGCTCTCTCTGGAAGGGGCCGTTCGTCGACGGCTACCTCTTCAAGAAGGCCGAGGCGGCGCGGGGCTCCTCGCGCTCCGAGGTCATCAAGATCTGGAGCCGCCGCTCCACGATCCTCCCGCAGTTCGTCGGGCTCACCTTCGGTGTGCACAACGGGCAGAAGCACATCCCGGTCTACGTCACCGAGGAGATGGTCGGGCACAAGTTCGGCGAGTTCTCGCCGACCCGCACCTTCCCGGGCCACGCGGCCGACAAGAAGGCGAAGAGGCGCTGAGATGGGCAAGCAAGCCACCCCCCGCGCGCTCCCCGAGAACGAGGCGAAGGCCGTCGCGCGCATGCTGCGCGTCAGCCCGCAGAAGCTCAACCTCGTGGCGCAGATGATCCGCGGCAAGAAGGTCGACACGGCGCTCGCCGAGTTGCAGTTCTCGCGCAAGCGGATCTCGACCGAGGTCAAGAAGTGCCTCGAGAGCGCCATCGCCAACGCCGAGAACAACCACGACCTGGACGTCGACGACCTCGTCGTGTCCCAGGCCTTCGTGGGCAAGGCGCTGGTTCTCAAGCGTTTCCACGCTCGCGCCCGCGGCCGCGGCGCGCGCATCCTGAAGCCCTTCTCGAACCTCACCATCGTGGTTCGCGAAGTCCGCCAAGCCGAAGCGGCTTGAGGAGGATCTGATGGGTCAGAAAGTCAACCCGATCGGTCTCCGGCTCGGCATCAACCGGACCTGGGATTCCCGCTGGTTCGCCAACAAGGGCGACTACGCGAAGCTCATGCACGAGGACGTCGCGATCCGCGCCGCCCTCATGAAGCAGCTCAAGCAGGCGGCGGTCTCCAAGATCGTCATCGAGCGCCCGCACCGGAAGTGCCGGGTCACCATCCACTCGGGTCGTCCGGGCGTGGTGATCGGCAAGAAGGGCGCGGACATCGAGAAGCTGCGCAAGCTCGTCGGCACGATGACGAAGGCCGACGTGACCATCAACATCGTCGAGGTGCGCAAGCCCGAGATCGACGCCACCCTGGTAGCCGACTCGATCGCCCAGCAGCTCGAGCGCCGCGTCGCCTTCCGGCGTGCCATGAAGCGGGCCGTGCAGTCGGCCATGCGTCTGGGCGCCGAGGGCATCCGGATCAACTGCTCGGGCCGTCTCGGCGGCGCCGAGATCGCCCGCCAGGAATGGTACCGCGAGGGCCGCGTCCCGCTGCACACGCTGCGCGCCGATGTCGACTACGGGACCGCTACGGCGTTCACGACCTACGGCACCTGCGGCATCAAGGTGTGGGTGTTCAAGGGCGAGATCCTCGAGCACGACCCGATGGCCCAGGACAAGAAGGCCCAGGAAGAGGGCGGCCGCTCCGGCGGACGCCGTGAGCGCGATGGCGAGGGCGGCCGCGAGCGCGGACGCCGCGAGCGCGAGCACGCGTAAGGTAGGAAGCCATGCTGCAACCGAAAAAGACCCGCTTCCGCAAGCAGTTCAAGGGCCGCATCCACGGTGCGGCCAAGGGCGGCTTCGAGCTGAACTTCGGCCAGTTCGGCCTGAAGGCGGTGGAGCCCGAGCGCGTCACCGCCCGCCAGATCGAGGCGGCCCGCCGCGCGATCACCCGCGAGATGAAGCGCCAGGGCCGCGTCTGGATCCGGGTGTTCCCGGACGTCCCGGTCTCGTCGAAGCCGACCGAGGTCCGTATGGGCTCCGGTAAGGGCGCCCCGGATTACTGGGCGGCCCGGGTCCATCCCGGCCGGATCATGTTCGAGGTCGACGGCGTTGCCGAGAACATCGCCAAGGAGGCGCTCCGCCTCGGCGCCGCGAAGCTCCCGATCCGCACGCGGGTCGTCCAGCGCATCGCCGACTGAACGGAGGATATCGTGAAGTCGACCCAGAGACTGTCTGATCTGAAGGCGCTGTCGCCGGATCAGCTGAATGACGAGCTGATCAACCTCAAGAAGGAGCAGTTCAACCTGCGCTTCCAGGGGGCCACCGGCCAGCTCGAGAACGTCGCCCGCGTCCGCGAGGTCCGTCGCGACATCGCCCGTGTCCGGACTCTGCAGCGTTCCAAGACGCTGCAGCAGGCCAAGGGCTGAGGCGGGTTTTAGGAGACAACCATGCCGAAGCGCATCCTGCAGGGCACCGTCGTCAGCGACAAGGGTGAGAAGACCATCGTGGTGAAGGTGGAGCGCCGCTTCA
Organism: Methylobacterium sp. 285MFTsu5.1; assembly: GCF_000383455.1. Lineage (NCBI taxonomy): Bacteria > Pseudomonadati > Pseudomonadota > Alphaproteobacteria > Hyphomicrobiales > Methylobacteriaceae > Methylobacterium > Methylobacterium sp. 285MFTsu5.1. The sequence continues at coordinate 177,396 of NZ_KB911282.1, read as the reverse complement.
CGCACCCGGTGATGAAGAAGACCGTGCGGCGGTCGAAGAACTACCACGCGCACGACGAGGGCAACGTCGCCAAGGTCGGGCAGACGGTGTTCATCGAGGAGTGCCGTCCGTTCTCCAAGACCAAGACCTGGAAGCTGGTCGAGGGCGAGGCCGCCCAGGCCGAGGCCGGCGAGGCCGCCTGATCCCGGGATCCCGGCGGCTGCGGTCTCCGCGTCCGCCAGATCCCGGCCCGCGGCGTCGCGGGATGGTGCCTCCTTTGGGGTGACCATCCCGGGGATGCCCGGCGACCGGTACGACGAACGCCCGGACGCAATTCGACTCGCGAGAGCCGGATTCGTGCCGGGCGTCGTCGTTTTCGGCGGCATGTCTGGCGGTTGGGTCCTGGTCGCCGGCGGGCCGAGCCTGCTGCGGGACCGCGGGAGGCGTCGCCATTGCGGCTGGCGGTCGTCCCGTCCCGGCGCGTTGTGTCGGCGTTCGTACGGGTCCTCGCGGGCGATTACCGGATTGGATTGCTGTCGCGGGGCATCCGGGGCTCGAGCCGGGATTTCGTGACTTGCGTCCAGCAAAACGGCGTTCCGGCCTTGCTGGCTGAGAACAAAACGGGTACATAAAGGCGGTGGCGACGCGCGTTGTGAACTGCGTCCAACCCCTTCATAAGGAGCCCGCCAGATGGCCCAGCCCGCATTGAAAGTGGTCGACATGCCCCCGGTGGACAAGGACAAGTCCAAGGCCATTGACGCTGCCCTGGCTCAGATCGAGCGCGCCTTCGGCAAGGGCTCGATCATGCGGCTCGGCAAGAACGACAAGGTCCAGGAGGTCGAGACCGTCTCGACCGGCTCGCTGGGCCTCGACATCGCGCTCGGCGTCGGCGGCCTGCCGCGCGGCCGGGTGATCGAGATCTACGGTCCGGAATCGTCCGGCAAGACGACGCTGGCGCTCCACACGATCGCGGAGGCCCAGAAGAAGGGCGGCGTCTGCGCCTTCGTGGATGCCGAGCACGCCCTCGACCCGGTCTACGCCCGCAAGCTCGGCGTGAACCTCGACGACCTGCTGATCTCCCAGCCCGACACGGGTGAGCAGGCGCTCGAGATCACCGACACGCTGGTGCGCTCGGGCGCCATCGACGTGCTGGTGGTCGATTCGGTGGCCGCGCTGACCCCGCGGGCCGAGATCGAGGGCGAGATGGGCGAGAGCCAGCCGGGCCTCCAGGCCCGCCTGATGAGCCAGGCCCTGCGCAAGCTGACCGGCTCGATCTCGCGCTCGAACTGCATGGTCATCTTCATCAACCAGATCCGGATGAAGATCGGCGTCATGTACGGCAGCCCCGAGACGACCACGGGCGGCAACGCCCTCAAGTTCTACGCCTCGGTGCGCCTCGACATCCGCCGCATCTCGACCCTGAAGGACCGCGACGAGGCGATCGGCAACCAGGTCCGCGTCAAGGTGGTGAAGAACAAGGTCGCGCCGCCCTTCAAGCAGGTCGAGTTCGACATCATGTTCGGCGAGGGCGTGTCGAAGGTCGGCGAGCTGATCGACCTCGGCGTGAAGGCCGGCATCGTCGAGAAGTCCGGCGCCTGGTTCTCGTACAACAGCCAGCGCCTCGGCCAGGGTCGCGAGAACTCGAAGGGCTTCCTGCGCGACAACCCGAAGATCGCCGCCGAGATCGAGGGCTCGATCCGGCAGAATTCCGGTCTGGTCGCCGAGAAGATCCTTGAGAACGCCGCGCCGACGGCGGACGATCTCGACGAGGGCGAGGCCTAGGCCGCGCCGCCGCGGGCCGGCGACGGCGCGCGGCGGACTTGGCGACGTTCGAAGATGCGCGGCCCCGGAGTCTCTCCGGGGCCGCTCTTCGTTGAGCGACGGTGAGCGGAAGCGAGGGGCCGGTCAGTCCGCCATCGTCTTCTTCACGGTCTCGACGAGCTGCTTCAGGCTGAAGGGCTTGGGCAGGAAGTTGAAGGTCTCGCCCTCGGGCAGGTTCTTGCGGAACGCGTCCTCGGCGTAGCCGGACACGAAGATCACCTTCAGGTCGGGCTGATGCTTGCGCACCTCCCGCAGGAGCGTCGGGCCGTCCATCTCGGGCATGACCACGTCGGAGACGACGAGATCGATGGTCTGCGCGCCCTCGCGGACGATCGCCAGGGCCTCGAGGCCCGAGGCCGCCTCCAGCACCGTGTAGCCGCGGGCCGAGAGCGCCCGGCTGTTGACCGCCCGCACCGGGTCCTCGTCCTCGACGAGCAGGATGGTCCCCTGCCCCGTATGATCGGCGGCGGGCTTGCGCGGCGCCGGCTTGTCGACCTTGGCGGGCGGCGTCTTCCCGTTCGGCACAGCGGCGTCGCCGCCCGCGGCCGGCGCGGTGACCGGCTTGGCGTCCGACCCGGAATCGGGATGGGCGGTGGTGGAAGCCGGCGCGAGCGGCTCCGCGCGCGGAAGTGCCGGCTCGGCGGCCGCGACCGGCACCTCCTCGGGCTCCGCCACGGGCACGTGACGCGGCAGGTAGATGCGGAAGGCCGTGCCCTCCCCGACCTTCGACTGCACGTCGATGGTGCCGCCGGACTGCTTGACGATGCCGAACACCGTCGAGAGCCCGAGGCCGGTGCCCTTGCCGATCTCCTTGGTGGTGAAAAACGGCTCGAAGATCTTCTCCATCAGCTCGGGCGGGATGCCCTGGCCGGTGTCGCGCACCTCGATCAGCACGTGGTCGCCCGCCGGCGCCCCACCGCGCCCCTCCGCCCCGGCGGCCGCCCCCGGATCGGAGACGTTCTCGGTGCGGATCATCAGCTTGCCGCCCTCCGGCATGGCGTCGCGGGCGTTGACCGCCAGATTGACGATCACCTGCTCGAACTGGTTGACGTCGGCCTTCACGGGCCAGACCTCGCGGCCGTGCTTCAGCTCCAGCGCGACGCGCTCGCCGAGCAGCCGCTTGAGGAGGAGGGTCAGCTCGGAGAGCGCCTCCCCGACATTCATCACCTCCGGGCGCAGCGTCTGCCGGCGGGAGAACGCCAGGAGCTGGCGGACGAGGCCCGCCGCCCGGTTGGCGTTCTGCTTGATCTGCATGATGTCCTGGAAGGCCGGGTCGGTCGGCCGGTGGCTCGCGAGCAGCAGGTCCGAGTAGCCGATGATCGCCTGCAGGACGTTGTTGAAGTCGTGCGCGATGCCGCCGGCGAGCTGGCCGACCGCGTTCATTTTCTGGGCCTGGGCGACCTGCTGCTCCAGCTGGCGCTGCGCCGTCGTGTCGAGGGCGTAGAGGATCACCCGCTCGGCCTCGTCGGTCTGCTGGCCGGCATCGCCGCCGTCGGCCGGGCTGAGCCAGACCCGGGCCGAGCGGCCGCCGGGCCCGTTGAGCTGGACCTCGATGGGCTCCGGATCCGTCCGCCCGCTCGCGGCGCGGGCGAGCCCGGCCTCCAGGGCGGTCCGGTCGGCCACCGAGTCGGCGACGTTGGGCTCGACCCGCGGGACACCCTCCCCGTCCGGGGCGCCGTCGTCGGCCTGCCGCGGGACCGTGCCGAACAGGCGCGTGAACGAGGCGTTGGCGCGGGCGATCCGGCCGCCGCTGTCGAGGGTCGCGATGGCGATCGGCGAGTTGTTGAGGAAGCGGGCGAGCCGGACCTCGGCGGCGCGCTGCGGCTCGTCGGTCTCGGCCCCGGCGGAGCGGTTGATCACGAAGGTCCGCGACGAGCCGGGCTTGCCGTCCTTGCCGAAGGCGACCCGGTGGTAGAGCCGGACCGGCAGGGTGTGACCGTTGCGGCGGCGCAGGTCGAGGTCGAAGCGGTCGGTGCGGACCTCGCCCGGCAGGCCGGCCGTGCGCACCAGCACGTCCGCCTCCGGGGCGATCTCGGTGAGGTGCGGGCCGCCGGGGCCGACGCTGGCGAGGTCGTAGCCGAGCCAGGCCGCCAGGGTCGCGTTCATGTAGACGATGGCGCCCGCCGGATCGATCGACAGGAAGCCCGCCGGGGCGTGGTCGAGGTAGTCGATGGCGTGCTGGAGCTCCTGGAAGACGTTCTCCTGCCGCTCCCGCTCGGCAGTGATGTCGGCCACCGTCCAGAGGGAGGCCGACCGGCGCGGGCGCGCGAGGGGCCGCACCGAGACCCGGTACCAGCCGAAGCCGCGCTCGCCGGCCGTGGGGCCGAGGGGCGGCGACATCCGCACCTCCTCGGTGTGGGCCCGGGCGTCGCGTGAGGCCTGCGACAGGCGGTAGACCGCCTCGGAGACCTCCGGCGAGCCGACGAGGATGCGCTCCACCGGCACGAGGTTGGAGAAGGTGTCGCCGCTGGCGATCCGGAGATAGGCCTCGTTGGCGTAGATCAGCCGGCCGCCGTCCTCGACGACCAGCTGGCCGTCCGGCGAGGCGTCGACGATGCCCTTGGTGATGTCGTCCCGGGCGGCGCTGCCGCTGAGCTGGAGCGCCCCGATGGCGAGGGCGAACAGGAAGAACACGCCCGCCATGGCCAGCAGGGCCAGCAGCCAGACGATCAGCGACTGGGCCTGCTCGTTGGCCACGAAGGACAGGCCGATGGCCGCGCCGACCAGCAGGCCGGCGAGCACGAGGAGCAGGCCGACCCGGCCCGGCTGTTCCGAGCGGTCGATCGAGCCCGTTCCCAGCAGGGACGAGGCCTGCGCGACCGGGGGACCCGAATTCTGCGGGCCCGCGGCGGGCGCCGGAGGTCCAGTGACGTCGGCCATCGGCTTCATTCCAGAACAGTCACCCGGTTAGTCCGCCGGCCATATCAGGACATGCGGGGCGCGGCATCAGTCTCGTCGCGCCAAGCCTTGACACAGCCTCGCGAAAAAAGGTGGAGGAAGCGTGGCTTTCGCCCCACCGGGCGTTCGGCGAGACGGCGCGGCGCGCGGATCGCGCGGGGCTACGCCGCCCGTCTCCGCAGGCGCAGCACGAACCCGATGACCTCCGCCACCGCGCGGTAGTGCTCGGCCGGGATCTCCCGGTCGATCTCCACGGTGGCGTGGAGCGCCCGGGCGAGCGGCGGGTTCTCGATCACCGCGACCCCGTGCTCGGCCGCCACCGCGCGGATGCGCAGGGCGAGCGCGTCGACGCCCTTGGCCACGCAGACCGGCGCGGCCATGCCGGTCTCGTAGCGCAGTGCCACCGCGTAGTGGGTGGGGTTCGTCACCACGACGGTGGCGGTGGGGACCGCGGCCATCATGCGCTTCTTCACCCGGGCCATCCGGAGCTGCTTCAGGCGACCCTTCACCTCGGGATTGCCCTCCGACTCCTTCATCTCCTGCTTCAGCTCCTCCTTCGACATCCGGTGGCGCTTGCGCCAGCGGAACCGCGCGTAGAGCGCGTCGCCGAGGGTGATCGCGAGGTGCATGCACAGCATGCCGGCGAGCAGCTTCAGGCTGAGGGACAGGATCGCCGGCATGGAGGCGGCCGGGTCCAGCTGGGCGAACACTTCCAGCCGGTCGCGGTCGTTCCACAGCATCACCGCGCCGACCACGCCCACGGCGGCGATCTTCGCCAGCCCCTTGCCGAACTGGAACAGGGCCTCGACGCCGAGGAGGCGCTTCACGCCCGCCATCGGCGAGAGGCGCGAGAATTTCGGCATCAGCGTCTCGGCGGAGAAGACCAGCGGGTGCTGCAGGAGCCCCGCGGCCAGCCCGGCCACGACCGCCAGCCCGACCGGCACCGCCACCGCCTGGAGCCACAGCCACAGGCCGCGCGTCATGGCCGCCTTCATGGCCGTGGCGTCGTCCGGCAGGGTATGGGCGTTGGCGAGGTAGGCCTTGAGCCCGTGCAGCAGGTTCGTGGCGATGGTCGGGGCCGCGACCAGCAGCGCCAGGGTGAACGCGGCCAGTATCGCGAAGGTGTTGATCTCGGTGCTGGTCGCGACGTCGCCGCGCTCGATCGCCTGATCGAGCCGTCGTTGGGACGGCTCCTCGGTCTTGTCCTCGTCGTCGGTATCGTCGGCCATCGCGCGTCGGGCTCAGAGCGTGGGCATCGTCGGGGCACGGGCGGTCCGGCCGCTCAGCGGCCGACGTAATCCCCGAGATACCGGCCCAGGTCGTCCAGGAAGACGCCCATCATGACGCCGAGGCAGCCCATCAGCAGCAGCATGCCGATCAGCACCGAGGCCGGGACCGCCAGGAAGAACACCTGCATCTGAGGCATCAGCCGCGACAGCACGCCGAGACCCAGGTTGAACAGGATCCCGAAGGCGATGAACGGGCCGGCGATCTGCACCGCCAGGGTGAAGCCCCGGGCCAGCGCCTTCGTGGCCAGCATCAGCGCGTCCGAGAAGGACGGCACGCCGTCGGGGGGCAGCACCACGTAGCTGCGGGCCACGCCCTCGATGGCGAGATGGTGCAGGTCCGCGGCGAAGATCAGCGTGATCCCGAGCAACGACAGGAAGTTGCCGATCGCCACCTGCTGGCCGCCCTGGCTCGGATCCACCGTCATCGCGTAGGACAGCCCGACCTGCGCCGAGATGATCACCCCGGCGGTCTGAAGGGCGGCGAGGATCATCCGCACCGTGAGGCCGAGCACCAGCCCGATGATCGTCTCGCCGAACAGGAGCCCGATCAGCCGCGGGCCGGCCACGCCCTCCGTGCCGCCGACCAGCGGGCGCACGGTCGGGAACAACACCAGGGACGTGAGCAGCGCGAAGGCGAGGCGCAGGCGCGGCGACACCGTCTGCTCGCCGATCCCCGGCATCAGCATGATCAGCGTGCCGATGCGCGCGAAGGTGATCAGGTAGGCCGAGGCGATGCCGGGCAGGAGCAGGTTCATCGCGGCCCCTATGGCACGCGGGGGCCGCGCCTGTCCCGGCCGGCGGGCGCATCAGCCGCCGGCCGCGATGCGGGCGGCGATGCGGGTCATGTAGCCGGCCATGGCGTCGCCCATGAAGGGCAGCATCAGCAGGAGCGCGGCGAACACCGCCACGACCTTGGGCACGTAGATCAGCGTCTGTTCCTGGATCTGCGTCAGGGCCTGGACCAGGGAGACGGCGAGGCCGACCGCGAGCGCGACCAGCATCAGGGGCCCGGCCACCTTGAGGAACACGAAGATGCCGTCGCGGGCGATGTCGAGGATGGCGAGGCCGGTCATGGGGATGCGCTCAGTGCGGGGGGAGCGGGCGGGGAAACGGTCGGCCGGTCAGATCTGCATCCGCATGATCTCCTCGTAGGCGGAGATCATGCGGTCGCGCACCGCCACCATGGTCTGAAGGGCCGTCTCGCTCTCGGCGACCGCGGTGACCACGTCCACGACGTTGGCCTTGCCGGCGGCCGCGGAGACGGCCTGGGAATCGGCCCGACGGCCGGCATCGCCGACGCTGTCCAGGGTCTGCCCGAGCATCTGCATGAAATCGGTGCCGGTGCCGGTCGTCGGCTGCACCCGGGGGGCGGGCCGGCCGCCGGCGAGGCCCTGGACGGCCGCGTAGGCACCCGCCGCGAAGTTGCTCGAAGCCATCGCCATGCGTCCTTGCTAAGCGGTCCTGCCGCGGGCTTCGGGGGTCACTTCAGGATGCCGAGGGTCTGCGCCAGCATCTTGCGGGTGGCACTGATCATGTTGAGGTTCGCCTCGTAGGAGCGCTGGGCCTCCCGCAGGTCCATGTTCTCGATCAGCGCGTTGACGTTGGGCATCTGCACCACGCCCTGGGCGTCGGCCGCGGGGTTGCCGGGCTCGTACTTGGTCCGGAAGGCCGACGGGTCGCGCCTGACGCGCCCCGCCTCGACGAGCTTGGCACCGGTCTCGTCGTCGAGGTGGCTGGTGAAGGTCGGGATCTTGCGGCGGTAGGGCTGCGCCCCGGCGGAGGCCGGCGCGGAATCGGCGTTGGCGATGTTCTCGGCGATGATGCGCATCCGGCCCGACTGGGCCTTGAGGCCCGCGGCCGCCACCGCCAGCGACTTCGTGAATTCCATGGCTCAGGACCCTCCCGCTGCCGCGACCCCGCGGCCGTCGGCGCTCCACATTCGGCCGTCGCGCGTCAGCTCTTGCCGATCGCGATCTTCAGGGTGGTCAGGCTGTGCTGGTACAGCGAGGCGGCGAGCTGGTAGTCCGCCTGGTTCTCGCCGGCCTTCATCATCTCGTCCTCGAGGTTGACGCCGTTGCCGCTGGGCCGGACCTCGAAGCCCTTGGCGCGCTTGGAGTCGGCTCCGACCGTCTGACCGGGCGGCGCCATGTGGCCCGCGCTCGTGAGCGTCAGGCCGGAGCCGCTGGTGGCGAGGGCGCCGGTCGCCCGGTCGAAGCGCGGCTCCACGAGGTCGCGGGGCTTGAACCTCGGCATGTCGGCGTTGGCGACGTTCTCGGCGATCACGCCCTGGCGCGCCTGCGCCCATTGCATCCGCGTGCGCAGCATGCTCAGCACGGGCAGATCGGTGAGGGCCATGGTCGCCTCCGGGATGGCGTGGCCGCGCCGGGACGAGCGGGCTCGGCAAAATCTGCCGCCTGCATGGTTAACGGCGCGTTAAGCCCGATCTCCGGGCCGGCCGGTGCCCGCATCAGCTCGCGCCACGGGGGGAGTGAACCCCCGGTTCGGCCGGGCCGGCGGCGCAGTCCCGACCTATTGTCTTGCGCGCGCTCAATTAAAAGGTCTGTTAACGAACTCTTAACGTCGTTTGCCTTGCCGCCCCTCCGGCGTGGTATGGATCAAGTCCGTGCCGGCGCGCACCCGCGGCGGTCGGAACGTGCGAGTGCGTAATCTTGCGATGGCTGCAATCCGTGTTCGGCTCTGACGGCTCCCCCATCGTCCAGTATATCGTGATCTTCGCCGTCATCTTCACGGCGCTCGCGGCGATCGTGTTCACGGTGCGCCGGCTCACCGGCCGGAGCCTCGCCCTGCCGGGGCGGTCCGGGAGCCGCGGGCGCCAGCCGCGGCTCGGGATCGTCGACGTGTACGAGCTCGACCGGGCCCGGCAGCTCATCCTTCTGCGCCGGGACAATGTCGAGCACCTGCTCCTCGTAGGCGGCCCCAACGATGTGGTGGTCGAGCGCAATATCCAGCGCGGCCAGCGGCCCCTGCCGGAGGCGGCGATCCGGCCGGAGCTGGCGCCGGAGCCGCTGGACGAGCCGCTCCCGGACCCCCTCGTCCAGGGCGGCCGCCTGCCCGAGCCGCCCCGCGGTCTGCCGGAATCTGGCGGCCGGCGCGCGGAACCGCTGTTCGATCCGGGCTTCGCGATGCCGGTGGTGGTGCCGTCGCCGGTGCCGCGCTCGGCCTCCGCTCCGCCCGTGACTCTGCCCCTCGATCCCGGGCTGTTCGGCGGCGACGAGCCCGGCCAGGACGTCACCGCACCTCTGAGTGCAGCGCCGCCCCAGCCGCCCGCGCCTCAACCCCCGGCGCCGCCCGCGCCCGAGCCGGTGGTGCCGCCGCCGATGGTGTCGCCGCCGGTCGCGCCGCCGGCAGTGGAGCCGCCCGCGCCCCCGCCGCGCGAGCCGGTCGCCCCGCGGCGGATCCTGAGCCGGACCGCGCCGCCGCTGATCGAGCCGCGGCCCAACCCGGCCTCCGAGCGCAAGCCCGAGCCGGCACCGGCGGAGCCGGAGCCCGCCCGTCTGGCCCCGAGCCTCGCGGTGCCCTCCGAGCGCAAGTCGGTCGATCCGGTGGTCCTGTCCGACATGGCCCGGCAGCTCCAGGCCGCCCTGTCGCGCTCGTCCTCGGCCGTGACGCCGCCGCCGCAGTCCGCGCCCGCCCCGCCGGCGCCCGAGGGCGTCGATCCGCTGGCCGCCGCGATGGCGAGCGTCCCGGTCGAGCCGGTGCCCGCCCCCGCCCCGGTCGAAGAGCCGGAGGCCCCGCCGCCTCCGCCTCCGCCTCCGGCCAAACCCGTGCCGCCGCCGGCGATGCCCAAGGTCGAACCCCCTCCGCCCGTGCCGGCCCCCCCGCCGCCGCCGCCGTCCGCGCCCACGCCCGACGCGAAGGGATCCGGCAACCCGTTCTCGGTGGAGGAGATCGAGGCCGAGTTCGCCCGCCTCCTCGGTCGCCCGCTCGACAAGCGGAGCTGAGGAGCTCCGCCCCCGCCGAGCGGGCGCGTCGGGACCGCGTCCTCGATCGCGAGAACCGCGATTTACCGACGGTTAACCATCTTCCGGGACGTTCCGGCCCGGAGGATGTCGCTATGCTCGCGCTGGATGCTGGAACGGCTCACCGGAGCCGCGCTTACAGGGCCTTCCGGCTCGACCGGGCGGGCCGCGTCCGCGCGGCCGAGATCCTGTCGGCCGAGGACGACACGCAGGCGCGCCGCCGCGCCCGGGCGATGGTCGGGCGCGACGCGATCGAGCTGTGGGAGCGGACGCGCTTCCTCGGGCGCTTCGAGCCCACCGTGGCGGCGGCTCAGGATCGCGCCGGCCGCTGAGGCCGGCGGCGCCCGCCCGTCCCGTCAGCGGCCGGCAGTCTCCGGCATGGCCAGCACGGCGAGGAAGCTGAGGATCGCGGCCCCCGCTAGGTAGAACCCGACGAAGCCGATGCCGCCGTAGGCCGCGAGCTGCTGCGCGATGTAGGGCGCCCCCGAGGCCCCCAGGATCCCCGCGAGGTTGTAGGTCACCGAGGCGCCCGTGTAGCGCACCCGCGTCGGGAACAGCTCGGGCAGGACGGCGCCCATCGGTCCGAACACCCACCCCATTGTCAGGAGGCTGAGGCACAGGAAGCCGAGAACCGGCGGCCAGGTGCCGGTGCCGGCGGCGTGGCCCAGCATCGGCCCCATGAGGAAGCCCAGCAGGAACGTCACAGCCATGCCGGAGAGCAGCACAGGCCGGCGGCCGAAGCGGTCGGCTGCGGCCCCCGACACGACGGTGCCGAGCGCCATGAAGCAGACCGCGATGCACTCGAACAGCAGGAAGGTCGGCCGGCTGTAGCCGAGGGTGCCGGTGCCGTAGCCCAGGGCGAAGACGGTGGAGAGATAGAAGACCGCGTAGACCGCCACCATCGCGAAGGTGCCGACCAGGACGGCGTGTCCGTGCTGGGTCAGCATGGTGGCGAAGGGCACGCGCTCCGGCCGGGCCTGGCTGAGCGCCGCCTTGAAGGCCGGCGTCTCGGTGAGCTTCAGGCGCACGTAGAGCCCGACGCCGACGAGCGCCGCCGAGGCCAGGAACGGCAGGCGCCAGCCCCAGGCCTGGAAGCTCTCGGGCGTCAGGCCGAAGCTGAGGGCGAGGAAGCCGAGATTGGCCAGGACGAAGCCGACCGGCGCCCCGAGTTGCGGGAAGATGCCGTACCACGCGCGCCGGCCCGGCGGCGCGTTCTCGACCGCCAGCAGCGCCGCGCCGCCCCACTCGCCGCCGAACCCGATCCCCTGCCCGCAGCGCAGGATGCACAGCGCCGCCGGCGCCCACCAGCCGACCGACGCGTAGGTCGGCAGGCAGCCGATCAGCACCGTGGAGATGCCCATGATCAGCAGCGACGCCACCAGCGTCGCCTTGCGGCCGACCCGGTCGCCGAAATGCCCGAACAGGGCCGCGCCGACGGGCCGCGCGATGAACGCGATGGCGAAGGTCGCGAAGGCGCTGAGCTGCTGCACGCCGGGCGCGCCGGCGGGGAAGAAGACCGGGCCGATCACCAGGGCGGTGGCGGTGGCGTAGATGTAGAAGTCGAAGAACTCGATCGCCGTCCCGACGAAGCTCGCGGCGAGGATCCGCCGAGCACTCGGGGGGGCGCTCGGGGTGGCCTGCGAGGGGTCTGCGGTGTTGCCTGCGGGGTCGATGGTCTGCAGCATGATCGGGATGGGGGGATCCGGGTCGGTCGCGGCGCTTTCGCACGGGCCGCCGGGGGCCGATACCCCGCTCCGGACATGGGCATCCGCCCTGGACGCGGAGGTCGCTGTGCGGTGCACCGACGGCGGCCTTGCGTTCCCCTGTCCCCTTCGCCAAGCTGAACGGCCATATTCCGCGACGGTCGCCGGCCGCGGCGCCGTCCCTATCACTTGAGTATTGCGATGAGAGTCACTGTCGAGCGCGCGGCCCTGCTCAGGTCGCTCGGCCACGTGCACCGGGTCGTCGAGCGCCGCAACACGATCCCGATCCTGTCGAACGTGCTCCTGCGCGCGGAAGGGTCGGGTCTCCAGCTCCGGGCGACGGATCTCGACATCGAGGTGACCGAGAGCGTGCCGGCGGACGTGGCGGATGCGGGCGCCACGACCGTGCCGGCGCACGTGATCTACGACATCGTGCGCAAGCTCCCCGACGGCGCGCAGGTCTCCCTGGAGACCGGCGGCGAGTCCGGCCAGATGACGATCCGGTCCGGACGCTCGCGCTTCGCCCTGGGCGCCCTGCCGGAGGGCGACTTCCCGGACCTCGCCGCCGGCGAGATGCCGCACGGCTTCGAGATCGCCGCCGCCGACCTGAAGCGGCTGATCGAGAAGACCCAGTTCGCGATCTCCACCGAGGAGACCCGCTACTACCTGAACGGCATCTACCTGCACACGCTGGAGACCGAGAACGGCCCGGCGATGCGGGCGGTGGCAACGGACGGCCACCGGCTCGCCCGCGTCGAGATCCCGGCCCCGCAGGGCAGCGTCGGCATGCCGGGCGTGATCGTGCCCCGCAAGGCGGTCGCCGAGATCCAGAAGCTCCTCGACGACGGCGGCGAGACCGTCGCGGTCGACCTGTCGCCCGCGAAGATCCGCCTGCGCTTCGCCGGCGGCCTGACGCTGATCTCCAAGCTGATCGACGGCACCTTCCCGGATTACCAGCGGGTGATCCCGGCCAACAACGACAAGCGGCTGACCGTCGAGCGCGACGCCTTCGCGAAGGCCGTGGACCGGGTCTCGACGATCTCGTCGGAGCGCGGGCGCGCGGTGAAGCTCGGGCTCGCCGAAGGGCGCCTCGCGCTCTCGGTGAACAACCCGGATTCCGGTAGTGCCACCGAGGAACTCGACGTCGACTACGAGGCGGCCGGCCTCGATATCGGCTTCAACGCCCGCTACCTCCTCGACATCACCGCGCAGCTCGAGGGCGACACCGCCCTGTTCAAGCTCGCGGATCCCGGCTCGCCGACCCTGATCCAGGACCGCGAGGGCGCGCCGGCGCTGTACGTGCTGATGCCGATGCGGGTGTGAGGCGGCCGCGCGGATCCCGGTCCCGCCCTCGTCCCGAGGTGCCGGATCGCAGCGGGGGCCGCGCGGGAGGTCCCCGGACGGCGATGTGGTTTCTGGAGCCCGCCCGCGCGGCCCGCTGACGCGGGCGCCTCGGGGCGAGGTGGTTGGATGGGATGTCAGACAGCAAGGGACGGTTGAACGCGGCGCGTCTCGGCCCCTCGGTTCACCCCTCGGTTCACCGATGAGCGACATCCGCGATCCGCGGGACGAGCCCGACGGGTCGAGCCTGCGCGTCACCCGCCTGATCGCCCGCGATTTCCGCAACCACGCGGACCTCGAACTGACGCCCGAGGCCCGCTTCGTCGCGCTGGTCGGGGAGAACGGCGCGGGCAAGACCAACCTGCTCGAGGCGCTCTCGCTGTTCGTACCGGGCCGGGGCCTGCGCCGGGCGGAGTTCGCCGCCATGGCGCGCAGCGGCGGCCCGGGCGGATTCGCGGTCTCGCTCACCCTCGACCGCGACGGCGCCGAGCACCGGCTCGGCACCGGGCTCGAGCCGCCGGGTCCCGACGGGCGCGCGAGCCGGCTGTGCCGGATCGACGGCGCCACCGCGGCCTCGCCGGTGGCGTTCAGCGAGTTCCTGCGGGTCGTCTGGCTGACCCCCGACCTCGACGGCCTGTTCCGCGGGGCGGCCGGAGACCGGCGACGGTTCCTCGACCGTCTCGTGCTGGCGGTCGACGCCGCCCACGGCGCCCGGGTCTCCGCGCTGGAGCGGGCCCTGCGCTCGCGCAACCGCCTGCTGGAGGAGCGGCCCGACGACGACCGCTGGCTCGACGCGGTGGAGCGGGAGGTCGCGGAGCTGGGCGTCGCCGTGGCGCTCGCCCGGCGCGAGACCGCCGAGCGCCTCGACCGGCTGATCGCCGAGACCCGGGACGACGCGCAGCCCTTCCCCTGGGCGGCCATCCGCCTCGAGGGCGACCTCGACGATCTGGTCGCGGTCTGGCCGGCCCTCGAGGCCGAGGACCGCTACCGCATGGCGCTCCGCAACGGCCGCAACCGGGACCGGGCCGCCGGCCGCACGCTGATCGGGCCGCAGAGCAGCGACCTCGTGGTCCGCCACGGCCCGAAGGACGTGCCGGCCGGGACGGCGTCCACGGGCGAGCAGAAGGCGCTGCTCATCGGCCTCGTCCTCGCCCACGCGCGGCTGGTGCGGGCCATGAGCGGCATCGCCCCGCTGATCCTCCTGGACGAGGTGGCGGCCCACCTCGATCCCCGCCGCCGGGCCGGCCTGTTCGAGGCCCTCGAGGCCCTGCCGGGGCAGGTCTGGATGACCGGCGCCGACCCGGACGCCTTCGCGCAGGCCGGCACCCGGACGCAGGTCCTGCGGATCGGTGGCTGATCGGCCTCAGGCCGCCCGGACCGACCCGAGGAAGCGGGAGACCTCGACGCCCAGATGCTCGGACTGGCGCGACAGCTCGCCGGCCGCTCCCAGAACCTGGGCTGCCGCGGCGCCGGTCTCTTCCGAGGCCCGCGCCACGCCGGCGATGTTGCTCGTCACCTCGTCGGTGCCGGCCGCCGCCTGCGAGACGTTGCGGACGATCTCCTGCGTGGCCGCGCCCTGCTCCTCGACCGCCGCCGCGATGGTGGCGGCGACCGCGTCGATCTCGCGGATCCGGGCGGCGATCGTGTCGATGGCCGATACCGCCTGGCCGGTCACACCCTGGATCTGGCCGATCTGCTGGCTGATCTCCTCGGTGGCCCGGGCGGTCTGGCCGGCGAGCTCCTTGACCTCGGCGGCGACGACCGCGAATCCGCGGCCGGCCTCGCCGGCCCGCGCCGCCTCGATCGTGGCGTTCAGCGCCAGCAGGTTGGTCTGGCCGGCGATGTTCGCGATGAGCCCGACCATGTCGCCGATGCGCGTCGCCGCCTGGCTGAGCGCCTGAACGAGGTGCTGGGTCTCGTCCGCCTCGCCGACCGCCGCCTGCGCGAGGTTGGCCGAGCCGAGGACCTGCCGGCCGATCTCCTGCACGGAGGTGCCCAGCTCCTCGGCGGCGGCCGCCACGGTCTGGACGTTGGCGGAGGCCTGCTCGGCGGCGGCCGCCACCGTGGTGGACTGGCTGGCCGTCTCGGTCGCGCTCGACGTCATGGTCTGCGCCGTGGCCTGCAACTCGGTGGCCGAGGACGAGACCATCCCGACGATGTTCCCCACGGCCCGCTCGAACCCGTCCGCGAGTTCCACCATGGTCCGCCTGCGCGCGGCCGCTGCCGCCTCGTCGGCGCGGCGCTTCATCTCGGCTTCCTCGGCGGCCTTTCGGGCGACCATGACCTTGATGCCCTCGACGGCCTTGCCGACGGCGCCCACCTCGTCCCTTCGGGCGGCCTCGGTGATCTCGGCCTCGACCTCGCCCTGCGCCATCCGCTGCAGGACCTTGACCAGCCGGTCGAGCGGCCGCGTGATCCCGACCGTGGCGATGAACACCGCCGCCAGCAGCCCCGCCAGCATGCCGAGACCGCTGACGATCATCAGCGTCCGGCGGGTCTCGTTGGTCTGATCGGTCAGGTCGCCCGAGCCCCTCTGCATGTACGCATCGATGTCCTCGGCCATCCGGTTGCCGTCGGTCAGCAAGCCGGAGAACGTCGGATCGATCGCCGTGTGGATCAGCGCGATGGCTTGCTCGTTCTGATTGGCAGTGCCCAGCCGGCGGACCTCGCTCACGTCCCTGAGATAGCGCTCGATCCGCGCGGCCTGCTCATCGATGCGCGCGGCGAAGGTCGGCGCGTGCGATCGGAGGCTCGGAAGGAGCGCCCTCACCGCGGGCAGCGCGGCCTCGAAGCCCCTGTTGGCGGCCTGCATCTGGCCCTGATCGGTCTCCGCGATGATCCGGTAGACCCAGTAATTCAACTCGATCACCAGGCGGTTCAGCCTGCGTGCCTCCGCCACCGCCGTCGCCTCGCGGGCGAGGAACTCGCTGTAGCGGTCGTCGATAACCGTCATCCGCGCCTGAGCGCACCAGATACATCCGCCGACAATCACGCTTATCAGCGCGATGACGGCAGCAATTTTTGGAAGTATATTGATATTTGATAAGCGTATCACTGTCTTGAAATCCCTTCACTTGATCGATGATCGGCCTCATGATCTCATGGGATTCACTTTGGTCGTCGAGGGCGATAAAGCGTTGGAAGCGCGATTGTGTCAATGAGAAATATCATTTTGCGGTTTGATTTTGTGTCTCCGAGCCTTTTGCGATATCTTATATCAGCATGGCTCCTCATATATTGACTCCAATACACTGCTTGGAACGATTTAAAGAACAGATATTGATCTAGGATATGCAATATGGGATCGGTCTATAAGGGCCGGGTTCTTCGACAGCTCGTGGCCGACGTCCCGGGGCGCGACCCCGGCGCCGCGCCACCGGCCTTTTCGCGGCTGCGGATCGCGCCACATAGGGGGCGCTGCACGCCGCCGGCGTGCCCACGGAAATCCGCGCGCATGTCCAAGCCCGTCCACGCCATGATCCGCGTCCTCGAGGAAGAGCGCGCGCGCGACTACTATGCCCGTGCCTTCGGTCTCGCGGTGTCCGGCCGGTTCGACTTCCCGGACTTCACCCTCGTCTACATGCGGGATCCGGACTCGCCGTTCGAGCTGGAGCTCACGGTGAACAAGGGCCGCGACAAGCCCTACGATCTCGGCGACGGCTACGGGCACATCGCCTTCGTGGTCGACGACGTGGAGGCCGAGCACGCCCGGCACCGGCGCGAGGGCTTCACGGCCACCGACGTCAAGACCCTCAAGCACGGGGACGACGTGCTCGCGCGGTTCTTCTTCGCCACCGACCCGGACGGCTACAAGATCGAGGTCATCCAGCGCGGCGGCCGCTTCGCGTGACCGGTCCGGTCCGCCATTCCCTCTCCGGAACGTCTTCGAGATCCATGCAGGACAAGACCCGCATCGTCTGCATCCGCCACGGGCAGTCGACCTTCAACGCCGCCCACCGGCACGGGGGCGGCGATCCTGGCCTGCCCGACGCCCGCCTGACCGAGCTGGGCCAAGCCCAGGCCCGGGCGGCGCGGGAGCGGCTCCGGCCGATCCCTTTCGATCTCGTGGTGGTCTCGCCCCTGACCCGCGCCATCGAGACCGCGGCGATCCTGTTCGGCGAGCATCCGAGCCGGCCGCGGGTGCTGGTCGAGGTGCTGCACCGCGAGTGCCAGGAGAGCAGCTGCGATGTCGGCCGGGCCGCCTCGGAGATCGCCGCGGACTTCCCCCACCTCGATGTCGGGCACCTGCCCGAGGTCTGGTGGCACGCGGAGCCGGGCTGCGAGGTCGGCGGCTACCCTGTGGAGCCCCGCCCCCTGTTCGACGCCCGGGTCGCGGCGTTCCGCGACTGGCTGCGGGCCCGGCCGGAGACCACCATCGCGGTGGTCGGCCACGGGACGTTCTTCTACCACCTCACCGGCACGTTCCTGGAGAATTGCGGCACCATCGACTTCGATCTCGACGCCGCGCCCGCGGCGGCCTGATCAGGCCGGCACCCGGGCGCGCGCCGCGTCCATGCGCTGTCGGGCGCCGGCGACGGCGATCTCCGGCGCCTGCCGGCCGATGGCGAGGGTCTCCGCGAGGATCGTGCAGGCCTCGGCCCAGGTTCCGGTCAGGAACGGCGCCGCCCCCTCGGCCACCTCGGCGGCGCAGCGCGCGTCCTCGCCGGCGCGTTCCGCCGCCGTCGCGGTGCGGGACACCGCCGCGGTCAGCGCGCCTTCCCGCCAGCGCCGCGCCTGGGCCGCCGCCTGCGCGCGTGCCCCGCCCCGCCACGCGGCCGCGCGGGCCGCCGCCAGGGCCGCGGGCCAGTCCGGCGCGCCGGAGCAGGCTTCCGCGTCCTCGACCATCCCGGCGACCGCGCAGAGCGGCGCCAGGATGCGGCGGACGCTCTCCAGCGCCAGCTGCCGGGTGCGGGCGGCCTCGATCTCCGCCGTGTCGGCGCTGCCCGACAGGCGCAGGACGAAGGCCATCAGCTGCGGCCGCGCCTCGTCCGGCATGGCGTCGTTGAGCCCGAGGGCGTAGGCGGCGGCCGGCCGCGAGAAGCAGGGTGGGCAGTCCGCGCTGGAGCGGATCGCCCGGTAGGGCAGGCCCGCGGCCACCATCGCGGCCTCGTTGATGCAGGTCCCGCCGTCTGGCCCGGGGAAGGGATGCGATCCGGCGAGCAGACGCCAGTTCAGGATCGTCGCGAAGTCGGGATGCATCGGCGCGCGCTCCGTCTCGGTCGCGCAGCGTGGCACGCCGCGCCCCGGAAGGCGAGGCCCTTCAGCCGCCGAGGCCCGGGGCGAGGCCCGAGAGCATCGCGGCGCCCAGGACCAGCACGAAGGCGGCAGCGACGAGTTCGAGGCCACCGAGCGCCAGGAGGCCGGCCTGTCCCCGTCCGCCCGCGAGGCGCAGCGCCATCCGCTTGGCGAAGACCGCGAGGCAGGCCAGGGCCGTCGTGGTCAGCGCGGTGCCGAGCGCCATCGCCAGAACCGCCAGCACGCCCGCGCCGGGCACGCCCTGCGACACCGCGAAGACGAGGACCAGCACGGCGCCGGCGCAGGGTCGTGTCCCGGCCGCCAGCACCACCCCGGCCCGCTCGCGCCACGTGTCGAGGGTGTCGAGGGCCTGCGGTTCCGGCAGGTGGCTGCAGCCCGGGCCGCAGCCCGCGCCGAGATTGGCGAGGCGACCGGCTTTGCGCCACGTCAGGACCAGCCCGATCAGGGCGACGAGGGCGAAGCTCACGGTCTCGATCAGGGTGCCGGCCCGGGTGATGCCCGCCGCCGTGGCGTTGAGGACCAGCGTGCCGAGGCCGACGATCGCCCCGGCCACGCAGGCCTGGAGCAGCGCGGCGCACACGCTCAGCGCGGCGCCGCGCCGGAGCGCCCGCTCCCCCGCCAGGATGTAGCCGGCGATCACCGCCTTGCCGTGGCCCGGGCCGGCGGCGTGGAACACGCCGTACGCGAAGGCGAGGCCGATCAGAGGGGTCCAGCTGCCGCCGCCCCGCAGCGCGCTCACCGCGGCGTTGAGGCTGCGGGAGAAGCTCGCCTGCAGCGCCAGGATGACGCCGCCGAGACCCGTGGCGGCCGGCGCGGCCTCGCGGAAGCCGATCCCGAAGGGCGAGCGCGGCGGCGGCGCGGCGAGGCCGGGCGCGACCAGCCACGCGATCGCGGCCGCGAGAAGCGCGGCCAGCGCGATGGCCGCGGCCATGAGGCCGAGCCTCAGCCCCAGCCGTCCCGCCCCGGCGGGGGCGACGATCCCGATGCCTACGGACATGCCACGAGAACCCGGCTGGCGAACTGCACCCCGTAGGTCGAGGCGGCGGTGAGCGCCTCGAAGAAGGCCTCGGTCATGCCCGGCGACCCGGCATCGGCCGTCTTCGGCTGCTCGGTCTTCGGCCGGGTGACCGTGGCGGCGCAGCCCTGGGGCGCACCCGCGAGGGTGGCGGCGTCCGCGCCCTCGGCGAACGAGAAGGCGACGAAGTAGGTCGGGTCGTAGACCTCCAGCGCGGCGACCCCCCGCCCCTGCTGGACCGGGGTCTTCAGGGGCAGCAGGAAGGTCATGACCAGCGCCCGGTCGTCCATGTGCGCCGCCGGCTCCTTCGGATCGCCGAAGGCCTGCTCCTTGCCGCCGACCTTCAGCTTCGTGAAGTAGCCGAACTCGGCGAGGTTGGCGGTGTTCTCGGCGGCGAGCCCGGCGAGTTCCTCCGGGCTGAGCTTGCCGTCCTTGTTGGTGTCGAGGCCCTGCGTGACGAAGGCCGTGTACTCGGGATCGAAGCTCCACGTGTCGCGGACGCCGACGAGCTTGCCGTCCGCGTAGACGAGCTGCGCCTTGGCGGTCACCCAGACGTGCGGGTGGGCGGTGGCCGCCGAGGCGGCGCAGCCGAGGGCGGCGGCCAGCGCCAGGGCGAGCGGTTTCGGACAGGGCGCGGCGATCAGCATGGACGGTGGCACGCTCGCGGCGGGAGGGAAGCGATCAGGTCGCGTCTTCCTCGCGTGCCGGTTGGGCGAAAGCGAGGCGCCGTCCGGTCGTCGCGCCTGTCCCCGCGCCGGTCACTCGCCCCCGTCGAGGCCCATCAGCTGGAAGCTGACCCGCAGGTCGTTCGACATCGGGATGTCCAGGCGTTCGCCGTTGGGCAGGCGCTTGAGGAACCAGCGCTCGTAGGTCCAGCGCAGCGCCCGCGACTCGGCGAGCCGCGTGAAGGTCTGCTGCACGAGGCCGGCGAGTTCCGGATCGTCCTTGCGGAACATGATGCCGTAGGGCTCGTAGGAGAGCTTGTCGGGCAGCACCGTGTAGTTCGCCCCGTCCTTCGCGTCCGTGGCGATCAGCCCGTAGAGCAGCACGTCGTCGGTGGCGAAGGCGTCGGCCTTGCCGGCCTTGACCATCGCGTAGGAGGCGGCGTGGTCGGGCGCCGTCACCACCTGCGCGTCGATCTTCAGGCGGGCGAACTGGTCGCGCACGGCCTTCTCGTTGGTGGTGCCGGCCGTGACCACCACGGTCTTCCCGCCGAGATCCCGGTAGGAGGCGATGCCCGATCCGCGCTTCACCAGCAGCTGCGTCGCGCTGATGTAGTCCACGGGCGAGAACGCGACCTGCTTGCGGCGCTCGGCATTGGCGGTGGTCGAGCCGCACTCGAGGTCGATCTTGCCGGAGGTCACCGCCTCGATGCGGCTCTCGGCCGTGACCGGTGCGTAGCGGATCTTCACCGGCCGGCCGATCGCCGCCTGGATGTCGTCCGCGATCTCGCCGCAGAGGTCGATGGCGTAGCCGATCGGTCGGGGGCTCCCGTCCGACTGCTTGCCCTCCACGAAGGAGAACGGCACCGAGCTCTCCCGGTAGCCGAGGACGATCTCCCCGCGCTCGGCGACGCTCCTGAGCGTCCCGGTGAGCACCTCGACGGCGGAGGCGGGCGTCGCCGCCAGCGCCAGCGCCAGAACCGCGACGAGCCGCATCGTCATCACTCCGCCTCCGAAGGGCACCGAACAAGCCACGCCGCGATTCAGGGCACCCGTGAGAGCGCTCATGAGAGCGGCCGTCCTGCGCCCGCCATCGCGGCGCGCGCAGATTTCGCCGGACCGGCCCCTATTCCGCGGGCGAGGCCACCGTGCCGACATGGTCGAGGCGCTGGTCGGTGGTGCTGAGCTGGCCCTCCCACTTGGCGACCGCCACGGTGGCGACGCTGTTGCCGAGCACGTTGGTGGCCGACCGGCCCATGTCGAGGAACTGGTCGATCCCGATGATCAGCAGCAGCCCGGCCTCCGGGATGTTAAAGTGCGACAGCGTCGCCGAGATCACCACCAGCGAGGCGCGCGGCACGCCGGCCATGCCCTTCGAGGTCACCATCAGCAGGAGCAGCATCGTGAGCTGCTGGCCCCAGCTCAGCGGGATGTTGTAGGCCTGCGCGATGAACATCACCGCGAAGGTGCAGTACATCATCGAGCCGTCGAGATTGAACGAGTAGCCCATCGGAAGCACGAACGAGGTGATCCGGTTCGGCACCCCGAACTTCTCCAGGTTCGAGAGCATCTTGGGGTAGGCGGCCTCGCTCGACGCCGTCGAGAAGGCCAGCACGAAGGGCTCCTTGATCAGGTTGAACAGGCGCATGATGCCGCCGCCCCCGAGCAGCAGGAAGCCGACGCCCATCAGCAGCGTCCAGAGCACGCCGAGGCTGATGTAGAACTCCACGAGGAACTTGCCGTAGGTCACGAGCACGCCGATGCCCTGCGTGGTGATCGTCGCCGCGATGGCGGCGAACACCGCAACGGGGGCGAACATCATCACGTAGCCCGTCACCTTGAGCATGACGTCGGCGATGCCCTCGATGCCCTGCGCGAGCAGGCGGCCCTTCTCGCCGAGGGCGGCGAGGCCCACGCCGAAGAAGATCGAGAAGACCACGATCTGCAGGATCTCGTTGTTGGCCATCGCCTCGACAGCGCTCTTCGGGACGAGGTGCGTGACGAACTCCTTGAGCGAGAGCGAGGCCGCCTTGAGCCCGGTGCCGGCCCCGGCATCGGGCAGCGGCAGGTTCAGGTTGTGGCCGGGCTGCATCAGGTTGACCATGATGAGGCCGAGCATCAGAGAGCAGAACGAGGCGCCGACGAACCAGAGCAGCGCCTTGCCGCCGACCCGGCCGACGGAGGCGGTATCCCCGAGATGGGCGATGCCGACGACCAGCGTGGAGAAGACCAGCGGCGCGATGATCATCTTGATCAAGCGGAGGAACACGTCGGAGACCAGCGCGATGTAGCCGGCGATCTCCTTGGCGGTCTGCGGATCGGGCCAGGTGATGCTGCAGGCGTAGCCGACGGCGATGCCGAGGAGCATGCCGATGAAGATCATCGTCGTGAGTCGCGACCCTGCCATCGGTACTGCTCCTCGCCTGGGCCCGGGATGATCGAGCATTGCAATTCGTTAACGTGTCGCAGGAACTGCGCCACACGCAAGCCCGGCCAGGGGGCGTTACTGGCGTGGTCGACTGTTTTCACGCGACGCTCGGGCGGCGATGAAACCGGTGGCCGGTGTGCTACGGCTGCGGTACGAGACTTGCCCCGCCAAGCTGCCTGCGCTCTCCGTAGGCGGCCCAAGCAACCTGCGCGCGAGAGTTCATGGACGTCTTCGTACAGCAGCTCATCAACGGGCTGACGCTCGGCTCGATCTACGGCCTGATCGCGATCGGCTACACGATGGTGTTCGGCATCATCGGCATGGTGAACTTCGCCCACGGCGACGTCTTCATGGTCTCCTGCTTCATCGCGCTCATCACCTTCCTGCTGCTGACGGTCTGGCTCGGGGTCAGCTCCATCGCGCTGGCCTTCCTGGTGGTGCTGGTGGTCGCCATGGTGCTGACCGCCCTGTGGGGCTGGGCGATCGAGCGGGTGGCCTACCGGCCGCTGCGCGGCTCGTTCCGCCTCGCGCCGCTGATCTCGGCGATCGGCGTCTCGATCTTCCTGTCGAACTTCGTGCAGGTCGTGCAGGGCGCGCGCAACAAGCCGACCCCGCCGATGCTGTCGGGCGGCATCACGCTGTTCGAGCGCGACGGCTACGCGGTGTTCCTGGCCTGGAAGCAGGTGCTGATCATGGCGGTGACCGCCGTGCTGCTCACCGGCTTCTGGTACCTCGTGCAGCGCACGCCCTTCGGCCGGGCGCAGCGCGCCTGCGAGCAGGACCGCAAGATGGCGGCTTTGCTCGGCATCGACGTGGACCGCACGATCTCGCTGACCTTCGTGCTCGGCGCCGCGCTCGCGGCCGTCGCGGGAGTCCTCTACCTCATGTACTACGGCGTCGTGTCCTTCTCGGACGGGTTCGTGCCCGGCGTGAAGGCGTTCACGGCGGCGGTGCTCGGCGGCATCGGCTCGCTGCCCGGCGCCGTGCTCGGCGGCCTGATCATCGGCCTGATCGAGACCTTCTGGTCGGCCTATTTCTCCATCGAGTACAAGGACGTCGCCGCCTTCTCGATCCTGGCGATCGTGCTGATCTTCATGCCGTCGGGCATCCTGGGCCGGCCCGAGGTCGAGAAAGTCTGATGGCCGCCTCGCAGAACGCTCTCCCCGGCTCCGCGATGGCCGGCATCCTGCGCGACGCCGCCCTCTACGCCCTCGTCACCTTCGGCCTCTGCGTCCCGATCATCGCCTACCGGACCGATCCCGGGCCCGGGAGCGAGCTGGTGCTCGTGCCGCGCTGGGGGCTGGTGGCGGCGCTCTGCGCGGCGATCTTCGTGCTACGCCTCGTCCAGCGCCTCGTGCTGCTGCGCCGCGACGCGCGGCGGGCGCTGACCCCCTCCCCGGCCCAGGCCACCGAGGCGGTGCACGGCGAGCCCGACGCCGGGCAGAAGACCTCGAAGGTCGGTCTCTGGCTGTTCATCTTCGTCGCGCTGACCCTGCCGATGATCTCCGCGCTGGCGACCGGCGGCCTGTCCTCGGCCCGCTACTGGATCGACCTCGGCATCCTGATCCTGACCTACGTCATGCTCGGCTGGGGCCTGAACATCGTGGTCGGCCTCGCGGGCCTGCTCGACCTCGGCTACGTCGCCTTCTACGCGGTCGGGGCCTATTCCTACGCGCTGCTGTCGACGACCTTCGGCCTGTCGTTCTGGGTCTGCCTGCCGCTGGCGGGCCTGTTCGCCGGCCTGTGGGGCATGATCCTCGGCTTCCCGGTGCTGCGGCTGCGCGGCGACTACCTCGCCATCGTCACCCTGGCCTTCGGCGAGATCATCCGCCTGGTCCTGATCAACTGGACCGACGTCACCGGCGGCGGGGCCGGCATCTCGTCGATCCCGCGGGCGACCTTCTTCGGCATCCCGTTCACGGCGGGCGAGGGCGGGTTCGCCGCCACCTTCGGCATCCCGTACGACTCGATGCACCGGCTGATCTTCCTGTACTACCTGATCCTCGGGCTGGCCCTGATCACCAACTTCGTCACCCTGCGCCTGCGCCGCCTGCCGATCGGGCGGGCCTGGGAGGCCCTGCGCGAGGACGAGATCGCCTGCCGCTCGCTCGGCATCGACACCACCGCCACGAAGCTCACGGCCTTCGCGCTGGGCGCGGCCTTCGGGGGCTTCGCCGGCTCGTTCTTCGCCGTGCGCCAGGGCTTCATCAGCCCGGAGAGCTTCAACTTCTTGGAGAGCGCCATCATCCTGGCGATCGTCGTCCTCGGCGGCATGGGCAGCCAGGTCGGCGTCGCGATCGCCGCGGTGGCGATGGTCGGCGGGCCGGAGATGCTGCGCAATCTCGGGTTCCTGAAGGCCGTGTTCGGCGAGGGCTTCGACCCCAGCGAGTACCGGCTGCTGCTGTTCGGGCTCGCCATGGTCGCCATGATGGTCTGGCGGCCGCGCGGCCTGATCTCGGAGCGGATGCCGTCCGTGTCGCTCGGCCAGCGGCGCGCGGTCTCGGGCGCCCATGTCAGCGAGGGGCACGGCTGATGGCGACGTCCCCCCTCCCCCCGCCGGTGCTCACGGTCGAGCACCTGACCATGCGGTTCGGCGGGCTCACCGCCGTCTCCGACCTGTCCTTCGAGGCGCGCCGCGGCGACATCACCGCGCTGATCGGCCCGAACGGGGCCGGCAAGACCACGGTGTTCAACTGCATCACCGGCTTCTACAAGCCCACCGAGGGCATGCTGACGCTGGCGCACGCCGACGGCACGGCGCACCTGCTGGAGCGGCTTCCGAACCACAAGGTGAACCGCACCGCGCGGGTCGCCCGCACCTTCCAGAACATCCGCCTGTTCCAGGGCATGACCGTCCTGGAGAACCTGCTCGTCGCCCAGCACGCGCCGCTGATGCGGGCCTCGGGCTACACGATCCTCGGGCTGCTCGGCCTCAAGACCTACCGGGACGCGCAGGCCGCGGCGATCGAGCGGGCCAAGGCCTGGCTCGAGCGCATCGACCTGATGAAGCGGGCGGATGATCCGGCGGGCGCCCTGCCCTACGGCGCGCAGCGGCGCCTGGAGATCGCCCGGGCGATGTGCACCGACCCGGTCCTGCTCTGCCTCGACGAGCCGGCGGCCGGCCTCAACCCGCGGGAATCGGCTGAGCTGAACGGCCTCCTGCGCCACATCCGCGACGCGCACGACACCTCGGTGCTGCTGATCGAGCACGACATGTCGGTGGTGATGGAGATCTCCGACCACGTGGTCGTGCTCGATTACGGCGTGAAGATCGCCGACGGGTCCCCCGCCGATGTGCGGGCCGACCCGAAGGTGATCGCCGCCTATCTCGGCGTCGAGGACGAGGAGGTCGAGGCCGTGGAGGCCGAGGTCGGGATCACCGTGCCGCACGGGGACGCGGCGCACACGGGAGCGTCGGCATGAGCGTCGCCGGCATCAACGTCCTCGTCGAGGAGACGCGGGCGATCCAGGCGGGACGGAAGCCGCCGCTCCTCGCGGTGCGCGACGTCTCGACCTATTACGGCAGCGTCGCGGCCCTGCGCGGGGTCGATCTCGACGTGGCCGAGGGCGAGATCGTCACGCTGATCGGCGCCAACGGCGCCGGCAAGTCGACCCTGATGATGACGATCTTCGGCAGCCCCCAGGCGCGCTCGGGGACGATCACCTATGACGGGCGCGACATCACCCGGCTGCCGACCCACGCCATCGCCCGGCTCGGCATCGCCCAGTCGCCGGAGGGGCGCCGGGTCTTCCCGCGCATGACCGTCTACGAGAACCTCCAGATGGGCGCCGCGCTCCATGACGGGCGCTTCTTCGCCGAGGATCTGGAGAAGGTCTGCACCCTGTTCCCGCGGGTGAAGGAGCGCCTCAACCAGCGCGCCGGCACCATGTCGGGCGGCGAGCAGCAGATGCTGGCCATCGCCCGGGCGCTGATGAGCCGTCCGCGGCTGCTGCTGCTCGACGAGCCGTCGCTCGGCCTCGCGCCGCTCGTGGTGAAGGGCATCTTCGACGCGATCCGGGAGCTGAACCGGACCGACGGCATGACGATCTTCCTCGTCGAGCAGAACGCCTACCACGCCCTCAAGCTCGCCCATCGCGGCTACGTGCTGGTCAACGGTCGGGTCACGATGAGCGGGACGGGTCGGGCGCTGCTCGACGACCCGAACGTCCAGGCCGCCTACCTGGAGGGGGGCCATTCCGGCCCGGTCGGGGCATGATGCCGTTTTCGGTTGATGCCATTGGCATCCCCGTCTTTGCGAGCGGAGCGAAGCAATCCAGGGCGGCGCCCCACCTTTCGAGGTTGCGCTGCCCCAGGTCACCTCGCTGCGCTCGCGATGACGGCGAGGGGCGCGTTAACCGAAGCAATCGACCGGACATCACATGAGCATGCTGCAGGGGATCCTGTACGAGGAGCCGTCGGCTTGGCTGTTCCTGCTGGTGACCGTCGTGATGGGCGGGTGGGCCGGATGGATGGCCGCCCGCGGCATCGCCCGGGGCTGGCGGCCGTTCTGGCAATGCGCCCTGGCGCTGCTTCTGGTGGCAGCCGCCGTGCGCTTCATTCACTACGCCCTGTTTTCGGGCACCCTGCTGTCGCTGCACTACTATGCGGTCGACGCGGTCATCGTCATGATCATCGGCGCTGCGGGCTTCCGCTACACGCGGACGCGCCAGATGACGAGCCAGTACCGCTGGCTCTACGAGAAGACCTCACCGCTGACATGGCGCGCACGGGCGCCCGCGGCCGGCGAGGTCCGATGAGTGCGGCCGGATCCGCACGTGCGGTCCTGACACTTAGGGGAAGTACGCGATGAGATCGATTCTGCTGGCCGGGCTCGCCCTCGGCGCCATGGCGGCGGCCGCGCAGGCCGCCGAGGTCAAGCTCGGCGTCGCCGCGCCGATCACGGGCAACAGCGCCGCCATCGGCGCGCAGCTCAAGAACGGCGCGAGCCAGGCGGTCGAGGACCTCAACAAGGCCGGGACGCTGAAGGGCACGACGCTGACCGTGACGGTCGGCGACGACGCCTCCGACCCGAAGCAGGGCGTCTCGGTGGCCAACAAGTTCGCCAGCGACGGCGTGAAGATGGTCGTCGGCGACTACAATTCCGGCGTGTCGATCCCGGCCTCCGACGTCTACCTCGACGCCGGCATCATCCAGGTCACGCCGGCCTCCACGAACGTGAAGTTCACCGAGCGCGGGATGTGGAACACGTTCCGCACCTGCGGCCGCGACGACCAGCAGGGTGCCGTCGCCGGCAACTACCTGGCCGATCACTTCAAGGGCAAGAAGGTCGCCTTCGTCCACGACAAGACCCCCTACGGCAAGGGGCTGGCCGACGAGACGCTGAAGGCCTTCAAGGCCAAGGGCGGCAAGGAGGTCATGTCCGAGGGTATCAATCCGGGCGAGAAGGACTACTCGGCGCTCGTCTCCAAGCTGAAGTCCGCCAACGTCGACGTCGTCTATTTCGGCGGCTACTACACCGAGGCCGGGCTGATCCTGCGCCAGATGCGCGATCAGGGTCTGAAGGCGCCGATGATGGGCGGCGACGGCATGGTCGACCGCGAGCTGGTGGCGATCGCCGGTCCCGCGGCCGAGGGCACGCTGACCACCTTCCCGCCGGACGCCCGCAAGAACCCGAACGCCAAGGCGGCGCTCGCCGCCTTCAAGGCCAAGAACATCGATCCCGAGGGCTACACGCTCTACTCCTACGCGGCCGTGCAGGTCCTGGCCAAGGCGATGGCCGAGACCGGCTCCAGCGACGGCAAGAAGCTCGCCGAATGGCTGCACCAGGGCAAGCCGGTGGACACGGTGGTCGGCCCGATCGCCTACGACAAGAAGGGCGACATCACCCGGCCCGACTACGTCATGTACGAGTGGAAGAAGGGACCCGACGGCAAGATCGACTACAGCGGCAATGAGCTGACGAAGTAAGCCGCGGTCACGAACCGGGATTTCAGTCCGACGCCGCCTCCCGATACCGCGGGGGGCGGCGTCGTCGTTTTCTATACCGTGGATTCGTCAGCTTTCCGGGCGGATCCGTCCTCCGCACCGCGTGCGTACGCCTAAGAAGTGTGCATGATGCCGCCGGCGCGAGCGTGAGGCCGGCTCAGCGCTTGGGAGGAGGCCATGAGGACGGCAGGGACCGCATCTGCGGACGTGCGCAGAGGCTTGGCCGCAACTTGTCCGTACTCAGCCGCAGGCTCGCGCGGCGCATCGCGCTTTCTCCCGGCACCATCATTGCAAAGGCGTCGCCCGAGCGGGCGGGCCCGCGTACCCCGCCGCCGGCCGATGTCGTTCGGCCCGATCCAGGAGTTCCGTACCGATGCAGTCTGATATCGCTCGCCGCGGCGCCGCCGCGGCGCTGGGCCTGACCCTCGCCCTCGCTCCGATGAGCGTCGGGGCGCAGGAGCTGACCGGCACCCTCAAGAAGGTGAAGGACGCCAACGCCATCGTCATCGGCTACCGCGACGCCTCCGTGCCGTTCTCGTATCTCGGCGCCGATCAGAAGCCGATCGGTTACGCGATGGACATCTGCTACAAGATCGCCGACGCGGTGAAGGCCAAGCTCAACCTCCCGAACCTCGAGGTGAAGCTCAACCCGGTCACCTCCGCCACCCGCATCCCGCTGATGGCGAACGGCACGATCGATCTCGAGTGCGGCTCGACCACCAACAACGCCGAGCGCGAGAAGCAGGTGTGGTTCACCAACTCGCACTTCCTGACCGCGACCCGCTACGTCTCGAAGAAGTCGGCCAACCTGCACACGATCGAGGACCTGAAGGGCAAGACCGTCGTGTCGACCTCGGGCACCACGAACATCAAGCAGATCAACGAGGCCAACACGGAGCGCAAGCTCGGCCTGACGATCCTGCCGGCCAAGGACCACGCCGAGGCGTTCCTGATGGTCGAGACCGGCCGAGCCGCCGCCTTCGTGATGGATGACGTGCTGCTCGCCTCGCTCGCCGCCTCGTCGAAGGACCCCTCCGCCTACGAGATCTCCACCGAGGCCCTGTCGAAGCCCGAGCCCTACGGCATCATGCTCCGCAAGGACGACACGGAGTTCAAGAAGGTCGCGGACGACGCCACCGCCAAGCTCTACACGAGCCCCGAGGGCAAGGCCCTCTACGACAAGTGGTTCACCCAGCCGATCCCGCCGCGCAACATCAACCTCAACCTGCCGATGAGCGCGGAGATGAAGAAGCAGTTCACGACCCCGATCTCGAGCCCCGATCCGGCGGCCTACTGAGACCCGTTCGGTCCGGTTTCATGCCATGATGCGCACCGCGGGCTCCGGCCCGCGGTGCGTCTCTGTAAGTTCACAGTAGAAGCGGCGCGATGAACTACAACTGGAACTGGCGGATCTTCTTCGACGCCTCGCCTGAGGGCAACGGCACGTATCTCGACATGCTGCTCTCGGGGCTCATGTGGACGGTCACGACCGCGCTCTGCTCCTGGGTGATCGCCTTCTTCCTGGGCTCCCTGGTCGGCGTGATGCGCACCCTGCCGTCGAAGCCCGCGAACGCGATCGGCACGGCCTATGTCGAGCTGTTCCGCAACGTGCCGCTGCTGGTGCAGATGTTCCTCTGGTACTTCGTGCTGCCCGAAGTGGTCCCGACCCGGATCGGCGACGCGATCAAGCAATTGCCGGACGCGCCGTTCTACACGGCGGTGGTCTGCCTCGGCTTCTTCACCGCGTCCCGCGTGGCCGAGCAGGTCCGCGCCGGCATCCAGTCGCTGCCGCGGGGCCAGCGCATGGCCGGCACCGCCATGGGCTTCACCACCTATCAGACCTACCGCTACGTGCTGCTGCCCAACGCCTACCGGATCATCCTGCCGCCGATGACCTCGGAATTCCTCAACAATCTCAAGAACACGTCGGTGGCGCTGACCATAGGTCTGCTGGAGCTGACCGCCCGGGCCCGCTCGATGCAGGAATTCTCGTTCCAGGTGTTCGAGGCGTTCACGGCCGCGACGATCCTCTACGTGATCATCAACCTCGTGGTCGTCACGGCGGCGACCTTCCTGGAGAAGGCGGTCGCCATCCCCGGCCAGCGCTGAGGGCCGCCCGCTTCCGCTCCGCCACCCCGCCCGACGGCCACCGGTAACAGGCCCCGATGCTCTCGAATTTCGACTTCTCCGTCATCGTCTCCTCCCTGCCCTACCTGTTCGGTCAGGGCATGGTCTTCACCGTGACGCTCACCGCCATGGCCGCCGTGGGCGGCGTCATCATCGGCACGCTGCTGGCGATGGCGCGCCTGTCGGGCATTCCCGGCCTGTGGCACCTCGCCAAGGCCTACGTCGAGCTCTGCCGCTCGCTGCCGCTGGTTCTGGTGATCTTCTGGTTCTACTTCCTAGTGCCGTATATCGGCGCCTACCTGACCGGATCCTCGACGCCGATCCAGGTCGGCGCCTTCCCGTCGGCCCTGATCACGTTCATGGCCTTCGAGGCGGCCTACTTCTCGGAGATCATGCGCGCCGGCATCCAGTCGATCCCGAAGGGTCAGACGGCCGCCGCCCAGGCCCTCGGGATGAACTACTGGCAGACCATGGGCAACGTGATCCTGCCCCAGGCCTTCCGCAACATGCTGCCGCTGCTGCTGACCCAGACCATCATCCTGTTCCAGGACACGTCGCTGGTCTACGTGCTCTCGCTCACCGACTTCATGGGCGCCGCCTCGAAGGTCGCCCAGCGCGACGGCCGTCTCGTCGAGATGTATGTCTTCGCCGCCGTGGTCTATTTTGCGATCTGCTTCTCGGCCTCGTACCTCGTGCGCCGCCTGCAGCGCCGCGTGGCCATCATCCGCTGACCGACACTGGAGACCGTGTCATGACCTCGTCCCCGATGCCGGCCCCCACCGCCGCCGAACCCGTCGCCGATGCCAGCCACGCGCCGAAGGATGCGGGCCTGCAGCCGGGCAGCCTGATCTCCGGCGCCCAGGCGGTGGCCCCCGGCGAGACGATGATCGCCATCGACAACATCAGCAAATGGTACGGCGACTTCCAGGTGCTGACGAACTGCAGCACCCAGGTCGCCAAGGGCGAGGTCGTGGTCGTCTGCGGTCCCTCGGGCTCGGGCAAGTCGACCCTGATCAAGTGCGTCAACGCCCTGGAGCCCTTCCAGAAGGGCCAGATCACGGTGGCCGGCACGAAGGTCGCCGACAAGGCCACCAACCTGCCGAAGCTCCGCTCGCGGGTCGGCATGGTGTTCCAGCACTTCGAGCTGTTCCCGCACCTGTCGATCACCGAGAACCTCACCATCGCCCAGCGCAAGGTGCTCGGCCGCGGCGCCGAGGACGCGAAGAAGCGCGGCCTCGACCTGCTCGCCCGCGTCGGCCTGGGCGCCCACGCGAACAAGTTCCCGGGGCAGCTCTCGGGCGGGCAGCAGCAGCGCGTCGCCATCGCCCGGGCCCTCGCCATGAACCCGGTGGTGATGCTGTTCGACGAGCCGACCTCGGCGCTGGACCCCGAGATGGTCGGCGAGGTGCTCGACGTGATGGTGGAGCTCGCCAAGGAGGGCATGACCATGATGGTCGTGACCCACGAGATGGGCTTCGCCCGCAAGGTCGCCGACCGGGTGATCTTCATGGATCGCGGCGAGATCGTCGAGGACGCCCGGAAGGACGAGTTCTTCGGCAGCCCCCGCTCCGAGCGCGCGCAGACCTTCCTGTCGAAGATCCTGCAGCACTGACGGCGGGCCGTCAGGCCAGCGCCTCCTGCGCGGCCCGGTATTCCCGGCCGTGCCGGCAGTAGCCCTCGACGATGCGGATCATCATCGCCCGCTTCTCGGCGTCGAGGGGCCCCAGGATGCGGGCGGGGCGGCCGCCCCAGAGGTAGCCGGCCTCCAGGATCTGCCCGGGATCGGTGGTGGCCCCGGCCGCCAGCATGACGTCGTCGGCGATGAGGGTGCCGGCCGCGATCGTCGCGCCGATGCCGATCAGCGCCCGCGCCCCGATCCGGCAATCGGCGATCCGGACATTGTGGGCGATGGTCGTGTCCCGACCGATCACCACCCCGTCCGCCCGGGTGCGGATGACCGTGTTGTCCTGGATGTTGGTGTCCGCGCCGACCACGATCGGTCCGACTTCCGCGTTGAGGTCGCAGCAGAACAGCACGCTCGCGCCGGCGCCGAGGCTCACCCGTCCGCGCAGGCGGGCGGTGCGCGCCACGAAGACGCTGTCCTCGACCTCCAGCGCCTCCCCGGCCGGGAGCGCGGGCCCGTCGCCCATCCGCTCGCGCAACCGCTCGGCCCGCTCGGCGACCTCGTCGGATCCGATCGCGCGGCTGGGGCGGGCCGGGCTGCCCGCGTAGGCGAAGCCGCCGGGCAGCGTCGCCCGGGGGAAGACCGTCGCGCCGGCCTCGAGGACCGCGCCGTCGCCGACCTCGGCGCCGTCGAGGATCACCACGTCGTCCTCGACGACGACGTCGGAGCCGAGCGTGCAGGCGTGGACCACGCTGTTGCGCCCGACCGTGACCCGGTCGCCGCACCGGGTGCCGTGCGTCGCGGTGGCGATGTGCACCGTCGAGCGGTGGCCGAGCCAGAAGCGGTCGCCGAGGGTGACGGTCTGGCCGTCCGCGCGAATCACCGCCTCGTCGCCGATCCAGGCCTGCGCGCCGATCCGGGCGGCGCCGATCACCGTGCTGCCGCGGCCGCACCAGACGGGGCGACTGGCGAAGTCCGGCTGCTCGCCGTCGTAGGGCAGGATCAGGTCGGGGGTCACGCGGGTATCCTTCTCCAGCGCCGTCCGGAGCGCGCGGGGACATCCGGACGATGGCGGGCCGCGCGCCGGGCCGGCAGGGCGCGACGGACCGTGTCATATAGCGGCGGGACCGGGTGTGACAGGGACGGGGCTGGTCCGCGAAGCCGGGGCCTCCTATGGATCGGGCCATGAGCGCCCCCGTCCCGAGCGTCGGCATCCAGGCCGAGCCCTTCGACACCGCGGCCGAGATCGCCGGCCTGAGCGCCGCGCTGGGCGGCCGGGCCGGCGCCGTCGTGACCTTCACCGGCCTGTGCCGCGACGAGGGCGGGCGGCTGACCGCCCTCGAGCTGGAGCACTACCCCGGCATGGCCGAGGCCGAGATCCGGCGCGTCGCCGACGAGGCGATGGCGCGCTGGCCGCTCCAGGCCCTGCGGGTGATCCACCGGCACGGCCTGGTCCGTCCGGGCGACGGCATCGTGCTGGTGGTCACCGCCGCCAGCCACCGGGTCGCGGCGTTCGAGGCCGCGGACTTCCTGATGGACTACCTCAAGACCCGCGCCCCGTTCTGGAAGCGGGAGCACCTCGCCGACGGCACGACCGGCGGCTGGGTCGAGGCGGCGGCCCACGACGAGGCCGCGGCCGGCCGCTGGGCCTGATGGCCGTGCCCGGGGTCGCGCTCAGGCTGCCCCAGGGCGCTCGACGATCGGCGCGATGATCGGGGCCGCGCCCGCGGCACCGACGCGCGAGTCCGGGACGGACCACGCCGCCGGGCCGATGGCCGGTGTCGATGGGCCGGCCCGGGCCGAGGGGCGGACCCTGTCGGTCGCCGTCCGTGCCGACGGTGCGGCTCCCGGCGGCCGGAGCCTGCGGTCCGGCGACTTGCGCGGACGACGCGCGGACGACGCGCGGACGCGCATCCCCACCCCGGATTGCACAGAAGCCGGCCGCCGGACTTGACCCCTGAGAGCCCACGGCGTTCGTGAGCCCGCGGTTTAGGAGCGACGATGTCGGACAGCAGCCTTCAGGAACTGGACGGCCCCGTCGGGCCCTGGCGCGGGGCCGCACCGCTGGCGGCCTCGGGGATCGCCGTGGTGTGCTTCGTGGTGGCGCTGGCCCTGGCCTGGATGTCGGCCGGCACGCTCCTCTTGATCTTCGCCGGGGTGCTCCTCGGCGTGTTCCTCGACGGCCTGACCCGCGGGCTCGGCCGCGTCCTGCCCCTCCGGCGAGGATTGCGGCTGTCCATCGCCAGCCTCGCGGTCGCCGCCGCGGTGATCGGCTTCGGGAGCTACGGCGGCGCCACCATCGTCCAGCAGGGCCGCGACCTCGGGACGACGATCAAGGATCAGGCCGGAACCGTCACGGGCTGGCTGTCGGAGCGGGGCATCGACGTGCCGAGCCTCGCGCCGCAGGGCGGTGGCAAGGACGGCTCGACGGATGCGGGCCAGAGAGAGGGGGGGCTCGGCGGCCTCGCCAACGGCCTGCTGAAGGGCGGCAGCTCGATGGTGTCGGATGCCGGCAGCGTCCTGGGGCCGGCCGCGGCGGTGATCCTGGGCCTGTTCGACGCCCTCGGCAACGTGCTGGTGATCGCCTTCCTGGGGCTCGCCTTCGCGGCCGACCCGAAGGCCTACCGGGACGGGGTCGTCCGGTTCGTGCCGCCGGCGAAGCGCTGGCGGGCCAGCCAGGTCCTCGACGGGGCCGGCGAGACCCTCCGCCACTGGCTGTTCGGCCAGCTGATTATCATGGCGGTGATCTTCCTGTGCACCTGGGCCGGCCTCGCCTTCCTGGGTATCGGCGGCGCGCTGATCCTCGGCCTGCAGGCTGGCCTGCTCGCCTTCGTGCCCACGGTCGGGCCGCTGGTGGCGGGCCTCGTCATCGTCCTGGCCGCCCTGGCCTCGGGCACGAAGGCGGTGATCGGCGCGATCGGCGTCTATCTCGCGGTCCAGTGCCTGGAGAGCTACGGCCTGACGCCGTTCATCCAGAAGCGGGCGCTCGACATCCCGCCGGCCACGATCTTCGCCGGCCAGCTGATCCTGGGCGTGATCTTCGGGCTCTGGGGCATCGCCCTCGCCCTGCCGCTGATGGCGGTGATCAAGGTCCTGCTGGAGCAGCTCTACGTGGAGGACACGCTCCACGAGCAGCCGAGCAGCTGAGCGCCCCGGGCGCCCGCGCCGTCGACGGGCGCGGGCGGCCGGTCAGCCGCGCAGCGCGGCCTCGATCATCCGGGCGACCGCCAGGGCCCGGCCGTCGTCGCCGAAGCGGCCGATCACCTGGACGCCCACCGGCAGGCGGTGGCCGGGCACCGGCACGTTCACGCAGGGCACGCCCATCAGCGTCCACAGCTGGTTGAAGCGCGGGTCGCCCGTCGAGGCCAGGGTCGCGGGCGCCGGGCCCGGCGCCGAGAAGGTCAGGATCGCGTCGTAATCGGCGAAGAGGCCCTTCAGCACCCGGCGGGCGTGATGGCCGTGGCGGCGCCCGTCATCGTACTGGGCCGGGCTGATCGTCGCCCCGTCATCGAGATGGGCGCGGGTGCGCGGCGGCAGCGCGTCGACCTGCGTGTCGTACTCCCAGGCCAGCGCCAGCCGACCCTCGTAGTTCTGGATGAGGCGGTGGCGTTCCCAGGCCTGCGCCAGCTCGGTCGGCAGGGCGAGGTCGCTCACCCGCGCCCCGGACCGCTCGGCCGCCTGCCGGGCGCGGGTGAGCGCCGCCTCGGCCTCCGGCTCGGGGGTGCCGGCGAAATCCTGCCGCACCACGGCGATGCGCGGCGCCGAGCCCCCCTCCGCCCGCTCGATCTCCGGCCGCCCGGTGACGAGCGCGAGGGCGTGGGCGACGTCCGCGACCCCGGCGGCGAACAGCCCGACCGTGTCGAGGGCCCACGAGTAGGTCTTCACGCCGACCGTGGGGATCAGCCGGAACGACGGCTTCACCGCCGCGCAGCCGCAGAAGCTCGCTGGCCGGATCACCGAGCCTGCCGTCTGCGTGCCCAGGGCCAGCGGCAGCATCCCGGCGCCGACGGCGGCGGCCGAGCCCGCCGAGGAGCCCCCCGGCGTGTGGCCGGGATCGTGCGGGTTGACCGTCTCGGTCGGATCGCTGCTGGCGAAGGCCGTGGTGGTGGTCTTGGCGAGGGCGACGGCACCGAGCTGCTTCAGCCGGCTCACGACCGCGGCGTCGCCCCGGGGCTTCCAGCCCGCGTAGATCGGCGAGCCCATCTGGGTCGGCAGGCCCGCGCTGTCGATGATGTCCTTCACGCCGACCGCGATGCCGGCGAGCGGCCCGGTCTCGGGGATCGCCGGCGCCGCGTCGAGGGTGACCAGCGCGCGCAGGTCCGGCTCCCGCGCGGCGATCGCGGCGCGGCACAGGTCGATCGCGCCCGCGGGCGTCAGGGTGCCGGCTTCGATGCGGGCGCGGAGGTCGAGAAGCGAGAGCATAATGCATTCAGTCCGCGGTCCGCGGCGCTGTCAACCGAGACGCCACAGCCGACGGCATTCCCGAAACGCCGTTGACGAACGCTTTACGCGACCGTGCGCATCGTCCGGGTCATGTGGCGTGGCGTATCCCTGTTCTCGGCCCTTGCGCTGTTCGGTGCGGGCCTCACCGCGTGCTCGATCAATCATTTCGAGCGACGTGAACCGTGGCGCGATCAGGCGGAGCAGGTCTGCCTGGCCAAGAAGCTCGTCGAGCCCTCGGAGTACATCACGCCCATCGCGGCGATGGATGGCCCGGGGCCCTGCGGCATGCAGCAGCCCTTCCGGGTGACGCGGCTCGGCAGCGGCTCCGTCCTGCTGAAGCAGCGGATGACGCTGGGCTGCCCGGCGCTGGCCGAGGCCGAGGCGTGGCTCGCCGACACGATCCAGCCGGCCGCCAACCTCTACTTCGGCGTGCCGGTGGCCGAGATCAACGCCGGCTCCTATTCCTGCCGCGGCCGCAACAACCAGCCCGGCGCCAAGCTCTCCGAGCACGGTTTCGGGAACGCGATCGACGTCATGTCGATCAAGCTCGCCGACGGCCACGTGATCACCGTCAAGGGCGGCTGGCGCGGCACGGAGGCCGAGCAGGGCTTCCTGCGCGAGATCTTCCTGGGCGCCTGCCAGCGCTTCACCACCGTGCTGGCGCCCGGCTCGAACGTGTTCCACTACGATCACATCCACGTCGATCTCGCACGGCACGACCCGCGCGGTCTGCGCCGGATCTGCAAGCCGCTGATCAAGTTCACGCCGCAGCTCGGCACCGGGGCCGAGCGGCCGCTGAGCCGCCCGATCCCGCCGCAGCGCCAGCCCGCCGGCCCTCAGGCGCCGGTGGACGTCGAGGAGGACGATCCCTACGGCGTGTCGCCGATGTCGAAGGCCGGGAGCGCGACCCAGGTCGCCCGTGCGCCCGCCCGGCCCCTCGACCGTCCGGCCGCGGCCTCGGCCTACACCGCGACGGCGCCCGTGCGGCCGGCACCGCGGGTCGCCGCCGCCCACGACGAGCCCGCGCAGGAGTACGACGAGCCGCTGCAGCTCGGCGCGCCGCCGAGCGCGGAGCCGATCTACTGAGAGGCGGGCGCGACCCGCGGGGCTCGCGCCGGGCGCCGGATCCGGCCGGGCGCCGATCCCGCGCCGCGCCCCGACCGGTGACTGTAGCGGCCGCGCCGCACAGGCCGGCAAAGCGCCGGCGCGGGACTGCCGGAGCTTGACTGGCGGCGCGGCGAAGCCATCGTTCGCGGATGCAGGATCGCACATCCGTCGAGGCACGCGCCATGCGCCCGGTTCTTCACGGCTTCGCCCTCGGGCTGGCCCTTCTCGCCCTGGCCCAGCCGGCGCTCGCCCGGTCGGCCCGGGAGGACATCGAGCCCGCCGAGGAGCGGATCTTCCCGTTCGACGCGCAGATCCCGGGCTGCCAGGACCCGTCGGTGCTGGAGCGGGTCTCGACCAACTTCGCCGAGAAGGAGGCGAAGTTCTGGAACTCGTCGATGACGATCCTGTCCTTCGACACGATCGAGCGCACCGCGTGGCGGCCCTGGGGCCTCGACACCTATCCGCGCCGGTTCTGCACCGCGACCGTGACCACCTCCGACGGGGTCCGCCGCAAGGTCGACTACTCGGTGCGCGAGAGCCTCGGCATCATCGGCGCGACCTGGGGCGTCGAGTTCTGCATCCACGGCCTCGACCGGGACCTCTCCTACGCCTACGCCACCGCCTGCCGGATGGCGCGTCCCTGACCATGCGCGGGCGCGCCGCCGGCCTCGCGGGCCTGCTCCTCGCCGGGTCGGCCGCCGCCCCGGCCGCCGCCCAGGATTACGGCGGCTTCGCCCGGCGCGGCGCGCCCGGCGACTTCGACTTCTACGTCCTCGCCCTGTCGTGGTCGCCGACCTACTGCGCGGGGCCGGGCGCCCGCCGGGACGACGTCCAGTGCGCCCCCGGACGCGGCCTGGGCTTCGTCGTCCACGGCCTGTGGCCGCAATACGCGAGCGGGTATCCGCAGAACTGCTCGGCGGTGAACCGCGCCCCGACCCGGCAGGCCATGGAGGTCGCCGGACAGGTCTACCCGAGCGAGGGCCTCGCGCGGTACGAGTGGCGCAAGCACGGCACCTGCTCGGGTCTCGATCCCGCCGCCTATTTCGCGGCCGCCCGCACGGCGCGGCTCGCGGTGACGATCCCCGACGGGCTCAAGGGCGGCGCCCCGCCGCAGACCCTCGCGCCGATCGAGATCGCCCGGCAGTTCGTGGCGGCCAATCGCGGCCTGCGCCCCGACATGATGGCGGTCACCTGCACCCGCGGGCAGCTGCAGGAGGTCCGGATCTGCTTCGGCAAGGACCTGCGCGGCTTCACCCCCTGTCCCGAGGTCGCCCGCGGCAATTGCCGGGCGCCCGAGGTGAGCCTCGACGCCGCGCGCTGAGTTTTTTCCGCCTTTCGCACGCCGGCCCCTGGACCCGGCGCCCGGGATCGGCTTCAGCGCGCTGCCATGAACTATCGGCACGCCTTCCACGCCGGCAACCACGCCGACGTCCTCAAGCACCTCGTCCTGGCGCGGGTGCTCGACCACCTGCGCCGCAAGGACAAGCCGTTCCGGGCGCTGGACGCCTTCGCGGGCCTCGGCGTCTACGATCTCGAGGCCGACGAGGCGGCCCGGACCGGAGAGTGGCGGGACGGCTGGGGCCGGATGGGGGCGCCCTTCGCGCCGGAGGTGGAAGCGCTGCTGGAGCCCTACCGGGCCGCGGTGGCGGCGGTGCGCGCTCGACACGGCACCACCGCCTATCCGGGCTCGCCGGCCGTGATCCGCGAGGCGCTCCGCCCTGGCGACAAGGGCGTGTTCGTCGAGCTGCACCCGGCGGACGCCGCGACCCTGCAGGACCGCTACGCCCGCGATCCCCGCACCAAGGTGATGAACCTCGACGGCTGGACCGCGATCAACGCGCAGATCCCGCCGCCGGAGCGGCGCGGCCTCGTGCTGATCGACCCGCCCTACGAGGTGCCCGGCGAGATCGAGCGCCTCGGCGCCCATCTCGCCCGCGCGGTGGCGAAGTGGCCGACCGGCCTGTTCCTGGCCTGGTACCCGATCAAGGACGCCGCGGCCCTCGACCGGATGGTCCGCGACCTCGGGGCCGCCCTGCCCCGCCCCGCCCTGCGGCTCGACCTGCTGATCGACCGGCCGGACGACCCGACGCGGCTGACCGGCAGCGGCCTGATCGTCGTCAACCCGCCTTGGCGCCTCGCCGATGAGGCGATGCTGTTCCTGCCGGCGCTCGCAGAACGTCTGGCCCGGCAGGACTTCGGAGGATTTCGCTGCGATCCGATCGGCCCGGCCGCCTGACTCGGTAGAATTGGGGCGCCGCGCGGAAGACCTCCGGGCCTGCGCGGAAGGAAAGGGCCGGGGTTCCGATACAATTGTGGCGGCAAAGTCACATTTCCGCAACGAACGTGATCAGCGATACGGAACTGCCCAAAAATTATGCAACTGCTCTATGTTTGATTTTGTGTCAATCGCACCGCGATGTCAGCTTGGCCGTCGACGAACCCGAACGAGCTGCGACACCATGCTGAAGCGATCCACCCTGGCCGGACTGGCCACCGTGCTGCTGTCCTCGACCAGCATCCTCGCGGCCGACCTGTCGGCTCCGGCGCCGGTTCCGGTCGCGCCCCCCGCCGAGCCCTGCAAGGCCACGCTCCTCGGCCCGGCCTACGGCGGCGTGATCAAGGCCAACCCGAATCCGAGCTGCTTCTCGGCCGGACCGCTCGGCGACCTCTACGTGGGCGGCGCCATCACCGGCTACGGCTACACTCAGTCGAACCCGTTCGCGTCGTTCTCGACCCCGGCGGCGCCCAACGACCGCGA
Organism: Methylobacterium sp. 285MFTsu5.1; assembly: GCF_000383455.1. NCBI lineage: Bacteria > Pseudomonadati > Pseudomonadota > Alphaproteobacteria > Hyphomicrobiales > Methylobacteriaceae > Methylobacterium > Methylobacterium sp. 285MFTsu5.1. Next base: position 137,018 of record NZ_KB911282.1, on the reverse strand, counting down.
CCGCGCGGCCCGGTTCGACTTCTCGAACGTGCAGGGCATCATCCAGAAGCCCGAGGGCGCGTTCCAGTTCTACATCCAGGCCGGCGGCTACTCGATCCCGCAGCTCGGCTTCCCCACCCTCAGCACCTTCACCCAGACCGACCTCCTGTTCGGCCCGGTCCCGGTCGCCTACGGCAAGATCCAGATCAACGATGAATGGTCGGTCCAGGGCGGCCGGATGTTCACCATGATCGGCACCGAGCTGCTGTTCACCTACCAGAACCTGAACATCAACCGCGGCCTCCTGTTCGTGCAGGAGAACTTCATCAACCAGGGCGTGCAGGTCAACTACAGCAGCGGGCCGCTCTCGGTGTCGGTCGCCGGCACGGACGGGTTCTTCTCCAACGAGATCTCGTGGTTCACCGGCAACGTCGCCTACAAGCTCGACGACTACAACACGATCGGCGTCAACGGCGGCCTGAACCTCGGCCGGACCAACGCCCTGGACCGCAGCCCGCGCTACCAGTTCGCGACGCCGAACCTCCAGCAGAACAGCGGCATCTTCAACATCAACTACACTTACGCGAACGGCCCGTGGATCATCTCGCCGTACTTCCAGTTCACCAACGTCGAGCGTGACCTGCGCGTCGGCATCGCCAACTCGGCCTCGACCTACGGCGGGGCGCTGCTGGCGGCCTACTCCTTCACCGACAACTTCGCCCTGGCCGGCCGCGTCGAGTACACCGAGCAGACGGGCGTCCGCGGGTCGGGCGGCACCAACCTGCTGGGCTTCGGCGCCGGCAGCAACGCCTTCTCGGTGACCGTCACGCCGACCTTCACCTTCGACCGCTACTTCTTCCGGGTGGAGTACGCCCACGTCGAGCTCGGCGGGATCACCCGCGGCAACCTCGCGGAAGGCACGCTCGGCACCGGCTTCGGCCGCACCGGCAACCGCACCTCGCAGGACCGCTACATGGTCGAGACCGGCATCACCTTCTGATCGGACCGCCCGGTCCGGCTCAGGACGCCTGTCAGCGAGCCCCCGGCCTCAGGCCGGGGGCTTTTTCGTGGCCGCGCGACACCGGTCCCGGCCCGGCACGCCTTCCCCGAGTTAGGCTCGCCTGAGCAGGCGCCGGCCCGGCCGGTGGCCTTCCTCGCCGGTGTCGCGGAAGCCGAGCTTCTCCAGCAGGCCCCAGGAGGCGACGTTGGCGGGGCGGCACTCCGCCACGACGACGCGCGCCGGGAAGCGCCCCCCGAGGAGATCGAGGATCGCCGAGACGGCCTCGTAGGCGTAGCCGCGCCCGCGGGCGGCGCCGCCGACCCAGTACCCGATCTCGATCGTGCCGGCGCCGCGCAGATGCGTGCCGAAGACGCCGACGAGCGCGCGCCCGGGCGGATCGGGCGCGCCGTCCCGCGTCCAGGCGCCGAGGAAGCAGTCCCGGCCCCGGGCGCAGCTGCGAATCAGGTCCTCGGCATCTTGCAGGGTGAACGGCGTCGGCAGGAAATCCACCGCCGCGGTGATGGCCGGATCGTCGGTGAGCGCGCGGACGGCCGGCGCGTCGGCAGGCCGGAGGGCGGCGATCGCGAGGCGCGCCGTCTCGAGCGCCGGCAGGTCGGCCAGGGTGTCGCGCGCGCCGCGGATGGTAAACATGGATGCGATGTGGGGTGCCGGCCGGTTACGAAAAGGGACGATCCCGCGAGCGGGAATCATCCTCTGGGCCGCGCGAAAACCTTGCACCTACCTTCGCTCCAGGGTCGCAGACCGCCGGAACGGGAACGGTTGCTTAACCTGAATCCGTCTTCATTGGCGCATCAGGTTGCGTCAGGCAAACGGGTGCGTCGATGCGGGTGCGCGGTACGGGTCAGATGTTGCGGACGCTGTCGCGCGTCGCGCTCATCGGCATCATCGGCGGTGCGGCTGCCGCCTGTTCGTCGGACGCGTCGCGTCTGACGAACCCGTTCTCGAACCCGTTCGACTCGGAACCCTCCGCGACCGGCAGCCTGCCGGACGGGAGCCTCAAGTCCGTCCCGCCGGTCCGGACGGGCCGCATCCAGTCGGAGGCGCTCGGCGCCCCCGCCGCCGCGCGGCCGTCCGCCGCCGCGACGCCGGTTCAGACCAACGCCGCCGCCCCCGCGACCCGCGTCGCCTCGACCGGCAAGGTCGGCTGGAGCGCCGAGGGTGGCACGCAGATCACCGTGTCGCGCAACGACAGCCTGAACCAGATGTCGACCCGCTTCGGCGTGCCCGCTTCGGCGATCCTGGCCGCCAACGGCCTGAGCAACGCGAACCAGATCACGCCCGGCCGCCAGATCGTGATCCCGGTCTACAACGCCTCCGGGCTGAACCCCGCCGCGTCCCCGATGACCGCCCGGCCGGCCCGGGCCGCCGAGGAGAAGCGCGAGGACGCCAAGCAGGTCGAGAACAAGATCGCGACCAAGCGAGAGGAGGCCAAGGAAGCCGCCAAGGAGGCCGCCCAGAAGCTGGCCGAGGCGAAGGCCGCCAAGGAGGCCGCGCAGAAGGCCGCCGCCGCCGAGAAGGAGGCGGAGCGCAAGGAGGCGCTCGCCCGCGACGCCGCCGCCCGCAAGGTCGCCGACGCCAAGACCCGCAAGGACGTCGCCCTGAAGGAGGGCGAGAAGCCGAAGCACGTGCGCCCGGGACAGGTCGCCAAGGCGGACGAGAAGAAGGCCGACGAGAAGAAGGCGGATCCGAAGGCCGAGGCCAAGGCGAAGGCCGAGGCGAAGGCTCAGGAGGCCAAGGCCGAGGCGAAGGCCGCCGCGAAGGCGGAGGCCGCCCAGAAGCTGGCCGAGGCGAAGGCCGCCAAGGAAGCCGCCCAGAAGGCCGCCAAGGAGGCTGCCGCCGCCGAGAAGGTCGAGAAGGTCGCCGCCAAGGAGGCGCCGAAGGCGGCCCCGGTCGCTGCCGCGCCGGCCAAGCCCGAGCCCGCCGCCACCGGCTCCGTGGCCGAGGCGACGGAGAACTTCCGCTGGCCCGCCAAGGGCCGGGTGATCTCCGGCTACGGCACCTCCGGCAACGAGGGCATCAACATCGCCGTGCCGGAGGGTACTCCGGTCAAGGCCGCCGAGGAGGGCACGGTCGCCTATGCCGGCTCCGACGTGAAGGGCTACGGCAAGCTGGTCCTCGTGCGCCACGCCAACGGCTACGTCTCGGCCTACGCCCATAACGGCGAGATCGACGTGAAGCCCGGCGAGAAGGTCAAGCGCGGCCAGACCATCGCGAAGTCCGGCGCCTCCGGAAACGTGACCTCGCCGCAGCTGCACTTCGAGATCCGCAAGGGCGGCGCGCCCGTGGATCCGATGTCCCAGCTCGCCAGCAACTGAGACGGACCGCGCGGGGCCGAGGCCGGCCCGCGCGGCACCGAACGAGAGGCAAGATGCGGCGGCGGTCCCGGACGGGGCCGCCGTTTCGCGTCGTCCGCCGTCCGGCCGCCCCGGCTCGCGACCCGCGCCGGCTGTCCTAAGCCTTCGGCGCCTGCAGCGTCCCCTCGGGGCTGTGACGGTCGACGGTCTCGGGCAGGGCCTGCGCCAGGGTCGGGAACAGCTGGTCCATCGGAACGCCGAGCTTCTCCGCCATCTGGCGCACCTGCTCGTTGTCGAGGACCTTGCGCAGATCCTCGGCTGTGATCGGCTCGTTCGGGCCGCGGCCGAGCCAGGAATTGACCTGGCTCTCGTAGCCGGAGCGCCGGAGCTGATCGAGCAGCGCGTTCAGTCCGCCGGGCAGCACCTGCTGGATCACGCCCGGCAGTGCCTTCAGCGCGATCTGCCCCAGCGAGCCGCCGAGAGTGTTGAGCAGACTCATGTGGACCCCCGTCGAATGGTCAGTGGCGCGAGTCTAGAGCAATCTCCGCGAAGCGGGAGAGGCCGGTGGTCCGCGACGCGCCGGTGTGAACCGCAATTTAGTCGACAGCGATCGGCCTTTGGTCCGGAATGCCGGCCGGGACATCGGTCCGCGGTCGGCTCTCATGAGATCCCTGGCGCTGTCATGCGTGCTCGCGGTCGCGTCCGTCTCCGCGGCCCTGCCGGACGCGGAAGCGACGCGTCCGGTGCAGGAGCGCTTTGCTCAAGAGCGCCCTCTAGCGGATGCCGTCTTCGTTCGGCCGCTCTATGGCACGTACCGCCATTGTGGCGGCTCCTGCCTGAAGAGCGGCGAACTGTCGTGGTTCTGCTTCGCCAGGCAGAGCTGCCACCTGAGCTGCGCGACCGCGCCGCCGCAGATGAAGTGCGCCGCCCCGTGAGGTGGGCGATCAGCGGACCTGGGTGCTGAAATTCGGCTGCGGCTTCAGCGTGCCGTTCTCGCTCTGGTCGGCGACCGCCGCGGGCAGGAACTCCGCCAGCACTGTGGGGACCCGCGCCTCCGGAACGCCGAGATCGTACGCGAGGCGCTCGGTCACGCCCTGCGGCAGGCAGGCCGCGATGGCGCTCTCCGGCACCGTCTGCCGCGCGCCCGAGCCGAGCCAGGATGCCACCGCCTCCCCGTGCCCGGTCTCCCGCAGGCGGTCGAGGAAGGACGGGAGGCCGCCGGGATAGAACTTCGCCAGCGACAGGGCGAGCTTGCCGCTGCCGGTCTCCTCGAGGGCCCGGTCGGCCGCCGCAACCACATCGCCGATCAGGGTCTTCGCACCGTCGAGCAGGCCCATGGTTCTCCACCGTCGCGCTTCTTCGTCGCAGGGTGAAGTCGGGCGCGAACCGGCGACGGCAAGCGCGTGCGGCAATTGCGCGGCGAACCGGCTAGGATCCCGGCGTCACGAACCCGGGAGCCATCGATGAAGCGCGTGCGGGCCGGCGTCCTGGAGGTCGCCTATCTCGAGTCCGGTCCGGCCGGCGGGCCGACGGCGGTGCTGCTCCACGGCTTCCCCTACGACGTCCACGCCTGCGCGGCCGCGGCCGCGCAGCTCGCCGCCGACGGCGTGCGCTGTCTCGTGCCGTACCTGCGCGGCTACGGGCCGACGCGCTTCCTGGATGCCGCCACGCCGCGCTCCGGCGAGCAGGCGGCGCTCGGGGCCGACCTGCTCGCCTTCCTCGACGCCCTCGGCGTCGGGAGCGCCGTGCTCGCCGGCTACGATTGGGGCGGCCGGGCCGCCTGCGTGGTGGCGGCGCTCTGGCCGGGCCGGGCCCGGGGCCTCGTCAGCTGCGGCGTCGGCTACAACATCCAGAACATCCCGGCCGCCGGGCGGCCGGCCGCGCCGGAAACCGAGTACCGCCTCTGGTACCAGTACTATCTCCACGGCGAGCGCGGCCGCGTTGGCCTCGCGGAGAACCGGGACGCCTTCTGCCGCCTGCTGTGGCAGCTGTGGTCGCCGACCTGGGCCTTCGACGCGGAGACTTTCGCGCGGACCGCCCGCGCCTTCGACAATCCCGACTTCGTCGACGTGGTGGTGCATTCCTACCGCCACCGCTTCGGCCTCGTTTCGAGCGATCCGGCGCTGGTGGCGATCGAGGGGCGGCTGGCGGCCCAGCCGGCGATCGCCGTGCCGTCGATCGTGCTGCTCGGCGCCGATGACGGCGTCGGGCCGCCGCCCGCCACGGATACCGACGCCCGCCATTTCACCGGGCCGTACCGGCGTGAGATCGTCGCGGGGGTCGGCCACAACTTTCCCCAGGAGGCGCCGGACGCCTTCGCGGCGGCGATACGCGCCCTGCTATGAGCGCGCCGCCGATGCCCGGCGGTTCGGCGTTGCTTTCGGGAAGCCCCTGGCTATAGTCCGCGCGCTTTTCGACAGGTCTGCGGGCGCCACATCCGGCGGCAGGCCTGCGCGCCATTCGCAGGAGACGCTCGTTGATCACCCCCGCCTTCGCGCAAGGGGCCGGTGCGGCCGCTGGCGGAGCGGAGATCGCCTTTCAGGTGGTCCCGTTCGTCCTGATTTTCGTGATCATGTACTTCCTGATCCTGCGACCGCAGCAGAAGCGGGTCAAGGACCACCAGGCGCTGCTCAAGTCCGTGCGCCGGGACGACACGGTCGTCACCAACGGCGGCCTCGTCGGCCGCGTGACCAAGGCTTCGGACGACCAGGCCGAGATCGAGGTCGAGATCGCCCCGAACGTGCGCGTGCGGGTGGTCCGGTCGATGATCTCCGAGGTCCGCGCCAAGGGCACGGTGAAGGCCGCCTGATTCCCGGTTGAACCGGCCGGCGCCGCGCGCCGGCCCAAAAGAGAAAAAGACGGCCGATGCTGCGCTTCTCCCGTGCGAAGATCATCGCGACACTGGGCCTGATCCTGGTGGGGCTGATGCTCGCCGTGCCGAGCTTCTTCTCGCCCGAGCAGCGCAAGAGCTTCGTCGCCAGCCTGCCCCCCTGGTTCCCCAGCTGGGTGGTGCCGACGCGCGCGATCGTGCTCGGCCTCGACCTGCAGGGCGGCTCGCAGCTGCTGCTCGAGGTGGACCAGAACGAACTGATCGCCTCGCAGGCGAAGGCCCTGCGCGACGACGTGCGCCGCGTGCTCCAGCAGGAGAACGTCCGCGCCGACGGCGGCATCGGCCTGCTGCCGCGCGGCGTGCAGGTGAAGATCGACGACGCCGCCGCCCGGGCCAAGGTCCTGCCGAAGCTCCAGGAGCTGTCGCAGCCGATCACCACCTCGATCGGCCAGACGGCGGCCCGCACCCTGGACATCGCCGAGCAGCCGGGCGGGGTGATCCGCTTGACCCTCACCGATGCCGGCATCACCGACCGCACCCGCCGGGCCGTGAGCCAGGGCATCGAGGTCATCCGGCGCCGCCTCGACTCGACCGGAACCACCGAGCCTTCGATCCAGCAGCAGGGCGCGGACCGGATCCTGATCCAGGTGCCCGGCGAGCAGAACCCGGAGCGGCTCGAGAAGCTGCTCGGCTCCACCGCCAAGCTCGAGTTCCGCATGCTCGCCGACAGCCCCTCGGGCGACGTCGACATGCTGCCCTCCAAGGACGAGAAGGGCGCCAAGGTCCCGGTGGAGCGCCGGGTCATGGCCGACGGCGGCGAGCTGACCGACGCGCAGCCGTCCTTCGACCAGCAGTCCCACGAGCCGATGGTGAGCTTCAAGTTCAACCTGCGCGGCGCGCAGCGCTTCGGACAGGCGACCTCGGAGAATATCGGCCGGCGCATGGCGATCGTGCTCGACAACGAGGTCGTGTCGGCCCCGGTGATCCGCTCGGCGATCACCGGCGGCTCGGGCCAGATCACCGGCAATTTCACCGTGCAGCAGGCCAACGATCTGGCGGTCCTGCTGCGCGCCGGCGCGCTGCCCGCGAAATTCACCGTGGTCGAGCGCCGCGTCGTCGGCCCGGGCCTCGGCCGCGACTCCATCGAGGCCGGCAAGCTCGCGACCCTGGTGGCGGCGGCCCTCGTCGTGACCTTCATGTTCGCGACCTACGGGACCTTCGGTTTCATCGCCAACATCGCCCTCATCGTCCACGTCGGGCTGATCCTCGGCCTGATGTCGGTGCTGGAGGCGACCATGACGCTCCCGGGCATCGCCGGCATCGTGCTCACCATCGGCACCGCGGTGGATTCGAACGTGCTGATCTACGAGCGCATGCGCGAGGAGCAGCGGGCCGGCCGCTCGCTGATCTCGGCGCTGCAGGCGGGCTTCGACCGGGCCTTCGCCACCATCATCGACTCGAACTCGACCATGGCGATCGCCGCCCTGATCCTGTTCTTCCTCGGCTCGGGCCCGGTGAAGGGCTTCGCCGTGGTCTTCATCCTCGGCATCCTCACCACGGTCATCACCGCGGTGACGCTGACCCGGATGATGATCGCGGTGTGGTACAATACGTTCCGGCCGAAGACCCTGCCGTTCTGATTAGTCTGGGAGGCCATCGAGGGAGCGCGGGCGGCGCGACGTGACCCCCCTGTCCCGCACGGGAGAGGGGACCCGCGCCTCGACCGTCCTCCATCGCGATGTCCGCGAATAGAGTACCGACCATGCGCCTGCTCCGCCTCTGGCCCGATGAATCGCATTTTGACTTCATGCGATTCCGGCGCTTCACCTTCCCGCTCTCGGCGGTGCTGTCGCTCGCGACCGTGGCGCTGTTCCTGACGATCGGCCTGAATTTCGGCATCGACTTCAAGGGCGGCACCCTGGTGGAGCTGCAGGCGAAGTCCGGCACCGCGGACGTGGCGTCGATCCGGCACACGGCCGCGGGCTTCGGCTTCGGCGAGCCGGAGGTTCAGGAACTCGGCAACCAGGGCACCGTGCTGGTCCGCCTGCCGCTCCAGCCCGGCGAGCAGGGCCAGACCGCGGTGATGAACAAGGCGCACGCCGCCTTTGACAAGGATTACGATTTCCGCCGCACCGAGACCGTCGGTCCGCGCGTCTCCGGCGAGCTCGTCCAGTCCGGCACGCTCGGCGTCGTGCTCTCCGTCGTGGCGGTGCTGCTCTACCTCTGGTTCCGGTTCGAGCGGGAGCTGGCGCTCGGCGCCATCGTGGGCACCCTCCACGACATCGTTCTGACCGTCGGCGTGTTCATCATCAGCCGGATCGAGTTCAACATGACCTCGATCGCCGCGATCCTGACGATCGTCGGTTACTCGCTGAACGAGACCGTGGTGGTGTTCGACCGGACCCGCGAGCTCATGCGCCGGTACAAGACCATTCCGACCGTCGACCTGCTCAACCTGTCGATCAACTCGACCATGTCGCGCACGGTGATGACGTCGATCTCGTCGGCGCTGTCGCTGCTGGCGCTGGTGCTGTTCGGCGGCGAGGCGATCAAGGGCTTCGCGGTGGTGATGCTCTGCGGCGTCCTGATCTGCACCTACTCGGCGATCTTCGTCTCGACGCCGGTGTTGATCTATCTGGGCCTGATGCTCTCGGGCGCCCGCGTGGCCTCGGAGCGGTCCGGCGTCCCGCAACCGGCGGAGTAGTCCCTTTCCCGAGATGGCCGATCAGCCAAGCCCGAAGAGCTTCGACTCCGGCTTCGTGCCGGGGCGGCACATCATCGACACCTACGGCAACGGCGGATTCCGCTTCGCCGGGATGTCGCATCGCGGCTCGATCCTGCTGCTGCCCTCCGGGGTCCGCGCCTGGGACGTGACGGAGCCGCGGGCCATCGACCGCACGGCCCTGCGCCCGGTTCAGGCCGAGGCCGACGGCATCGAGCTGCTGCTCGTCGGGACCGGCCTCGACATCGCGGCGATCGATCCCGCGCTCCGGGGCTGGCTGAAGGATCTCGGCGTCGGCCTCGACGTGATGCAGACCGGCGCCGCGGCCCGGACCTACAACATCCTGGTGGCCGAGAACCGCAAGGTCGCCGCCGCGCTGATCGCGGTGGCCTGATGCCGGAGGTCGACGGCCAGACCGCCGAGACCGGGCTCGCCTTCGCGCAGTCCCACTGCGAGGGCCTCGTGCGGGCCGGCGACCCGGACCGCTACTACGCGACCCTGTTCGCCCCGGCCGCCGCCCGCCCGCACCTCTTCGCCCTCTACGCCTTCTCGTTGACCATCGCGCGGGTGCGCGAGGCCGTCTCGAACCCGATGGCCGGCGAGATCCGCCTGCAATGGTGGCGCGACGCCCTGCAGGGCGAGGCGCGCGGCGACGTGCGCGCCAACCCGGTGGCGGCCGCCCTGGAGGAGGCGATCCGGGCGAACCGCCTCGGGCGCCAGCCCTTCGTCGACCTGATCGACGCCCGCGTCTTCGACCTCTACGAGGACCCGATGCCCCGGGTGAACGACCTCGAGGGCTATTGCGGCGAGACCGCCTCGGCGCTGTTCCGGCTGGCGAGCCTCGTGATCGGCAACGGCACCGAACCGGGCGGTGCGGGCGCGGCCGGGCATGCCGGCGTGGCGTACGGCATCACCGGGCTCCTGCGCGCCCTGCCCTGGCACGCCCGCGCGGGGCAAGTCTACCTGCCGGCCGACATCCTCGGCCGTTACGGCGTCACCCGCGAGGATATCGTGACGGGCCGCGGCGGTCCGGGCCTGCGCCGGGCCTGCGCCGACCTGCGCGCCCTCGCCCGGCAGCACCTGAAGGCCTTCGAGGCGGCCCGCCCAACCATCGCGCCCTCGGCGGGCGCCGCCTTCCTGCCCACGGCCCTGGTGGAGCCCTACCTCGCCGCCATGGAGCGGGCCTCCTACGACCCGCTCAACACGCCCGTCGAGCTGCCGCGCTGGCGCCGGCTGTGGCGCCTGTGGTGGGGGGCGCGGCGCGTCGGATAGCGGCGGCGTCTTTGCGAGCGGGGCGAAGCAATCCAGCGGCGCCACGCCTGCGGAGGGCGCGCGGCCACGGGTCGCTTCGCCGCGCGCGATGACGGAGGGTTGTCAGAGTACCTGCGCCAGTCCCGGCACCAGGGCCGCCAGACGCACCGGCGCGCCGAGCTCCGGCTCGGCCTCCGGCGTCGCCAGCACCGCCACCCGGCAGCCGCCGTCGCCGCGCAGGCCCGTCACCAGCCGTCCGCCCGGTTCCAGGGCCGCGCGCCAGTGCGATGGGATCGCGGGAACGCTGCCGTGGACGAGGATCCGGTCGAAGCCGCCGTCCGGCAGGTCCGGAGCCAAGCCGTCCGCCCGGACCACATGCACCTCGGACAGGGCCGCGAGCCGCCGCGTCGCCGCCCCGGCCAGCGAGGTGTAGCGCTCCAGGCTGAGCACCGCCCCGGCGCCCAGCTGGGCGAGCAGCGCGGTCACGTAGCCCGAGCCCGTGCCGATCTCCAGGACGCGCTGGCCGGGCTCGATCCGCAGCTGCGCCAGCATCAGCGCCACCGTCGACGGCGCCGTCATCGAGGCTCCGCACGACAGCGGCAGGGCGATGTCGCGCCGCGCGTGCTCCCGATGCGGCGGCGGCGCGAAGGTGTCCCGCGGGACCTGCTCCATGGCCCGCAGCACCGCGGTATCGCGCAGGCCGCGGCCCCGGAGCGCCATCACGAAGGCCGCGTTGCCGGCAGCCTCCTCCAGGCTGCCCAGATCGATCACTCGGCGAAAGCCTGCGCGAAGCGCGTCAGCGTCGGCTCGTCGGTGAGGTCGAGGCGCAGGGGCGTCACCGAGATCCGCTTCTCGGCGATGGCCTTGAGATCCGAGCCGTGGCCCGGCTCGAACCGGGCCTTGGCGAAGGCCAGCCAGAAATACGGGTTGCCGCGCCCGTCGACACGCGCGTCGATCGACAGCAGCGCCTGGTTGCGGAAGCCCTGCGCCGCCACCGCGACGCCCTGCACGTCGGCCGGCTCGCAGTCCGGGAAGTTCACGTTGACCAGGATGCCGGGCTCGATCCCGGTCTCCAGGATCTTCCGGACGACCTTCGCGCCGTGCGTCCGGGCGCAGTCCCACTTGAGCGCGCCGCGCCCGCCCGCGCCGTAGGCCTGGCTCATGGCGATGGAGCGGATGCCGAGGATCGTCCCCTCCATGGCGGCCGCGATCGTGCCCGAATAGGTCACGTCCTCGGCGACGTTCTGGCCGCGGTTGACCCCCGACAGGACGAGGTCCGGCCCGTGATCGCCCAGGATGTGGCGCACGCCCAGGATCACGCAGTCCGACGGCGTGCCCTTCACGGCGAAGCGCTGCTCCGAGACTTGCCGCAGCCGCAGCGGATCGTTGAGCGAGAGCGAGTGCGACACGCCGGACTGGTCGCTCTCCGGCGCCACGACCCAGACGTCGTCCGAGAGCTCGCGGGCGATCTCCTCCAGGGTACTGAGCCCCGGCGCGTGGATGCCGTCGTCGTTGGTGACCAGGATGCGCATCAGCGGGTGCCCTCGATCCGGTTGAGCCCGCCCATGTAGGGGTGGAGCACCGACGGGATGGTGATGCTCCCGTCCGGGTTCTGGTAGTTCTCCATCACGGCGATGAGCGCGCGGCCGACCGCGACGCCCGAGCCGTTGAGCGTGTGGACATAGGCCGGCTTGCCGTCCTTGCCCCGGTAGCGGGCATTCATCCGCCGGGCCTGGAAGTCGCCGCAGACCGAGCAGGACGAGATCTCGCGGTGGGTGCGCTGGCCGGGCACCCAGACCTCGATGTCGTAGGTCTTCTGGCTGGCGAAACCCATGTCGCCGGTGCAGAGCGTCATCACCCGGTAGGGCAGATCGAGCTTCTTCAGCACCGCCTCGGCGCTGGTCAGCATCCGCTCGTGCTCGTTGGCGGATTCCTCCGGCGTCGTGATCGAGACCAGTTCCACCTTGCTGAACTGGTGCTGGCGCAGCATGCCGCGGGTGTCCCGCCCCGCCGCCCCGGCCTCGGCCCGGAAGCAGGGCGTCAGGGCGGTGAAGCGCAGGGGCAGCTCCTCCTCGCGGAGGATCGCCTCGCGCACGAGGTTCGTCAGCGGCACCTCGGCGGTGGGCACGAGCCAGAAATGCTCGTCGCTGACCGGCGCGGCATCCGCGCCCGCCTGCCCCTGCAGCGACCTGACGTAATCGAGGCCCTTGAAGACCGAGAACTGGTCGTCCTCGAACTTCGGCAGCTGCGCGGTGCCGAACATGGCGGCGTCGCGCACCAGCACCGGCGGCGCCACCTCCAGGTAGCCGTGCTCCTGCGTGTGCAGGTCGAGCATGAACTGGCCGAGCGCCCGCTCCAGCCGCGCGAGCTGGCCCTTCAGCACCACGAAGCGCGAGCCGGACAGCTTGGCCGCCGCCTCGAAATCCATCAGGCCCGCGGCCTCGCCGAGCTCGAAATGCTCCTTGCCCTCGGTCAGCCGCTCGCGGGTCGCGGCGTGGCTGCGATAGAGGACGTTGCCGTGCTCGTCCGCGCCCTCCGGCACGTCGGACTTCGGCCGGTTCGGGATCGCGGCGAGGCGGTCTGCCAGGGTCTTGTCGGCCGCGTCCTGCGCCGCCTTCAGCTGCGGCTCGGCGCCCTTCAGGGCCGCGACCTCGGCCATCAGGGCGGCGGCGCGCTCCTCGTCCTTGGCCTTCTTGGCGCCGCCGATCTCCTTGGCCAGCGCGTTGCGCCGCTCTTGGTTGGCCTGCGCGGCCGAGACCGACGATTTCCGCGCCTCGTCGAGGGCGATCAGCTCGGCCGAGAGCGGCGCGAGGCCCCGGCGTTGGAGGTCGCGGTCGAAGGCGTCCGGGTTCTCCCGGATGGCGCGGATGTCGTGCATCGAGTCGGCTCGGGTCTTCTGCGCGGCGTCGAGCGCGCGGGTCCCGCTTTGCCGCATCGCGTCCGGTGGGACAAGCGCGCGGGAGCGTCCGAGCCGGCCGTCAGCCCTTCGGCGGCGCGAGCTTCAGCTGGTCGATCGCCCAGAGCCACGTGCCGTCCGCCTGCTCGCGGGCGACCTCCACCGAGAATGCGCCGTTGGGCAGCCGCGCGAAGGTCATGGCCAGCGCGCCGTTGCGCAGCGGCGGCGGCGTTTCCGGCGCCGGGAAGTCGGATTTGCGCGCCAGCAGGTCGGCGTAGAAGGTCCGGATCTCGGCGTGCCCCGTGGCGACGATGCGACCCGCCGCCAGCACCGCGTCGGGTTCGTAGAGGGCGACGAGGCCCTCGACGTCGCCGGCATTGGCGCGCTGATTGAACAGGGCGGCGAGCGCCTCGGGGGCGCGGGCGGGCTCTCGCGTCTGGTCCTGCATGGCGTCTCCTCACTCCGGGCATTGCGGCCATTGCGGCCATCGCGGCCGTTCGGTGCTGCGGCAATGCGCCGGGCGCCCGATCTTTCCCCGACGCGCGTCATTTCAGGCGCGTGCCGTGGCGGTCGGCCACCGACACGGCGACCGGAATCCCGGCCTTCACGCTCTCCGAGACGGTGCAGAACCGCTCGAACTGCTCCAGCACCCGGTCGATCCGCGGCATGTCGGCGGCGGCGGCGCCGAGCTGGATGTGGACGCCGATCCCGGTCAGGCGCAGCCGCCCTCCGGCGTTGCGCTCCACCCGGCAGGACGCCTCGGCCGCGACGCCGCGCGCGTCCTGGCGGAACTTGCCCAGGGCGAAGACGAGGCTGGCGCAGAGGCAGTTCGCGACGCCGGAGATCAGGAGCTGCTCGGGAAACGGCCCGGTCCCGTCGCCGATCGGGGGCGCCTCGTCGGTGCGCAGCGCCGGGAGGGCCGCGCTGAAATCGACCGTGAAGACGTAATCCGCGACCTGGGTGATCCGGATCGTCGGTTCCGCTTCCATCGATACTCCCCGGAGGACGTTTCGGCGCGACCGGCCGGGTATACCAACGCTCGATCCCGGTTCGCGTTCGGGAGGACCGCGCCATGCGTCCGGAAACGGATGATTTCCCCGGTTCTTCCCCGTAGAACCGGCCGCCTGACCTACCCGCACGCGAACCCCCCGATCCGATGACGAGCCCCGCCACCCTCGACACCCTGATGCCGCTCCTGGAGCGCATCGCCACCGCGCTGGAGCGGACCGCGCCCGCCGTCCCGCCAGCCTTCGACCCGAGCGCTGCCGACGCGTTCCTGTGGGGGCCCGAGCGCCGGCTGACCCCGGTGCCGCAGGTGGCCCGGGTGGAGATGGGCCTGCTCACCGGCATCGACCGGGCGCGCGACACCCTGGTGGAGAACACCGAGCGCTTCGCCCGCGGCCTGCCGGCCAACAACGCCCTGCTGTGGGGCGCCCGCGGCATGGGCAAGTCCTCGCTGGTCAAGGCGGCCCACGCCGAGATCAACGCCCGTCGGCCCGCCGGCAGCCTGCCGATGAAGCTCGTCGAGATCCACCGCGAGGACATCGAGGCGCTGCCCGACCTGATGGCCCTGCTGCGGCCGGACCCGCACCGCTGGCTCGTCTACTGCGACGACCTCTCCTTCGACGCCGACGACACCTCGTACAAGTCGCTCAAGACGGCGCTCGACGGCGGCATCGAGGGGCGGCCGGGGAACGTGCTATTCTACGCCACATCGAACCGCCGCCACCTGCTCGCCCGCGACATGGTGGAGAACGAGCGCTCGACCGCCATCAACCCCGGCGAGGCGGTGGAGGAGAAGGTCTCGCTCTCGGACCGGTTCGGCCTCTGGCTCGGTTTCCACAAGTGCAGCCAGGACGAGTACCTAGCGATGATCCGCGCCTACGCCGACCGCTACGGCCTCGCCGTGGCGCCGGACCAGCTGCGCGCCGAATCCCTGGAATGGGCCACCACCCGCGGCTCGCGCTCGGGACGGACCGCGTTCCAGTTCATCCAGGACCTAGCCGGGCGGCTCGGCAAGACGCTGGACTGAGGGGCGCCGCCGAGCTCCTGTCGTCATCCGCGTCCTGGTTGATGGCGTCGGCCGCGCCGTCTTTGCGAGCGGAGCGAAGCAATCCAGGCAGCGCCACGCCTGGCAATGTCGCGCTGCCCTGGGTCGCTTCGCTCCGCTCGTGATGACAGAGGGCGCGCTAGCGCCCGCTCGACCCGAACCCGCCCGCGCCCCGCTCCGAGCCGGGGCCGGGCGCGCCCTCCAGCACAGTCAGCGCCGGCCGCGTGATCCGCGTGAAGACGAGCTGCGCGATCCGCTCGCCCGGCTCGATCCGCACGGGCTCGGATGCGTCGCGATTCCAGGCGGAGACCAGCAGCGGACCCTCGTAATCCGCGTCGATCACACCGGTGCCGTTGCCGAGCACCAGTCCGTCCCGGTGTCCGCGGCCCGAGCGCGGGAAGATCAGCCCGCACCAGGCGGGATCGCGGATCAGCACGCTGACCCCCGCCGGGATCAGGACCGCCTTCCCCTGAGGCTGCAACTCCAGGGGCGCGTCGAGGCAGGCGTGCAGGTCGAGGCCGGCCGCGGCCGACGAACCCCAGCGCGGGAAGCCCCAGCCCGGCAGGCGCGGGTCGAGCAGCCGCAGCCCGACCTCCGGCAGGTCGCTCACGCGGTCATCCGCGCGATCGCCTCGGCCATGGCGAGCGTCCGCCGGGCGGCCTCGATGTGGAGGCGCTCGACCATCTTGCCGTCCACCGCGATGACCCCGCGCTCGCGGTTCTCCGGCGCGTCGAACACGTCCATCAGCCGGCGGGCCTGCGCGATCTCCTCGGCATCCGGCCCGAAGGCGGCGTTGGCCGGGCCGATCTGGCTCGGGTGGATCAGCATCTTGCCGTCGAAGCCGAGGTCGCGGCCCTGCGCGCACTCGGCCTCGAACCCGGTCGCGTCCTCGAGGTCGGTGAACACGCCGTCGATCGCCTCGATCTCGTAGGCCCGGGCGGCAGCCAGGACGTTCATCAGCCAGGGCAGCAGGGCGGCCCGCCCCGGCGGCCGGATCCGCGACGCCTTCAGCAGGTCGTTCGGGCCGATCACCAGGGCGCCGAGCCGGCCGTCCACGTCCCGGGCCGCGCCCGCGATCTCGGCGGCGTTCACCACCGCCATCGGCGTCTCGATCATCGCCCAGACCCGCGTCGCCAGGGGCGCGCCGAGGCGGCGCAGGCGGGAGCCCACGGCGATCAGCGCGTCGGAGGTCCGGACCTTCGGCACTAGGATCGCGTCCGGGGCGGCCGGCGCGAGCGCCACGAGGTCGGCCTCGCCGTCCTCGGTCTCCGGCGGGTTGATGCGGACCACGACCTCGCGCGGGCCGAAGCCCCGCGCGGCGACCGCGGTGGCGACCTGGGCGCGGGCCGCCGCCTTCGCGGCGGGGGCGGTGCCGTCCTCGAGGTCGATCAGGATCACGTCGGCGGGGAGCGACCGCGCCTTCTCCAGCGCCCGGGCGTTGGAGCCCGGCATCGCCAGCACGCTGCGACGGGGACGGATCTCGCTCATCACGCTTCTCCCGGGCCGGCGGCGCCCTCGGCGACGCGGATAGCTTTCCGCGCGCATCCCGGCAAGAACGCGGGCCGGAACGGCGGCCGCACGCACCGCGGCGGGGGAATGGCATGGCGCGCTGGATCGCGGGACTGGACGGCTGCCGCGGCGCCTGGGCGGGCGCGCTCCTCGACCTCGACGACCCCGACCGGCACCGCTGCGCCCTGTTCCCCGACGTCGCCGCGCTCCTCGACGCGCCGGAGCGGCCCGGCATCGTCGGGATCGACGTGCCGATCGGGCTGCCCGACCGGATCACCGGCGGCGGCCGCGGCGCCGACCGGGCCGCGCGCGCCCGGCTCGGGCCGGCGCGGGCCTCGGTGTTCCCGATGCCGCCGCGGAGCGCGGTCTACGCCCCCGACTACGCCGCCGCGAAGGCCGCCTCGCGGGCCGCGAGCGACCCGCCCTTCGCGCCGTCGATCCAGGGCTACAACATCTTCCGCTACGTCCGCGCGGTCGACACGCTCCTGCGGGAGCGCCCGGAGGCGCGCGCGCGGGTCCACGAGGTCCATCCCGAGGTGGCCTTCCACGCCCTCAACGGCGGCCGGCCGCTCGGCTTGCCCAAGAAGGGCAGGCGCGCCCGCGAGGGGCTGGACCTCCGGCGGGCGCTCCTCGCAGCGGCGGGCCTGCCGGACGCGCTGATCGGGTCCCGGGTCAAGGGCGTTCCGGAGGACGACCATCTCGACGCGCTGGCCGCCCTCGTGGTGGCCCGCGACATAAGCCTCGGACAGGCCGTGCCGCTGCCGGATCCGCCCGAGCGCGACGCCTTCCGGCTCCCCGTCGTGATCTGGGCACCGGCGCCCCGCCCGCCGTCCTGAACCGGCGCCCCGCACCTCCGCCGGGCGCGTCGGCGACCGCAACGTGCTGTTTTGCACGCAGGCGCGCGCGCGGCCGGTGTCCGTCCCCGACGCGCGCTCTAGCTCTGGCTGCATGAGCGCCGCGAACCCCCTGCCCGTCCGACACATCGCCCGCGCGATCGTCCTCGATCCGCGGGACCGGATCCTGCTCATCGCCTACACGTCGGTCCACGCGAGGGGGCCGGACGGGGCGCCGCTCCGGTTCTGGTTCATGCCCGGCGGCGGCCTTGAGCCCGGCGAGGACCACGTCACCGCCTGCCGGCGGGAACTCGAGGAGGAGATCGGCCGGGGCGACGCCGCGATCGGCCCGCAGGTCGCGGCCTGCGACGGCCCGTTCCACCTGTTCCGTCAGGCACGGGACGCCCGGGAGCGCTACTTCCTCGTCCGCCTGCCCGACGACCGGGTCGACACGAGCCGGCTCGCCGAGACCGAGGACAACCCGCTGATCGGGACGCGCTGGTGGCCGCTCGACGAGTTGCGCGCTAGCGGTGAGCACGTCGAGCCGGCCGGTCTCGCGGATCTGGCGTCGGACCTCGCGCGCGGGACTATTCCGGCCCAGCCGCGCGTTCTTGCTTGGCGAGGACTTTGATTTCACTCCCGCTGTCGCGGATTTGTCTAACTGGAGACGACTTTATGTTCCCCGTCTACCTGACCGAAGGCTACCGGTCCTTCCTCCTCGACCGCTTCCCGACCGAGCGTCGGCGCTTCGCGCAGCTCGCCTCGACGCAGAATCCGGAGATCCTTGTCATCAGCTGCTGCGACAGCCGGGTCTCGCCCAGCGCGATCTTCAATGCCGGCCCGGGCGAGCTGTTCACGATCCGCAACGTCGCCAACCTCGTGCCGGTCTACCAGCCGGACGGCCAGTATCACGGCACCTCGGCGGCCCTGGAATTCGCCGTCCAGGCCCTGGAGGTGAAGCATATCGTCGTCCTCGGGCATGCCACCTGCGGCGGCATCAAGGCCTGGGCCAACAAGGCGAAGCCGCTCTCGCCCGGCGACTTCATCGGCAAGTGGGTCTCGCTCGTGGGTCAGGCCGAGGACAAGGCCGGCGATCCCGCCGCGCCGAACTACCTGACCAAGCTGGAACATGCCGTGGTCGTCCAGAGCATGGAGAACCTGCTGACCTTCCCGTTCGTGAAGGAGCGGGTCGACGACGGCCGCCTCGAGATCCACGGCGCGCATTTCGGCGTGGCCAGCGGCTCCCTGCTGGTGCGCGATCCGCAGTCCGGCGAGTTCAAGCCGCCGATCGACACGACCGGCCAGTCGGTCCGTTCCGTCGCCGCCATCGCGTGCGAGTGAGCGCACGGCGCGGGCGCTGAGATTCGGGACCGGTCGGCCGGTCCCGGATCCGATGATGCTGGGACGCGCCGGCGCGGCGCGTCCGCGAAGGTCGTTCGCCGCGGTCGGCCGGCGATCATCCTGGCTCGAACAGCCATCGACATGAGAAAGGCGGCGGGCTCGCGCCCGCCGCCTTCTCGTTCGGCCCGGCCGAGGCCGGGCCGTCGAAGTCCGTGCCGCTTACATGGCGCCCGGGAGACGCTCGGCCTGCTGCAGGTGCATCTGCAGGGCCGGCAGGGCCTGCTGGGCGTAGTTGCGCAGGGCCGGGTTCGGGCCGCCCTGAGCGTAGGCCTGGGTCATCGCGATGGTCATCTGATGGGCCTGGATCTGCTGCGACGCGTACAGGCGGTCGAAGCGGGCGCCGGCCGGGGCGGCCGAGAGCTGGGCCAGCATCGCCTGCTGCTCCGGGTTCGGCGGGACGATCGTCGAGGCGCCGGTCGCCATCACGTCGCCGCGGCCGATCTGGCCACCCGCGGCGGCGCCGCGCGCCGCGCCGGCACCCGCGCCCTCGAGGCCGCCGACCGGGCCGCCCGCCAGGGTGCCGCCGACCACGCCGGTCGCCGCGCCGACGCCGGCGCCCACGGCGCTGCCCGCCACCGCGATCGGGGCGGTGACCAGGCCACCGAGGCCCGGATCGCCGGCGACGCCGTTCATCTGGCCGCCGGCCAGGGCGACGTTGGCGGCGCGGTGGTCACGGAGCACCTCCTGGGCGTAGGAGCGGATGCGCGGGTTGCGCGACTTGGACAGGGCGATCTGCGAGGACTGGATCTCGAAGGCGTTCGCCTGCATCGACTGCATGCGGAAGTCGTTGGCGCTCTGGGCCATGGCCGGGGTCGACAGCGCCAGGACGAGCGCGGACGCGGCAGCGTAGTTCTTCAGCATCGGGACCTCTGTTCGAGATGGGCACGCGAACCGCGGAAGGACGCCGCATGTGCAGCACGGACGCCTCGGCAGACGACGTCGCAGGCAACTCGGAGCCGGCGGGTTCGCGAATTGGTCCGTCAACGAGGCTATCGGCTTATGGTTCCTGCCGTTTTCGCATCGGACAATACGGTTCCCGAGCGGATCTAATCCGGCGCGCGTGCCCTCTCGGTGGATCCCGCAGGATGCCGATCGCGCTCGTCCGGGACGGTGGCCTCGGCGGGTGGGTCCTTCCGGCCGCACCTCCGGGCAGGGCTCGAAGCGCGACGCGCGCGGGCAGCCCGTGATCGTCGTCGCCGTCCAGATCCTCCGCGCCGCCGCCGCCCTCATGGTGGCATGGCATCACGCGCGGCACGAGGCGGGCCTCCTCGCTGACCGGGGCGCCGGCCCGGCGCTCGATCCCGCGACGCTGCTGCCCTGGTGGGGCGGAGTCGACCTGTTCTTCGTGATCTCCGGCTTCGTCATCGTCCATGCCGGCGGCCGGCTCGCGGGCCGGTCGGGCGGCCGCGCCCGCTTCCTCGCCCACCGGGTCGCCCGGGTGGTGCCCCTCTACTGGCTGGTGAGCCTGCTCTACCTCGTCCTGGCGCTCGCGCGGCCGGACCTTCTGGGCGAGGCCGCCGCGCTGGTGCGCGACCCGGTCGCCCTCGCGGCGAGCTTCCTGTTCTGGCCGGCGGCCCGCCCCGACGGCACCGTCCAGCCGCTCTACGGCCTCGGCTGGACCCTGAACTACGAGGCGGCCTTCTACGCACTCTTCGCCGCGGGTCTCGGCTTCGGGCGGCGCGGCGCCGTCGCGTGGCTGTGCGGGAGCTTGGCCGTCCTCGTGGCGGTCGGCGCCCTCGTGCCGGGCCTGCCGGTGCCGCTGCGCTTCTGGTCGGATCCGATCGTACTCGAATTCGCCGCCGGCGCCGGTCTCGCCCTCGCCTGGGGCGCGGGGTTCCGGCCGGCCCTCCCCCTGCGGGTCGGGCTCGCGGTGCTGGGCGTGCTGGGGCTGATCCTGGCCGCGCGGGTGCTCGCGGGTCTCGGCGAGGCCGACGGGTTCCTGCGCCCGCTCCTCGTCGGCGGGCCGGCCGTCCTGCTGGTGGCGGCCGCCCTCGGGCCACCCCGCGACGCGGCCGCGGTCGCGCGGCTGCCGTCCCCCGTGCGCGGGCTCGTCGCGCTCGGCGACGCGTCCTACGCCCTCTACCTCGTGCACCCGTTCGCGCTGCGCCTCGTGCGCGAGGCGCTGCTCCGGCTCGGCCTTGCCCCCGCCCTGCATCCCTGGGCCGGCATGGCGCTGATGCTCGCGGGCAGCGCCGCGGCCGCGCTCGTGGTCCACCGCCTCGTCGAGCGGCCCCTGACCCGGGCCCTCCGGAGGCGGCTCGATCCGGGCGCGCCGCAAAACCGTGTGCGCGCCGTGCCGGCCCCGGTTCCACCGCGCGGCCGGGAGGATTAGCCTCGCCTGCCCGAGGAGAAGGCCAGCATGAAGACCCTGCTCGTTCCCGTCGCGATGCACGACGCCCTGCCCTCCGTCTTCGAGACGACCCGGCTGGCGGCCACGCGCTTCGGCAGTCTGATCGAGGGCGTGTCTCTGCGCCCGGCGCTGGCCGAGTACGTGCCGGTCGACATGGTCGGCGGCATGACGTGGCTGCGCGACGAGGAGGCCGACCGGGCCGAGGCCGAGGAGGCGGGCGGCCGCTTCGTGGCCTTCATGGACGGCGCCGGCATCCCGCGGCACGCCCGCGACGGGCTCTGCATACCGGACCGGGTGCCGGATGCCGGACCGCGCTACCGCTGGCGACAGGACGTCCCCACCGGCGACGCGTTCCTCGGGCAGTACGCGCGGCTGTTCTCGGCAACGGTGGTCGGGCGTCCCGGCACCACCGACAACGCCCCGCGCATGACCACGTTCGAGACGGCCCTGTTCGAGAGCGGCCGCCCGATCCTGCTGGCGCCGCCTACGGCACCGGCCAGCCTCGGTGACGCCGTGGTCATCGCCTGGAACGGGTCGACCGAGACCGCCCGGGCGGTGGCTTTCGCGATGCCGTTCCTGCGGCGGGCCGAGCGGGTGCTCGTGCTCAGCGTCGAGGGCGGCATGGTGCCGGGCCCGACCGCGCAGGATCTCGCCCAGGCCCTGGCCTGCGAGGGTGTGGACGCGTCGCACCGGGCCCTGCCGGCCGGCCGGCGCGTGCCCGGCGAGACCTTTCTGGCGGAGGCGAAGGCGTTCGGCTGCGATCTTCTCATCAAGGGCGCCTACACCCAGAGCCGCCTGCGCCAGATGATCTTCGGCGGCGTCACCAGCCACGTTCTCGCCCACGCCGACATGCCGGTGCTGATGGCGCATTGAGCGCTCCGCGAGCCCGGCCGACGGATTGCGGCACCGCATGTCCTTCGGCGCCGGGAACCCTGCCCGGTGACCAGCGTTCGGGTCCCGCGGCCGGACGGCACGCCCATTGTCCACACGCTCGGAAAGGAGCCCCGTGAAGAGCCCCGTCAGACGTCTCTTCCTCGCCGGCCTTCTGGCGATCGCGACCATCCCCGCCGCACGCGCTGAGCCGGCGACCGTCCGGTTCCGCGGCACCGTGGTCCAGGCCGATTCGGAGCGCGTGGAGATCCGCCGCACCAGCGGCAGCACCCTGGCCGTGCGGATGGGCCCCCGGACCCGCATCTACGCGGTGAACGGCGCCAGCCTGCGGGCGATCAAGCCGGAGAGCTACGTCAGCGTCCTCGGTGCGTCCGATTCCGAGCCGCGGCAGGCGACCGCCGTGACCCTGTACTCTCCGTCCGAGCGCGGGTTCGAGGCCGGCAGCCAGACCTGGGACACCGCGCAGGGCGCGCGCCTCACCGCCGGCTGGGTGGCCGACGTGCAGCGGGGCGCGCCGATGCGTCTGACCCTCGCCTATAACGGCGGCCAATCGTCCTTCGCGATCCCCGACGACACGCCGGTGACGCAGTTCTCGCCTGGTGAGAAGGCGATGCTCCAGCGGGGCGCCGCCGTGACGATCTTCGCGCGCCCGGACGAGGACGGCGGGCTGATGGCGGGGACGATCGCGGTGGGCCGCCAGGGCGTCGTGCCGGGTCTCTGAGCCGATCGGGCCGCTGCGTCACCGACGGCGCAGCAAACCCGCGCGCCGACGCGGAAGCTGCGCTACACCGGTCGGCGATGACCGAGCCCGCCTTCACCCTCGACCCGCGCCTGTCGGCTGACACCGCCGAAGTGGGCGACCTCGCCCTGTGCCGCGTGCTGCTGATGGACGATGCCCGGTTCCCGTGGCTGATCCTAGTGCCGCGCCGCCCGAACCTCACCGAGATCACCGACCTCTCCGAGACCGATGCCGCGGCGCTCTGGAAGGAGATCCGCCTCACCACGGGGGTGATGCAGGCCCTATCCAAGCCCGACAAGGTGAATGTCGGCGCCCTGGGCAACGTGGTGTCGCAGCTCCACGTCCACGTGGTCGGCCGCTTCCGGTCGGATCCCGCCTGGCCGGGGCCGGTCTGGGGGTTCGAGACCCGCAAGCCCTACCCGCCCCACGCCCGCGCCCAGCTCCTCGAGCGCGCCGGCGCCCTCTTCTCCGCGGCCTGACCCTCGCATGACCGATCCCCGCGACACCCTCGGCTTCGTCCGAAACCGCCTCGACCGGCACTCGGCCGAGCAGCCCGAGGAGGCGGTGCCCGCCTTCGACACGCCCGAGGCCCGCCTCGTGCTGATCTGCGGCGACCGGATCGTGCTACGCGGGGAGACCGCGCTGATCGCGGTCGCGGAGGCGGCGGACCTCGCGGGCGGGACGCGCATCTTCCTCGGGCACCGGGACGGGCAGCCCGTCTTCGCCGCCGCCGCGCCGGCCGAGGCCGCGGAGCGCTTCTCCGAGGGGCCGACCCGTACCCTCGACCTGAGGTCGATCGCCACCGACTCCGCCGTGGAGGCCGAGGAGCTCGGCCTGCTCGCCGTGGCCAAGTCCATGCTCGACTGGCACGCCCGCCACGGTTTCTGCGCCAATTGCGGCACCGCCACCGTCTCGAAGGCCGGCGGCTTCCGCCGGGAATGCCCGAGTTGCAGCGCCCACCATTTCCCCCGGGTCGATCCGGTGGTGATCATGCTGGTGCGCCGGGGCGACACCTGCCTGCTCGGCCGGGGTCCGCATTTCCGCCCGCACATGTATTCCTGCCTCGCGGGCTTCCTGGAGCCCGGCGAGACGATCGAGGACGCGGTGCGCCGCGAGGTGTTCGAGGAGACGCAGATCCGCGTCGGCGCCGTCACCTACCGGACGTCGCAGCCCTGGCCGTTCCCGTCGTCGCTGATGATGGGCTGCGCCGCCGAGGCGCTCGACGAGGTTATCGTGACCGATCCCAGCGAGCTGGAGGATGCGCGCTGGTTCAGCCGGGCCGACGTCGCGGCCATGCTGGCGGGAACGCATCCCGAGGGGATCCTGGCGCCGCCGCCCATGGCGATTGCCAACTACCTGATGCGCGCCTTCGTGGCCGGCGAGACCTGATCCGGATCAGCCGGACGCGCCGGAGCCGCTGATCTGCAGCTCCCCCGCCGCGCCCGCGTCATCGGCCTCAGACCGCGACGCGGGCCTGCTCCGCCTGGGCCGGCAGCGCGCCACGCATCTCCGAGAAGGCCTCGCCCACCATCAGCAGCGCCGGCCCGTCGAGGCCCGCCGCCTCGACCCGGTCGGCGAGGTCGGCGGCCGTGCCGCGCAGGGCCTGCTGGTTCGGGCGGGTGGCGTTGAACACCAGCAGCGCCGGCGTCGTGGGCGCCAGCCCCTCCTCCACGGCGCGCGCCAGCAAGGCCCGCAGGGTCCGCTTCGGCATGTAGACGATCGTGGTGACGCTCGGATCGGCGAGAGCGCCCCAGTTCAGGTCGTCCGGCAGCGCCCCGCGGCGGTCGTGGCCGGTGACGAACTGGAGCCGGCGCGCGGCGTCGCGATGGGTCAGGGACAGGCCGAGGGACGCCGCCGCACCCTGCGCGGCCGAGACGCCCGGCACCACGGTCACCGGGATGCCGGCGGCCCGGCAGGCCTCGATCTCCTCGCCGGCCCGGCCGAAGACCAGCGGGTCGCCGGATTTCAACCGCACCACCTGCTTGCCGGAGCGGGCGAGCTGCACCATCAGCGCGTTGATGTCGTCCTGGCGGCAGGACGGGCCGTGGCCGGTCTTGCCCACCAGCATGGTGCGGGCCTCGCGGCGGGCGTAGTCCAGGATCTCGGGTGCGACGAGGTCGTCGTAGAGGATGACGTCGGCGTTGCGCAGCGCCCGCAGCGCCTTGAGCGTGAGCAGCTCCGCGTCGCCGGGGCCGGCCCCGACCAGCGTCACGGCGCCGCCCTTCGGAGCGGTCTCGGTCTCGCCGAGCAGCTCGGCGAGATCCCGGTCCGACGGCGCCCGGTCGGGCTCCGCGAAGGCCCGGTCGGTGAAGCGCTCCCAGAAGAACCGCCGGTCGGCGAAGCCGTGGAAGCGGGCCGTGACGCCGTCGCGCCAGTCGCGGGCGGCCGCGACCCAGCGACTGAACCCGCGGGGCAGCATCGCCTCGATCCGGGCGCGCACGGTCTGCCCGAAGACCGGGGCCGCGCCCTCGGTCGAGATGCCGACCACGAGCGGCGAGCGGTTGACGATGGCGCCGAACTTCACGTCGCAGAGGTGTGGCCGGTCCACCGCGTTGACGATGGCGCCGGCGCCGCGGGCGGCCGCCACGAAGGCGACGCACTCGGCCTCGTCCTCCATCGCGCCGATGCAGAAGGCCGCGCCCCAGAGATCGTCCGGGCTCCAGGGGCGTTCGTGCAGGACCACCTGCCCGTCGACGATCTCGCCCGGCACGGCGCGCAGCTCCTCGCCGGGCTCGGGCGCGTAGACGTCGACATGGGCGCCGGCGGCGGCCAGCACCTTCACCTTCCAGGGAGCGCCGCCGGACGAGCCGGCGAGCACCACCCGCTTGCCGCGCAGGGGGACGAAGACGGGCAGCACCGCCAGCGGCTCCAGGCCGGCAGCCTTGGTCTCGCGGGGGGCGCGGGCTGCGCGCAGGGGGGTCTCGGTCACGGGCCTGTCCTGAATCGTCCTGATCCGGCCGGTCCCGACTGCCCCCTCATCCTCGGGTACCGGAGCGGAGGCCTCGAAGGAGGCTCCAGTCGGCCGCGATCCCTGGAGCTCTTCTTCGAGGACCGCTGACGCGGGCACCTCAGGATGAGGTGATCTGACAGGAGAAGCCGATCCATCCTCGCCGGCGAGTGTATCAGAAAATCACGCGGCGCATGCGGTCTGCCCGGCCAGCATCTTGCGGATCTCCGGTATGCACGAGCCGCAATTCGTCCCGGCCTTGCAGGCGGCGCCCACCGCCTCCGCGGAGCCGGCGCCTCCGGCGATGGTCGCGGCGATAATGTCCGCGCCGACGCCGTGACAGGCGCAGACCACCGGACCCGCCGAGGCGGTCGCCGCGCGGCCCGAGAGCAGCGCCCGCCGCTCGGCGGCGTCGGGCGCCTCGGCGGCGAACAGGACCTTGGCGGCCTCCCAGTCCGGCCGCTCGGCGGCGGGGGCGTAGGCGAGGCAGGCGACGAGGCGGTCGCCGTCGTAGACCGCGCAGCGGTAGCGATCGCGGGCGTGGTCGGCATATTCCGCCAGCTCGCCGCCCGGCAGCGCCTCGCTCTGGATCAGCCCGCGCACCATCAGCGCCACGGCGCGGGAGCTGTCGGCGGTGGCGAACTGCGCGCCCCAGCCGCCGGTGATCGCGGCGCGTGCCCACCACCAGCCCTCGGGCAGCGCCACCTGTCGGCGCGTCAGCAGGAAGCCGCGGGCGCGGTAGCCGACGGACTCGACCGCCGCGGGGGTCGCCTTGAGCTCGGGCTGACCCGAGACCGGGTCGGTCATGCCCCGCACCAGCGCGCCGACCCGGGCCCGCGACGCGAAGGCGCCGCCCCAGTGCATCGGCATGAACAGGCTGCCTGGCACCACCGTGTCGGTGACCGTCACCTCCAGCTCGGCCGCGCCGTGCGCGGTCGTGAGCCGGGCGATGTCGCCCTCCGCGAGGCCGTGGGCCGCCGCGTCGTCCGGATGGACCTCGACGAACGGCACGGCGCGGTGCGCGGAGAGCCGCTGGCTCTTCCCGGTGCGGGTCATCGTGTGCCAGTGGTCGCGGACCCGGCCGGTGTTGAGCATGAGCGGGAACGCCGCCGAGGCCGCGAGCGCGAGGGCCGGCGGCTGCACCGCGACGAAGCGGGCGCGCCGGTCGAAGGTGTAGAACCGGCCGTCGCCGAACAGCCTCGCCTTCCCCTGTTGGGCGCCCCGGAAGCCGGAGCGCTTCGGGATCGGCCACTGCACCGGCAGGGCCGCCTCGTAGGCGGCGTCGCCGATGTCCGCGAGCGCGCCGAGGTCGAAATCGCGGGTGCCGTTGTTCTCGTAGGCCGAGAGCCCGGCATGCTCGCGGAAGATCGCGGCGGCGGAATCGAACGCGAAGGCCCGGCCGTGGCCGAGGCGGCGCCCGACATCCGCCAGCGCCGCCCAGTCCGGCCTGGCCTCGCCGGGGCTCGCGAGGAAGCGGCGCTGGCGCGAGATCCGGCGCTCGGAATTGGTGACCGTGCCGTCCTTCTCGCCCCAGGCCTGGGCGGGGAGAAGCACGGTGGTCTTGGCCCGCCCCCGCGCGGTGTCGGAATCCGCCACCGCCTCGGACACCACGTAGAGGTCGAGGCCGGCGAGCGAGTCCCGGATCGCGTCGGCCCGCGGCATCGAGACCAGCGGGTTGGTGCCCATCACCCACAGCGCCTTGATCTTGCCCCGGCCGATCGCCTCGAACAGGGCCACCGCCTTCATGCCCTCGCCGGTGATGATCCGCGGGGCGCCCCAGTAGCGGCGCACCCGGTCCACCTCCTCGGGGGTGAAGTGCATGTGGGCGGCCAGCATGTTGGCGAGCCCCCCGACCTCGCGCCCGCCCATGGCGTTCGGCTGGCCGGTCAGCGAGAACGGCCCCATCCCGGTCTCGCCGATCCGGCCGGTGACGAGGTGGCAGTTGATGATGCTGTTGCCCTTGTCGGTCCCCTGCGCCGACTGGTTCACCCCCTGCGAGAAGGCCGTGACCACCCGGCGGGTGCCGGCGAACAGGGCGTAGAAGGCCGCGATGTCGGCCTCGGTCACGCCGGTGACGGCGGCGACAGCCGCGAGGTCCGGCGCGATCTGGCGGGCGCGGTCGAGGGCGCCGTCGAGGCCGGCCGTGTGGGAATCGATGAAGGCGCGGTCGCGGAAACCGTTGTCCGACAGGTAGACCAGCAGGCCCGAGAACAGGGCGGTGTCGGTGCCCGGCCGGATGCCGAGGAACAGGTCGCATTCCTGCGCGGTCTGGGTCCGGCGCGGGTCGATGACCACGAACTTGGTGCCGCGGCGCTCCTTGGCGTCGGCCATGCGGCGGAACAGGACCGGGTGGCACCACGCGGTGTTGGAGCCGACCAGCACGATCAGGTCGGCCTCGTCGAGATCCTCGTAGCAGCCCGGGACCGTGTCGGAGCCGAAGGCCCGGCGGTGGGCCGCGACCGCGCTCGACATGCAGAGCCGCGAGTTGGTGTCCACGTGCGGCGTGCCGATGAAGCCCTTCGCGAGCTTGTTGGCGACGTAGTAATCCTCGGTGAGGAGCTGGCCCGAGAGGTAGAAGGCGATCGCGTCCGGCCCGTGCTCGTCCGCCACCGCGCGGAGCTTGCCCGCGACCGTGTCGAGCGCGGCATCCCACGAGACCTGGGCGCCGTCGACCTGCGGGTGGAGCAGGCGGTTCTCGAGCGACAGGGTCTCGCCCAGCGCCGAGCCTTTCGAGCACAGGCGGCCGAAATTGGCCGGGTGCTCGGAATCGCCCGCGATGGTGGCGCCGCCCTGCCCGTCCGGGGTCGCGAGCACGCCGCACCCGACCCCGCAATAGGGGCAGGTGGTCCGCACCGTCGGCGCCGCCACTGGCTGGGTCATGGCTGAATCCTCGCAGGGTCGTCCTGGGCGGGAGCAAGCTTCGCGCCGCCGTTCCCCTCCCCGCTGTGGGGAGGGGTTAGGGGTGGGGGTGGTGCAGAAGGCACCGCCCGAGCCCCATCCTGCGCCACCCCCACCTCTGGCTCCTCCCCACAAGCTCGAGCGATCCCGGGCAAGCCCGGGGTCGCCAGGGGAGGAGAGCAAGTTGCGGTTCAGTACACGTCGGCCTGATACCGCCCGGCCTTCTTGAGCGCCGCGAGATAGGCCACCGCGTCCTCGGGGCTCTTGCCGCCGAACTGCGCCGCCACGTCGATGATCGCCCGCTCGACGTCCTTGGCCATGCGCTTGGCGTCGCCGCAGACGTAGAAATGCGCGCCGCCCTCCAGCCACTTCCACAGCTCGGCGCCGTTCTCGCGCATCCGGTCCTGGACGTAGGTCTTCTCCGTCCCGTCCCGCGACCAGGCCAGGGACAGGCGGGTGAGCACCTTGTCGTCCTTCAGGCTGTTCAGCTCGTCCTTGTAGAAGAAGTCCGAGGCCTGCCGCTGGTGGCCGTAGAACAGCCAGTTGCGGCCCGGCGCCCGCGTGGCGGCGCGCTCGCGCAGGAAGGCCCGGAACGGCGCGATGCCGGTGCCGGGGCCGCACATGATCACGTCCTTCGACAGGTCGGCCGGCAGTCCGAACCCGTGCGCCTTCTGGAGGTAGACCTTCACCCTGGTCTGCTCGGGCAGGCGCTCGCCCAGGTGCGTCGAGGCCACGCCCAGCCGCAGCCGCGAGCGGTGGTTGTAGCGCACCGCGTCCACGGTCAGCGACACGCGGCCGACATCCATCTTGGGCGAGGACGAGATCGAGTAGAGCCGCGGCTGCAGCTCGTCCAAGGCCTCCAGGAAGACCTCGGCGTCGGGCCGCGCGCCCGGGAACTTGTGGAGCGCGCCGAGCACGTCGAGATAGGCGGCGTCGCCGTCCGGATCCTCGCCGGAGGCGAGCGCCTGCGCCTTCTTGCGCGCCGCCCCGGAGGTGAGCAGCGACAGCAGCTGGTACAGATTGTCGGGCGCCGCGCCGAGCGCGTAGTTGATCAGCAGGTGCTCGCGCAGGGTCCTTTCCCCGATCACCCGCTCGGGCCGGGCGCCGAGTTCCGCGATCACGGCATCCACCAGTGCGGGGGCGTTGGCGGGGAACAGGCCCAGCGAGTCGCCGACCTCGTACTGGATCGGCGTGCCGTCGAGCCCGATCTCGATGTGCCACGTCTCCTTCTCGCCGCCCGGATCGTTGAGGCGTCGACGGGACAGGAACAGCGCCTCGACCGGGTTCTCGCGGCAGTAGCCGAGCGGGCCGAGATCGGCCGCCGCCTTCGGGACGTCGTCCTCCGCCTTCGGCGCCGCGGGGACGCCCCCGGCGGCGCCGAACTCCTCGTCCAGCTTCTTGAGCATGCGCAGGGTCTCTTTGCCGCCGGGCTGGCAAAGGTTCAGGCGCGCCTCGTTCTTGAGGAAGATGGCGTTGGCGTAGTCGGCGCAGTTGTAGCCGCACTGGCCGCAATCCTGCTGGGCCATGGCGGCCATCAGCTTCTGCGGTTCGGGCCGGTCCTTGGCCATCGCCATCCGGTCGGCGATCGGCACGGACGGGTCGTGCCAGGGGGCGTCGTCGTTGTCGGCGAGTTTGGGGCCCGTGGCGGGGCCCTCGCCGGGCGCGAGCGCCGTCGCGCCCGCGACGGCGGGGCCGAGCAGGGCCGCGAAGTAGCCCGAGAGCCAGGCGCGCTGGTCCTCGTTGAAGGGCGCGGTCTCGGGGATCAGGACGAGGGGGGGCGAGACGTGCTGGGTCATGCGGCGGCCTTCAGGGCGGGCTGGTCCTCGGCGGCGTCGCGGAGCGCCTCCGCGCCGGTGCGGCTGGTGAAGGCCTGGAAGCTCTCCTCGGGGCCTTGGCGTAGGGCGAGGTAGGCGCGCAGCAGCGCCTCGACGCGGGCGGGCGCATCCTCGGCCTTCACGGCCTTCCAGATCTCGGTGCCGATCTTCGGGTTCTCGGCGAAACCGCCGCCGACCACGACGTCGTAGCCCTCGACGGTGTCGCCCTCCTCCGAGACGACGACCTTGGCGCCGATCAGCCCGATATCGCCGATGTAGTGCTGGGCGCAGCTGTGGTGGCAGCCGGTGAGGTGGACGTTCACCGGCACGTCGAGGTTCGGCAGGGCGGTCTCGACGTGGTCGGCGATGATCAGCGCGTGGCCCTTGGTGTCGGAGGCCGCGAACTTGCAGCCCTTCGCCCCCGTGCAGGCCACGAGACCGGAGCGGATGCCCGCCGCCTTGGTGGTGAGGCCGAGATCGAGCACCCGCTGCTCAACCTCGGCGACCTTCGCGTCCGGAACCCCGGAGAAGATGAAGTTCTGCCAGACGGTGAGGCGGATCTGGCCGTCGCCGCACTCGGCGGCGATCTTGGCGAGCGCCCGGACCTGATCGCTGGTCATCTTGCCGACCGGCAGGACCACGCCGATCCAGTTGAGGCCGGGCTGCTTCTGGGCGTGGACGCCGACATGGGCGAACCGGTCGGTGGCCTTCCGCGGCGCGACCTGCTCCGGCGCGACCCGGTCGAGCTTGCGGCCGAGCTTGTCCTCGACGGCCGCGAGGTACTTGTCGAAGCCCCAAGCGTCGAGGACGTACTTCATCCGGCTCTTGTTGCGGTTCGTCCGGTCGCCGTTCTCGATGAACACCCGGATGATCGCGTCGGCGACGGCGTTGCAGTCCTCCGGCTTCAGCACGATGCCGGTGTCGCGGGCGAGGTCCCGGTGGCCCGAGATGCCGCCGAGCACGAGGCGCATGTAGATGCCGGGCGGCACGGCGGCGCCGTCCAGCACTTCCACGGCCTGGAAGCCGATGTCGTTGGTCTCCTCGAGCGTCGGCATCACGCCGCTGCCGTCGAAGGCGACGTTGAACTTGCGCGGCAGGCCGTAGAGCGAGCGGTCGTTCAGGATCCAGTTGTGCCAGGACTTGGCGAGCGGGCGCGTGTCCAGAAGCTCCTGGGCGTCGATGCCGGCGGTCGAGGAGCCGGTGACGTTGCGGATGTTGTCGGCGCCCGCCCCCCGGGCCGTGAGGCCGATATCGGTGAGCCCGTCGAGGAAGGGCTGGGCGTGCTCGGGATCGATCTCCCGCACCTGCAGGTTCGCCCGGGTGGTCACGTGGACGTAGCCGCCACCGTGCTGGTCGGCGAGGTCGGCGACGCCCGCGAACTGCCAGTGGTGCAGGATCCCGTTCGGGATCCGCAGCCGGCACATGTACGAGACCTGGTTCGGCGCCACCCAGAACATCCCGTGGTAGCGCCAGCGGAAATTGTCCTCGGGCTTCGGCTGCTTGCCGGCGGCGGCCTCCTGGATGAGGCGGTTGTGGCCGTCGAACGGGTTCTCGGCGCGCTTCCATTTCTCCTGGTCGCAGAGCTTGCCGCCGTCCTTGACGGTCCGGTCCTGCGCCTTGATGTGGATCGCGTCCGGGCCCGTCGGCTCGGCCGGCGGCGCGGCCGCCCCCGCCCCGCCCGCGGCGAGGCCGCCGGTCAGGCGGACGGCGGCGATGCCGGAGGCGAAACCCTCGAGGTAGCGCTTCTGCTCGGCCTCGAACGCGCCCGCGGCGGTCTGGGTGGTGGTCTCGGACATCCGCGCCTCCTCAAGCAGCCAGGGGCTCGGGCGCGGGGCGCCCGAACATCAAGTCGTCCACGTTCTCGATCGGGTCGCCGGAGCGGATCAGCCCCTTGCAGGCGCCCTGCTCGGCGATGTCGCCGACGAACACCGCGCCGATCAGCCGGCCGCCGCGCACCAGCAGCTTGCGGTAGAGGCCGGCGCCGGGATCGGAGAGCACGATCGCCTCCGCGTCGTCGGGCGTGTCCACGATCCCGGCCGAGAAGACCGGCAGGCCCGAAACCTTCAGGCTCGTGGACAGGGCCGTGCCCCGGTACTCGGCCGGCTCGCCCGAGAGGTGGCGGGCGAGCGTGTCGGCGTGCTCGTAGGCGGGCTCGACCAAACCGTAGATCTGGCCGCGGTGCTCGGCGCACTCGCCCAGCGCGAAGATCCGCGGGTCCGAAGTGGTCATCCGGTCGTCGACCGTGATGCCCCGGCCGATCGCCAGCCCCGCTTCCTGCGCCAGCGCCACCGAGGGGCGCACGCCCACCGACATCACCACGAGGTCGGCCGGGAGCGCGGTGCCGTCCGCCAGCACGAGGCGCTCGACCCGGGACGCGCCCTCGATCCGGGCGGTGTCGGCCTTGAGGATGACGCGCACGCCCCGCGCCTCCATGGCGCGCTTCACCAGCCCGGCGGCGTGGTGATCGAGCTGGCGCTCCATCAGCCGGTCCATGACGTGGAGCAGCGTGGTCTCGACGCCGAGGCGCGCGAGCCCGACCGCCGCCTCGAGGCCCAGGAGGCCGCCGCCGATGACGATCGCCTTCGCGTGCTGCACGGCGGCACGGCGGATCGCCGCCACGTCGGCGAGGTCGCGGAAGGTGATGACGCCCGGAAGGTCCATGCCGGGCTTCGGCAGGCGGATCGGCAGGGAGCCGACCGCGAGGACCAGCCTGTCGAAGGGCAGGACGTGGGTCTCGCCCACGATGACGAGCCCGTTCTCCCGGTCGATCCGCGTCGCCGGCGCGCCGGTGATCAGGCGGATGCCGTGATCCGCGTACCAGTCGAGGCCCCGGAAGGCGCAGGCCGCCTCGTCGACCTCGCCGCCGAGCAGCGAGGAGAGCAGGACCCGGTTGTAGGCGGCCGTGGGCTCGGCCCCGATGCAGGTGATGTCGTAGCGGCCGGGCGCGGCCTCGGTCAGCCGCTCCAGGAAGCGCAGCGAGGCCATGCCGTTGCCGACGACGACCAGCCTCTCGCGCGGCGGGCCGTTCCCGGCGCCCGCGTCGTGTCCGCGTGTGTCCATGGGGGATGTCGCCATCGCTCGATCGCGTCTGGAACCTCGAGTGCAGGGTCGTTGGCGGACCGCCCACGAAAAAGCCGCTGCCGGTCGTCTCCCGGCAGGCTTCAGCCCAAGGGAGAACCGGATCAGCGGCCTCGCTGACGGCGCTGTCCGTCGCCGTTGACGGACGGGGGGAGGTTTGCAGGTTCCGTGCCAGACGCCGCGCGGTCCGCGAGCGCCGCGCGGACCCGCAGGATCGGTGGGGCGGCCGGGACGTTTCGGCCGTCGAGGCGGCGGCTTCGGCACTGCACAAAAACTGTGCGACCCGTCGCAAAAGCGATCACGGGCGGACCGGGCTTTCCGGCAGCGACAGGAAGGTCGGGAAATTTCCGGAGGCGCGTCGACGGGGGGCTACCGCGCGCACGCGATCGCCGCGTCGGCCCCGATGGGCTGACCGGCAACGCGCAGCTTCGGATTATGATGAACGTATTACGTCAGTTCTCGCGACTATAACGCCGCGAGTCGGACCGATTCTCGAGTTGTAGAATCGCAGGCGCGCAATGCCGGCGCCTGGAACGCGCCCGCATCGACGTCGCGGTCCGTTACAGGAGTGTCGACAGCATCGCCAGGAGCCCCAGCGTCGGCATCGCGCCGGCGGCCAGGACCCAGTACCAGGCGTGGTGCGATCCCGCCCGACGGTTGTCGTTGCAGGCGCGGGGCACGCGGCCGCCCCGCGTGACGTAGCGTCGAAGCTCGACCCGCCCGCGCGGATGCGAGATCAACGATCCAGTTTCGAGTTTGCGGCATCCAGGCATGGCTCAAGCACAACGGGCGAGCGTGCCCCGCGTTCCGCCGCTGTTCGCCGCGATTCCGCGCGCCGATGACGAACCGCGCGAAGTGTCGCCGTCGTCAGAGATCCGCCATCGCCGCCCGGTACAGATCCGCCCTGTAGACGGTCGCGATCGCCGCCGCGATGTCGAACTGCGCGGGCACCTGCTGCGACGCCCGCATCTGCTCCAGCAGCCACCGGGCCTGCGCGGCGCGCGGCTCCTCGACCGACGCGCCGAAGCGGATGCGCGTGCCGGGCTCGGCGGACAGGTCCGGATCGCCGAAGGCCCGGCCGACCAGGGCGGGATCGAGATCGAGATAGGTCCGGCGGGCGAGGCGATGGATCAGTTCGGTCCGGTTCTCCGGATCCGCGCACCAGCGTCCGGCCCGGGCGACCGCCCGCACCAGCGGCAGGATCGCGCCGTCGAGCCGCGCGGAGACGGCCAGCACCTTCTCGGGCGCGTTCGGCGCGAGGGCGCTGCCGTGGACCGCCACACGCCCGTGGCCGGCCGCGACCGCCACGTCGTTCCAGGGCGCGCCCGCGCAGAACCCGTCGACCAGGCCGCGCGCCAGCGCCTCCACGCAGTGCTGCGGCGGGACCACGACGGTGCGGAACGCCGCCGCGTCGAGGCCGCCGGCCTCGGCGAACAGCCGCACTTGGTAGCTGTGGCACGAGAAGGGATGCACCGTGCCGAGGGTCAGCGGGCTGCCGGCGCGGTGCCGGGCCTCCGCCACGCCCGCGAAGGCGCGGGCGACATCCGCCAGGGCCTCGCTGGCCGGGTCCATCGCGGCCCAGAGGGTGTTGGACAGCGTGACGGCGTTGCCGTCGGTGCTGAGCTGGAGCGGCACGATCAGGTCTGAGGGCGGCCCCGACAGGGCGAGCCGGCTCGCCAGCGCCAGCGGCGCCAGCATGTGCGCGCCGTCGAGATGGCCCAGCGCCAGCCGGTCGCGCAGCGTCGCCCACGAGGGCTCGGCGGTGAGGTCGAGGTCGAGCCCCTCGGCCCGGGCGAAGCCGAGTTCGTGGGCCGCGATCAGGGGCGCCGCGTCGCAGAGCGGAACGTAGCCGAGCTGGAGCCTCATCCGAGCAGGTCCGCGGTGGTGACGATCGCCCGGGCGATGTCGGCGATCTTGCGCTTCTCGTTCATGGCCTTGCGGCGCAGCTGCTTGTACGCCTCGTCCTCGGAGAGGCCCTTCATGGTCATCAGGATGCCCTTCGCCCGCTCGATCAGCTTGCGGTCGGCGAGTTCGCCCCGCGCCTCCGTCAGCTCGCGCTGGAGGCGCGCGAAGGCGTTGAAGCGCAGGATCGCGATGTCGAGGATCGACTTGATCCGTTCCGCCCGCAGCCCGTCCACCACGTAGGCGGAGATCCCGGCATCGACGGCGGCCTGCATCATGGTCGAGTCCGAGCGGTCGACGAACATCGCCACGGGCCGCTCGACCTGCCGGGAGACACCCGACATCTGCTCCAGGATGTCCCGGCTCGGGCTCTCCAGATGGATCACCACCACGTCGGGCTTGAGCGCGGCGACGCGCTCCATGAGGTCGGCGGTGTCGGGAATCACGACCACGCGCCCGATCCCGGCGGCGCGCAGGCCCTCTTCCAGGATGGCCGCGCGGGCGCGGCTCGGGTCGATCACGGCGACGGTGAGATTGGTTTCAGTCATCGTGGCCCGGTACGGGGCGGGTCTTCTTCTCGAGGCCGGCCCGGCGCGGGCCGCCGCGAGCTAAGCAAGGCCCGTGCCCGTGCTGGGCCCGCGGCGCCCGTTTCCGCGGAATCCCACCTTGCGGCACCAGTAACCGCTGCGCAAAGAAACGGTCCAGCTTCCGCCGCAATGCTGGCCGCACTGTACAGGCCTCGCGGCGGTCAAGGAGATCGGTGATTCGGATGCGCAGGCCAGATCAGCCCGCCCTGACGGCCGCCGCCCACGGCCGCGTGTCCATGCCCTTCCTGCCGACGCTGGCCGTCGTGGCAATCCTGGGCGTGGCCTCGCTCTACTGCCCGACCTCGAAGCCCGGACAGCCCGGCGCCCGGGTCGAAGCGGGCGTGTCCGCCGCTCCCGGACCCACGGATTTCGCGCCGATCGCCGCCGTCGCGGCGCCGGGCCGCCCGCCCGCCGTGATCGCGTTCGCCGAGCAGTACCCGCTCGACGCCGTGATCGCGCGGACGGGGTCCCTGCCCGCCCGTCCGGCCGTGGCCGCACGGGCGAACGCCCACGTCGCGGCCGCGGGCCGGCGCGCCTGCCCCGGCCGGCGCTGCCCCGAGACGCCCCGCAGCAACACCGATCCCATGGCGCCCGCCCGCGGGGCGGCCGATGAGGCCGAGGACGCCCTGCTCCCGTCGCAGGCCATGCCCTTCGCGGCCTCGGTGGTGGAGACCCTGGTTCCGGCCGCGCGGGCCGTCGGCGACGCGGCGAATCTCGTGCGCAGCAGCGCGAGGGCGGTCCAGGGCACGGTGGCCCTGGCGGTGGCCGACTGCCTGCGCTGACCGCGTCGGGCAGCGGGCACCCCGACCTCTGGATCTCGTGACCGGACGTCCTAGGTGCGTCGCAGCGGACGGCCCGGACTGCCGGCCGCGGACCGGGGCCGGGGCCGGATGGCTGCACGCATCGAGGATTACGCGCTCGTCGGGGATTGCCGGAGCGCGGCGCTGATCAGCCGTCAGGGCAGCGTCGACTGGTTGTGCTGGCCGCGCTTCGACGCGGCCGCCCTGTTCACCAGCCTCCTGGGAACCGAGGCGCACGGCTTCTGGAAGATCTTCCCCGAGGCCGAGCACGTCGAGACGCGCTGGTCCTACCGGCCGGGCAGCCTCGTGCTGGAAACCCGCCACACCACGCGGCAGGGCGAGGTCCTGGTCACGGATTTCATGCCGGTCGGCGACGGGTCCCATCTGGTGCGGCTCGTCGAGGGCGTGCACGGGCGCGTCGCCATGCGGATGGAGATGGCGGTCCGGTTCGATTACGGCTCGGCCGTGCCCTGGGTCTCCCGCTCGGAGCTGGGCGACCTGCGCGCCGTCTCGGGCCCTCACAAGGTCGTGCTGCGCACCGACGTCCATCTCAAGGGATCGGACGCGCAGACGACGGTGTCCGAGTTCACCGTCCATGCCGGTGACAAGCACCGGTTCGTCCTGAGCTACGGTCCCTCCCACGAGGAGGACCCGCCCCCGATCGAGCCGCGCAAGGTCCTCGAGGCCACCGACCAGCACTGGCGCGAATGGTCGTCGCGCTGCGCCGGCGGCACGGGCTGGGACCGGATGCTCCAGCGCTCCCTCCTGACCCTCAAGGCGCTGATCTACGAGCCCACCGGCGGCATCGTGGCGGCGCCCACGGCCTCCCTGCCGGAGGGGCTCGGCGGGATCCGGAACTGGGATTACCGGTTCTGCTGGCTGCGCGACTCGACCCTGACGCTGATCGCCCTGATGGACGGCGGCTACATCGACGAGGCGCGCGACTGGCTGGGCTGGCTGCTGCGGGCCGTGGCGGGCAATCCCGAGCAGGCGCACATCCTCTACGGCATCGCCGGCGAGCGGCTGCTGCCCGAGATCGAGCTGGACTGGCTGCCGGGCTACGAGAACTCGCGGCCCGTCCGCATCGGCAACGCCGCCGCCAGCCAGTTCCAGCTCGACGTCTACGGCGAGCTGTTCGACGCGCTCTACCAGGCCCATGCCCGCGGCCTGCCGGTGAGCAAGGACGGCCTGCGGGTCGGCCTCGCGATCCTGAACCACCTGGAGACCGCGTGGCGCGAGCCCGACGAGGGGATCTGGGAGGTGCGCGGCGGGCGTCGCCACTTCACGCACTCGAAGGTCATGGCCTGGGTGGCGTTCGACCGGGCGCTGCGCATGCACGAGATGCACGAGAACGGCGCCACGCAGGAGCAGGCCGAGCGCTGGCGCGCCGTCAAGGACGAGATCCACGCCGAAGTCTGCGAGAAGGGCTTCGATCCCGCTCTCAACAGCTTCGTCCAGTCCTACGGCGCGAAGGCCCTGGACGCGAGCCTCCTGCTCATCGCCCATACGGGCTTCCTCCCGCAGGACGATCCCCGGGTGGTCGGCACCGTGGAGGCGATCGGCAAGGGGCTGATGCGGGACGGCTTCATCCTCCGCTACGAGACCGAGGGCCAGACCACCGACGGGCTGACCGGCTCCGAGGGGGCTTTCCTGCCCTGCACCTTCTGGTACGTGGACAACCTCATCGGCCTGGGGCGGCGCGACGAGGCCGGGGCACTGATCGAGCGCCTGATCGGCATCTGCACCGATCTCGGCCTCGTCAGCGAGGAATACGACGTGCAAGCCAAGCGTCTTGTGGGTAACTTCCCTCAGGCGTTCACCCACGTCGCCCTCGTCAACACGCTCCTCAGCTATACGCGCGGCGAAGGGCCGGCGGATCGGCAGGGTGGTAAGGCCAACGGAGCTCCTCCCGCCGTCCTACGGCAGCGCGAAGCCGCGAAGCGGACCGCGCGAGGCGAACTGGAAGACGCGACATCATGAGCGGTGCTGACACTCCCGCCAAGGCGGCCCTCGCTGAGATCGATACGCTCAGCATTAACACGATCCGGACGCTCGCGATCGACGCGGTGCAGAAGGCCAATTCGGGCCATGCCGGCGCGCCCATGGCGCTGGCGCCGGTCGCCTACACGCTGTGGAACCGCTACCTGCGCTACGACCCGGCGCACCCGCACTGGCCGAACCGCGACCGGTTCGTGCTGTCCTGCGGCCACGCCTCGATGCTGCTCTACGGGCTGCTGCACCTCGCGGGCGTCGCCGAGAGCGACGGCGGCAATGCCCCGGCGGTGTCGCTGGAGGACATCAAGAAGTTCCGGCAGCTCGACAGCCGGACCCCGGGCCACCCGGAATACCACTTCACCACCGGCGTCGAGACCACCACGGGCCCGCTCGGCCAGGGCGTCGCCAACTCGGTCGGCATGGCCATGGGCAGCCGCTTCCTCGGCCAGCACCTGAACCGGCCGAACCTGCCGCTGTTCGACTACAACGTCTACGCCGTCTGCTCGGACGGCGACCTGATGGAGGGCGTCGCCTCCGAGGCCGCCTCGCTCGCCGGCCACCTGCGGCTCGCCAACCTCTGCTGGATCTACGACGACAACACCGTCACCATCGAGGGCCACACGGAGCTGGCCTTCGGCGAGGAGGTCGCGACCCGCTTCCTGGCCTACGGCTGGCAGGTGCTGCGCGTCGCCGACGCCAACGACGTGCACGCGCTGGCGGGCTCGATCGAGACCTTCCTGGCCACCAACGACCGCCCGACGCTCATCATCGTCAAGTCGGTGATCGGCTACGGCGCCCCGAAGAAGCAGGGCACCTCCAAGGCCCACTCGGACGCGCTCGGCGAGGACGAGGTGAAGGGCGCCAAGCGCGCCTACGGATGGCCGGAGGACGCGCAGTTCCTCGTGCCGGACGGCGTGCAGGAGAACTTCCGCAACGGCATCGGCAAGCGCGGCGCCGGCCTCTACGATTCGTGGCAGGGCCTGCTCGCCAAGGCGAAGGAGGCGGACGCCGCCCACGCCGAGGACCTGAACGCCTTCCTGGAAGGCCGCCTGCCGGAGGGCTGGGACAAGGACATCCCCGTCTTCGAGCCGGACGCCAAGGGCCTCGCCACCCGCGAATCCTCCGGCAAGGTGCTGAACGCCATCGCCCAGCACGTGCCGTTCCTGCTCGGCGGCTCGGCCGATCTGGCGCCGTCCAACAAGTCGAACCTGACCTTCGAGGGCGCGGGCTCGTTCGGCCCGTTCTCGCCGGGCGGCCGCAACCTGCATTTCGGCGTCCGCGAGCACGCCATGGGCTCGATCGTGAACGGGCTCGGCCTCTCCGGGCTGCGGGCCTACGGCGCGACCTTCCTGGTCTTCGCCGACTACATGCGCCCGCCGATCCGGCTCGCCTCGCTCATGGAGCTGCCGGTCTTCCACATCTTCACCCACGACTCGATCGGCGTGGGCGAGGACGGGCCGACCCACCAGCCGGTGGAGCAGCTCCTGTCGCTGCGCTGCATCCCGGGCCTCGTGACCCTGCGCCCGGCCGACGCCAACGAGGTCGCCGAGGCCTACCGGGTGATCTTCACGCTGAAGAACCAGCCGGCGGTTCTCGCCCTCTCGCGCCAGCCGCTGCCGACCCTCGACCGCGCGAAGTACGGGGCCGCCTCCGGCACCGCCAAGGGCGGCTACGTGCTGGCCGACAGCGAGGGCACGCCCGACGTGATCCTGCTCGCCTCGGGCTCCGAGGTGCAGCTCTGCGTCGGTGCCTACGAGGCCCTGAAGGCCGAGGGGGTGAAGGCCCGGGTCGTGTCGATGCCGTCCTGGGACCTGTTCGAGCGCCAGGACGAGGCCTACCGCGACTCGGTGCTGCCCCCCGCCGTCAAGGCCCGGGTGGCCGTCGAGCAGGGCAGCGTCATCGGCTGGGACCGCTACGCCGGTTCCGAGGGCGCGATCATCGGCATGCACACCTTCGGCGCCTCGGCGCCGATCAAGGATCTCCAGACCAAGTTCGGTTTTACCCCCGAGAAGGTCCTGGACGCCGCGAAGGCGCAGGTGGCCAAGCACAAGAAGTAGCCCGGGGGCCTGCTCTCCCGCCCGGTCCGGGCGGGAGGGTGCGTTCGGGCGAGAGTACGCGGTACGCGAGGCGAGGAACCGACATGAACGCGCTCAAGGCCCTGCACGACGAACAGGATCAAGCGGTCTGGCTCGACTTCGTGGCCCGCGGATTCATCGAGAAGGGCGAGCTGAAGCAGCTCGTGGAGCGCGACGGCCTGCGGGGCGTCACCTCCAACCCGTCGATCTTCGAGAAGGCGATCGGCCACTCGGACGAGTACGACGACAGCCTGAAGGCCGTGCAGGCGACCGGCGACAGCCGCGTCATCGACCTCTACGAGGGGCTCGCCATCGCCGACATCCAGGCGGCCGCCGACGTGCTCCGCCCGGTCTACGAGGCGAGCGACGGCGCCGACGGCTACGTCAGCCTGGAGGTCTCGCCCTACCTCGCCCTCGACACCGAGGCGACGCTGGCCGAGGCGCGCCGCCTGCACAAGGCGGTCTCCCGCGACAACCTGATGGTCAAGGTGCCGGCCACCCCGGAGGGGATCCCGGCGATCCGGCAGCTGACGAGCGAGGGCATCTCGATCAACGTCACCCTGCTGTTCTCGCAGGAGGCCTACGAGGCCGTGGCGCGCGCCTTCATC
The DNA here is from genome assembly GCF_000383455.1 of Methylobacterium sp. 285MFTsu5.1. Classification (NCBI taxonomy): domain Bacteria; kingdom Pseudomonadati; phylum Pseudomonadota; class Alphaproteobacteria; order Hyphomicrobiales; family Methylobacteriaceae; genus Methylobacterium; species Methylobacterium sp. 285MFTsu5.1. The sequence continues at coordinate 95,548 of NZ_KB911282.1, read as the reverse complement.
GACGGTCTCGACGCGCGCGCGAAGGCCGGCCACGACGTCTCGCGGATCGCCAGCGTGGCGAGCTTCTTCATCAGCCGCATCGACGTCCTGGTCGACAAGCTCCTCGACGAGAAGATCGCGCAGGCCAACGATCCGGACGAGAAGTTCGCCCTCGAGCAGCTGAAGGGCAAGGTGGCGATCGCCAACGCCAAGCTCGCCTACCAGCGCTACAAGACGATCTTCGCCGAATCCAAGTGGACCGCCCTGGCCGAGAAGGGCGCCAAGGCGCAGCGGCTGCTCTGGGCCTCCACGGGCGTGAAGAACAAGGCCTATTCCGACGTCCTCTACGTCGAGGAGCTGATCGGACCGAACACCGTCAACACGATGCCGCCGGCCACCATGGACGCGTTCCGCGACCACGGCGTGGTGCGGGCCACGATCGAGGAGGACGTGCCCGGCGCCGAGGCGGTGATGAACCGCCTCGCCCGGGCCGGGATCGACATCGAGGCGGTGGCCGAGCAGCTGGTGAAGGAGGGCGTGCAGCTCTTCATCGACGCCGCCGACAACCTGCTGGGCGCCGTCGCCGGCAAGCGCGTCGCGCTGCTGGGGCACCGTCTGGACGGGCAGAGCCTCGCCATGGACGACACCCTGGCGGCCGAGGCCAAGAAGGCCGTCGAATCCTGGCGCGCCAGCGGGTCGATCCGCCGGCTCTGGGCGGGCGACGCCTCGGTCTGGTCCGGCCACGACGAGGCGAACTGGCTCGGCTGGCTGCACATCGTCGAGGAAGAGCTCGAGAAGGCCGCCGACTACGCCGCCTTCTCCGACTGGGTGAAGGCGCAGGGCTTCACCGACGCGGTCGTGCTCGGCATGGGCGGGTCGAGCCTCGGCCCGGAGGTCCTGAGCCTGACCTACGGCCAGCGCGAGGGGTTCCCGAAGCTCCAGATCCTCGACTCGACCCACCCGGATCAGGTGCGCGCCCTGGAGGCGAGCATCGACCTGGCCAAGACGCTGTTCATCGTCGCGTCCAAGTCCGGCTCGACCCTGGAGCCGAACGTCTTCCGCGACTACTTCCTGGCCCGCGCCAAGGACGTGCTCGGCGAGAAGGCCGGCGACCACTTCGTGGCCGTGACCGATCCGGGCTCCGACATGGAGCGCGCCGCGAAGGCGGATGGGTTCAAAAAGATCTTCTACGGCGTGAAGCAGATCGGCGGGCGCTACTCGGTGCTCTCGGCCTTCGGCCTCGTGCCGGCCGCCGCCATGGGCCTCGACGTGAAGGCGCTCCTCGAGACCGCCCGCATCATGGTCCGCTCCTGCGGCCCGGCCGTGCCGCCGGCCGTGAACCCGGGCGTCCTGCTCGGCACGGCCATCGGCGCCGCGGCGCTCGCCGGGCGCGACAAGGTGACGATCGTCGCCTCCCCGGCGATCGCGAGCTTCGGCGCCTGGGCCGAGCAGCTGATCGCGGAATCGACCGGCAAGCAGGGCAAGGGCCTCGTGCCGGTGGACGGCGAGCCGGTCGGCGTCCCGGCCGTCTACGGCCACGACCGGTTCTTCGTCTACCTGCGCCTCGACGGCAACGCCGAGGCCGCGCAGGACGAGGCCCTGCGCGCCCTGGAGCGGGACGGCCACCCGATCGCCCGCATCACCCTCGACTCGATCGAGCAGCTGCCGCAGGAATTCTACCGCCTGGAGATGGCGACCGCGGTGGCCGGTGCAGTGATCGGGATCAACCCGTTCGACCAGCCCGACGTCGAGGCCAGCAAGGTCGAGACGAAGAAGCTGTTCGCCGAGGCCGAGGCGAAGGGCGCCCTCCCCGCCGAGACGCCGCTCTACGAGGACGACTGGGTCGCGCTCTACGCCGATCCGCGGAACGCCGACGCCCTCAAGCCGGCCGCCGAGGGGCTCGAGGCCGCGATGAAGGCGCAGATCGGCCGCCTGAAGGACGGCGATTACCTGGGGCTCCTGGCCTACGTCCCGCGCGACGCCGAGGCCGCCGCGATCCTGCAGGAGCCGCGGATCGCCGTGCGCGACGCCCGCAAAGTCGCGACCTGCCTGGAGTTCGGGCCGCGGTTCCTCCACTCGACCGGCCAGGCCTACAAGGGCGGCCCGGACACCGGCGTGTTCCTGCAGATCACTGCGGACGCTGCCGAGGACCTGCCGATCCCGGGCCGGAAGCTCGGGTTCAGCACCGTCGTCGCGGCGCAGGCGCGGGGCGACTTCGCCGTCCTCGCCGAGCGCGGCCGGCGGGCGCTGCGCGTCCACCTCAAGGGCGGCGACACGAAGGCCGGCCTCGTGCGGGTCGCGGCGGCGCTGAAGATGGCTGTCGTCTAGCCGTCCCGGACCGCCGGCGGGGGGCTTCCCGGCCCGCCGCCGGTCCGCCGCGGCGGATCGCCTGTGACGTCGGTGAAGCCGTAGGGGCCTGACCCTCGCCGCGCGGGGGCAATCGGTAAGGAAGGGCAGCAATGCAACTCGGCATGATCGGCCTCGGCCGGATGGGCGGCAACATCGTCCGGCGTCTCCTGCGCGACGGGCACACAGCCGTGGTGTTCGACCAGAATCCGGCGGCCGTCGCCGCCCTGGTCGAGGCCGGTGCGGTCGGCGCGTCGAGCCTGGAGGACCTGGTCTCGAAGCTCGAGGTGCCGCGCGCGGCCTGGGTGATGCTGCCGGCCGGGGCGATCACCGAGCAGACCGTCCAGGCGCTCTCGGGGCTGATGCAGGCGGACGACTGCATCATCGACGGCGGCAACTCCTTCTACGGCGACGATGTCCGCCGCGGGGCCGCCCTGAAGGAGAAGGGCCTGCACTACGTGGATGTCGGCACTTCGGGCGGCGTCTGGGGCCTGGAGCGCGGCTACTGCATGATGATCGGCGGGGACAAGGAAGCCGTCGACCGCCTCGACCCGATCTTCAAGACCCTGGCGCCCGGCATCGGCGACATCCCGAAGACGCCGAACCGCGAGGGGCGCGACCCCCGCGCCGAGCAGGGCTACATTCACGCGGGCCCGACCGGCGCCGGCCACTTCGTCAAGATGGTCCATAACGGCATCGAGTACGGCCTGATGCAGGCCTACGCGGAGGGCTTCGACATCCTCCGCCACGCCAACGCGTCCGACCTGCCGGCCGAGCGCCGCTTCGATCTCAACATGGGCGACATCGCCGAGGTCTGGCGCCGCGGCAGCGTCGTCTCGTCCTGGCTGCTCGACCTGACCGCCCAGGCACTCGCGGGCGACGAGCAGCTCACCGACTTCTCCGGCTACGTCGAGGATTCGGGCGAGGGCCGCTGGACCATCAACGCCGCCGTCGAGGAGGGCGTCCCGGCGACGGTGCTCTCCGCCGCGCTCTACCGCCGCTTCCGCTCCCGCGAGCACGCGAGCTACGCCGACAAGCTGCTCTCGGCGATGCGCAAGGGCTTCGGCGGCCACCAGGAGCCGAAGGGCTGAGCGGGACGCCCGCAGGCCGACCTGTCCGACCCCCGAAGCCGCAGGGCCCGAACCCATGAGCCTTCCCGTCGGAACCCACGTCCTGAAGGATCCGGAGGCGGTTGCCCGCGAGGCGGCCGAGCGGATCATCGTGGCCTGCGGCGAGAGCCGGTCCGACCGGATCGCGCTCTGCCTCTCGGGCGGCTCGACGCCCAAGGTGCTGTACGGCCTGCTCGCCGGGCCGGACTACGCGGCCCGGGTGCCGTGGGAGCGGATCCACTGGTTCTTCGGCGATGACCGCGCCGTGCCGTGGGACGATCCGCGCAGCAATGTCCGGATGGTTCGGGAGGCCTTCGGGCACGGTTCCCAGATCCCGCCGACGCATCTCCACTTCATCCCCTCGGACGAGGGTCCGGAGGCGGGCGCCCGCGCCTACGAGCGGACGCTCCTCGACTTCTACGGGGCCGAGCGCCTCGATCCGGCCCGCCCGCTGTTCGACCTCGTGCTCCTCGGCCTCGGTGAGGACGGGCACACCGCCTCGCTGTTTCCCGGCAAGCCCGCCGTCGACGAGACCCGGCGGCTCGTCGTCGCCGTGCCCGAGGCCGGCCTGGAGCCGTTCGTTCCGCGGATCAGCCTGACGCTGCCGGCGCTCGCGTCCTCCCGGCACGTGCTGTTCCTCGTCACCGGGGCCGGCAAGCGGGTCCCGCTGGCCCGGCTGGCCGCCGGCGAGACCCTGCCGGCCGGCCGCGTAACCAGCGCGGGCGCCGTGGCGTGGCTGCTCGACGAGGCCGCGGCCGGCTGAACCCGCCGCGCCGGCGTCAGCCGCGCGGGAATGATCGGGCGCGCGCAACACCATTTCCTACTCGGGCGTCACCGGGCAATGGCATTGCCACGTCGCACGTGATGACGTTCGAGAACGCAACCCGTCATCGCCAGCCTCTGGGTATCCTTCGTGCAGCCTCGTGAAAGGGCACCGAAGGAGACCTGCCGATGCCGCAGACCACCACCCCGACCGACGTCGAGGCGATGCTGGCGAACCTCGCGCGCTCCGCGAGCCGCTCGCCGGAGGCCTATCTGGCCTCGGCCCGGGCGACCCTGGTGCGCCTGCTGGCCCAGCCGGATCTGCTCGACCCGTCGCGGCTGGTCGGCCGGGGGCCCGGCCTGAGCCGGAACCTCCTGTTCGGCACCGAGGCGATCAGCGTCTGGGCGATGGTCTGGGCGCCCGGCACGGTCACGCCGGTCCACGACCACCACTGCTCGTGCTGCTTCGGCCTGCTGCGCGGCAGCCTGCGGGAGACGTGGTACCGTCCGATCAGCGAGACCCACGCGGTGGCGACCATGGACGCCGTCCGCATGCCCGGCTTCGTCGCCTGCATGATGCCAACGGGGCCGAACCTGCACCGGATCGCCAATGACGGGCCGGAGGCGGCCGTCTCGATCCACGTCTACGGCTACGACCACCGGGCGCAGGACTCGTCGATCCACCGGACCTACGCGGTGGCGGCGGGCTGAGCCCCGCCGCGGCGCGGCCGCGTCACGCCACGTAGATCGTCGGGACGGCAGTCGTGTACTTCATCTCCTCCATGGCGATGGAGGAGGACAGGTTCGAGAAGTCGAGCTTGGCGATGAGGCGCTGGTAGACCGCGTCGTAGGCCTCGATATCGGGCACCACGATCCGCAGCAGGTAGTCGATCTCGCCGGTCAGGCGCCACGCCTCGACGATCTCCGGGAAGCCGGCGACCACCCGCCGGAACGCGTCCGACCAGTCTGCGGCGTGGCGCGGTGCCTTCACGGCCACGAACACCGTGGTGGGGACGTTGACCTTGCGGCGGTCCACCAGGGCGACCCGGCGGCGGATCACCCCGGACGCCTCCAGCTTCTTCACCCGCCGCCAGCACGGCGCCGCGCTGATGCCGACCTGCTCGGCGAGTTCGGCCACCGGGAGCGTCGCGTCCTGCTGGAGGAGATCGAGGATCTTCCGGTCCACGGCGTCCATGCGATCGATGCTCCCGTCGGCGCGTCCGGGCCGGACTACAGGGCGAAGTGCTTCGAGAGCTTGAGCCCCTGGGCCTGGTAGTTCGAGCCGGCCCCCGCCCCGTAGAGCGTCTCCGGCAGGTCGAGCATCCGCTCGTAGACGAGGCGGCCGACGATCTGCCCGTCCTCCAGAAGGAAGGGCACGTCGCGGGAGCGGACCTCCAGCACGGCCCGCGCGCCCGCCCCGCCGGCCCCGGCATAGCCGAAGCCCGGGTCGAAGAAGCCCGCGTAGTGGACGCGGAACTCGCCCACGAGGGGATCGAACGGCACCATCTCGGCGGCGTGGTCCGGCGGGACCTGCACCGCCTCCTTGGAGGCCAGGATGTAGAACTGGCCGGGATCGAGGATCAGGCTGCCCGATCCGTCGGCGGCGAGGGGTTCCCAGAAATCCGCCGCCCGGTGGCGACCGGGGGCGTCGACGTCGACGAGGCCGGTGTGGCGCTTCGCCCGGTAGCCGACGAGGCCGTCGAAGCCGGCGAGGTCGACCGAGACCGCCACGCCGCCCTGGAAGGACGGGCTGCCGGCGTCGACCAGGGCCGAGCGGGCGTGCAGCAGGCCGAGCTCGGCCTCGGTCAGCCGCGGCGCCCCGCGGCGGAAGCGGATCTGCGACAGCCGCGAGCCGCTGCGCACGAGGACCGGGAAGGTGCGCGGCGAGATCTCCGCGTAGAGCGGCCCGTCGTAGCCGGGCTCGACCTGGTCGAAGGCCTCGCCCCGGTCGGTGATGACGCGGGTGAAGACGTCGATGCGCCCGGTCGAGCTCTTCGGGTTCGCGGCCGCCGCGAGATCGGCCGGCAGGGCGAGGCTCTCCTGAAGCTCCGCGATGTAGACGCAGCCCGTCTCCAGGACGGCGCCCGGGCGCAGGTCGACGGCGTGCAGCGACAGCCGGTCGACGCAGGCCTGGACCGTCCGTCCCGAGCCGGGCAGGAAGCTCGTCCGCACCCGGTAGGCCCTGGCGCCCAGGCGCAGGTCGAGGCTCGCGGGCTGGATCTGATCGGCCGCGAAGGGGCTCGCATTCCGGATGCCGCCCGCCCGCGCGAGGGCGGCGATCGCCTGGGCCGGCAGGATGCCGGATCGGCCGTCCGCGCTCGTCTCGGCGGCTCCCGTGGCTGCGCCCGCGTTCATCGCGCCCCTGACTCCCTCGCGCGCCCCGGCCGGTCCGCGTCACGCCGAGCAGCGTTGTCCGCCGGGACCCGCTAACGCGGGCTTAACCGCGTCCGGAGGCCTCGTGAGGCCGGCGCCGCGACCGGCGGCCCGCCGCGCCGCGCGAGGTAGTCCGCCGCAATTGACGGCGATTCCGCCGCCCACTACCACCGGCCGGGAAGCGCGTTCCATTCGGCTTCCGCGAGTCGTACCGTCCGAAGAAGGGCCAAATAGGGCGATGTACAAGGCCGAGACGCGGGGAATAAGTGTGACGGTCCAGTCTCGTTTCGTCGAGGAGGAGTCCTCGCCGACCGAGAGCCGGTACTTCTTCGCCTACACGGTCGAGATCGTGAACAACGGCAGCGAGCAGGTCCAGCTGCGCTCGCGCCACTGGCGGATCATCGACGGCCACGGGGCCTGCCAGGAAGTGCGCGGCACCGGTGTGGTCGGCAAGCAGCCGGTGCTGGAGCCGGGCGAGTCCTTCTGCTACACCAGCGGCTGTCCGCTCAACACGCCCGACGGGTTGATGGCCGGCAGCTACACCATGGCGACGGTGGCCGGCGAGAGCTTCGAGGCCGAGATCCCCGCCTTCTCCCTCGACAGCCCGCACGTCCGCCGCAGCCTGCACTGAGGTCCCGGCCCGGGGCCTCGCCCCGGAGGAATCCATGTCCGCGACCGGCGAGCGGCTGAGCCCGCTCGACATGCTCGCCCGCCTCGTGTCCTTCGACACGGAGAGCGACAAGTCCAACCTCGCCCTGATCGACGCCGTCTGCGCCTATCTCGACGGCTGGGACGTCCCGTACCTGCGCCTCCCGAACGCGGCGGGCGACAAGGCCGCCATCCTCGCCACGGTCGGCCCGATGGTCGACGGCGGCACCATCCTGTCCGGCCACACCGACGTGGTGCCGGTGGCGGGCCAAGCCTGGACCGGCGACCCGTTCACCCTGCGCGTCGCCGACGGCCGGGCCTACGGACGGGGCGCGGTCGACATGAAGGGCTTCGACGCGCTGGCCCTGGCGCTCGTGCCCGACATGCTCGCCGCCGGTCTGAAGCGGCCGATCCACATCCTGCTCTCCTACGACGAGGAGACGACCTGCCTCGGCTCGATGGATGGGATCGCGCGGTTCGGCGACGGCCTGCCCCGACCGGCCGCGGTGATCGTCGGCGAGCCCACCGGCATGGAGGTGGCGGACGCCCACAAGAGCATCGTCACCTGCCTCACCACGGTCCACGGCCACGAGGCCCATTCCGCCCGCCCCGCCCTCGGCGCGAACGCCGTATCGGCCGCCTGCGACCTCGTCGCCGGCCTCAACCGGATCGCCGACCTGATGATCGAGCGCGGCGACCCGTCCGGGCGGTTCGACCCGGCCTCGACCACGGTCCATGTCGGGACGATCCAGGGCGGCACCGCCCGCAACATCCTCGCCAAGGAGTGCCGCTTCCTCTGGGAGTATCGCGGCCTGCCGGATCTCGACCCGGCCGAGATCCCGCGGCTCTTCGCGGCCGAGGTCGAGCGGGTCACCCGCGAGCGCCTCAACCGCTACGGCGCGTTCGGGCGGATCGAGACGCTGGAGGAGGTCGACATCCCCGGCCTCGCCCCGGAGCCGGGCTCGGCGGCCGAGCGCCTCTGCCTGCGCCTCGCCGGACGCAACCACACCGTCGCGGTCCCCTACGCCACCGAGGCCGGGCGCTTCCAGGCGGCCGGTCTCCCGACGGTGGTCTGCGGCCCCGGCGACATCGCCCAGGCGCACCAGCCCGACGAGTTCATCACCCTGGATGCCCTGGGCCAGGGTGAGCACTTCCTGCGCGAGCTGATCGAGGCCAGTGCGTCATGAATGCGGCGACCGGTATCACCATCAAGCTGCGTCCGCTGGAGCGGGAGGACCTGCGCTTCGTCCACCAGCTCAACAACAACGACAGCATCATGCGCTACTGGTTCGAGGAGGCCTACGAGTCCTTCGCCGAACTGCAGCAGCTCTACGAGCGCAACATCCACAACCAGACCGAGCGGCGCTTCATCGTGGCCGATCCGAGCGGGGAGCCGGCCGGGCTGATCGAGCTCGTCGAGATCAACCACCTGCACCGGCGCTGCGAGTTCCAGATCGCGATCCACCCGAGCTTCCAGGGCCGCGGCTACGCGTGGCAGGCCACCCGGATCGCCATGGATTACGCGTTCAGCGTGCTCAACATCCACAAGCTCTACCTGCACGTCGACCGGGACAACGCCCGGGCCGTGCGGATCTACGAGCGCTGCGGCTTCCACCCCGAGGGCGTGCTGAAGGACGAGTTCTTCGTGAACGGGCGCTACCGCGACGCCGTGCGGATGTGCCTGTTCCAGCCGGACTACCTGAGGGCCCGCGGCGGAGGCGGCGACATCGCCGAGCCCGTCCTGAAGGTCTGAACCGGGTCTCGTCCGCCGCCGACGGGCGACGGACGAGCTTGAAACGACGCGGGGGCGGAGCCCGTCGGCCCCGCCCCCGCGCTCACGCCGCTCAGTTGCGGCCGGCACCGCCCGTCTGGGTCTGGCCGCCGGCCCGGCCGGCACCTTGGGCGCCGCCCATGGCGCCGTTGCCGCCCGCGCTGCCGCCGCTCATGCCGCCGCGCTCCGCGCCGCCCGTCCGGCCGCCCTCGGCGCCGGACTTCATTCCGCCCTGCTGGCCGCCGCGATCGGACGCGTTGCGGATGCCGTCCTGCTGACCGCCGCGCATGTCGCTGTTGCGCATACCGTCGTTCTTGCCTTCCTGCTGACGGGAGGCCTTGTCCATCCCCCGATCCTGGCCGCGGTCGTTCCGGTCCATCCGGCCTTCGTTGCGGCCCTCGTTCCGCGACGCGTTGCGGATGCCGTCGCGCTCGCCGCGGTTGTCGAAGCGCGCGCCGGCGCGCTGCTCGGAGCGGAAGCTCGCGCTGACCGCACCGCCGCCGCTCAGGCGCCGGTACTCGGCGGAGCCGTAGCGCACCCGCTGGCCGCGGATCGTCACGAAGCGGTCCTCCTGGACGGAGACGAGGCGGCGGTACTCGGGGGAGCCGTACACCACGCGCTGGCCGCGGATGACGACGTAGCGCTCGCGCGGGCCGGTCTCGCGGACGCTGACCAAGCGGCGGTACTCGGGCGAACCGTAGAGCACGCGCTGGCCGCGGATCACGACGTAACGCGCGCGCGGGCCGCGATTCTCGGTGACGATCAGGCGGCGATACTCCGGCGAGCCGTACACGACCCGGCGGCCGCCGATGAACACGTAGCGGCCCTCGCGGCGGAAGCCGCCCTCGACCCGCTCGGACCGGACATCCGTCCGGCTCACGTCGGTCCGGCCCCGGAAATCGGCGCGGTCGGCGCGGCGGTCACCGCGACGGTCACCGCGATCGGCACGCGCGCCGTCGCGATCCCCGCGCTCGTCGCGGTCGGCGCGATCACCGCGGCGGTCGCCCCGCTCGGTGCCGGCCCGGTCCTTGTCCTGAGCCATGCGATCCTGACCCGTGCGGCCCTCGCCGCCGGCCTCGCGGCCCTGCGCGGACCGGCCTGCCTCGGCACCGGAGCGCTCGGACGCCGCCTGGCGGCCGCCCTTCATGTCACCCTGCATGCCACCCTGGGCGCCGCCCTGCATGCCGCCGCGCTCGCCGCCGCCGGCCTTCATGCCGGACTCGGCGTTACCCTGACCGCCGCGACCGCCCATCCCGGCGCCGCGATCGGCGCCACCCTGCTGGGCGTAGGCCGAGGTGCTGATCAGCAGCGCGGCCAATCCGATCGATAATTTCCGCATGGCGTACCCTCCAATGTTGAATCTGCGACGCAACGTCAAAGGTCGCGAAACGGTTCAGCCTGGAGGGATCAAAAATTTACGCAACGAATACCGATCTTCGTGCGTTTCGCGCGGAAAAGCTTGGCCGTAGACGCGGGCATGCTGGTCCGCAGGCCCGCTGTCCTGCGCTCTACTGGCCGGGCTGTCCGGCGATCTCGGCCTCGACCTCCTGGGGATCGAGGTCGTAGCGCCGGGAGCAGAACTCGCAGGTGATGACGATGCGCCCGTCATCCGCCACCATCTCGTGCCGCTCCTGCGGCGTGAACGAGCGGATCATGCCCATCACGCGCTCCCGCGAGCAGCGGCAGGTCTCCTGAACCGGCTGGCGGTCGAACACCCGCACCCCGCTCTCGTGGAACAGCCGGTAGAGCAGCCGCTCGCTCGACACGTTCGGGTCGACCAGCTCGTGATCCTCGATGGTCGCGACCAGCGAGCGGGCCTCGACCCAGGCATCGTCCTCCGGCGCCTCCCCCGAGAGGTGCGCGTGCCCCTCCGGGATATCGCCCGGGGGCAGGTCGGCGAGGCGCGCCCGATCCACCGACTGGGGCAGGAACTGCACGAGCAGCCCTCCGGCCCGCCAGCGCCCGGCCCCCTCCTCCACGGCCTCGGCCACGGCGAGGCGCACCTGCGTCGGGATCTGCTCCGACTGGCGGAAATACTGGTGCGCGGCCTCCTCCAGGCTCTGGCCCTCGAGGGCGACGACGCCCTGGTAGCGGCTCGCGGCGGTGCCCTGGTCGATGGTCATGGCGAGATGCCCGGTGCCGATCAGCTCGGCATCCTTGAGCGGGCCGGTCCCGAGGGCCGCGACCCGCTCCGGCTCGAACCGCGCGGTGGCGCGCAGCCGGTCCGGGGCCTCGAAATCGACCACGATCATCGCGACCGGACCGTCCGTCTTGGTCTGGAGCTGGAACCGGCCCTCGAACTTGAGGGAGGAGCCGAGCAGCACCGTCAGCGCCGCGGCCTCGCCGAGCAGGCGCGCCACCGGGTCCGGGTAGCCGTGGCGGCGCAGGATTGTGTCGACGGCCGGGCCGAGGCGGACGACGCGGCCGCGCACGTCCAGCGCCTCGACGGCGAAGGGCAGCACGGCGTCGTCGGCGCCGGCATGGCCGTTGCCGGCATTCGGGGCCTGCGGCTGGGATGGCGACTGGGGGTGCGACTGCGTTCCTGAGGTCATGCCCTCTCCGATCGATGCGTCCGGCGGCGCGTGCCGGCAAAGCGGGGATCCGTCCTCCCGGGGGCCGGGCGGCGTGAGGCGATGACCTTGGCGGAGCGATCGGATCCCTCACCCCGTCCAGCCCGGAGCGGGAGCGGCGGCGCAGCGCGCTCCGTTCGTCGCCGGGATGCCGCCTTCCGGCGGCCGTGATGGGGAGACGGGCAGCACGGGCCGCCCGCTCACGCCTATATGGTGCGCCGACCCCGCGAGCGCGAGGCCGGACAGTATGAGTGCGGGATCAGAGCCCGCTGGCGCCGAGGCACCAGGCCAGGATGCCCTTCTGCGCGTGCAGGCGGTTCTCGGCCTCGTCGAACACCACGGAGCGCGGGCCGTCCATCACCTCGGCCGTCACCTCCTCGCCGCGATGAGCCGGGAGGCAGTGCATGAAGATCGCGCCCGGATTCGCCGCCGCCATCAGCTTGTCGTTGACCTGATAGGGGCTGAGCAGGTTGTGGCGGTGCGCCTCGTCGTCGTCGCCCATGGACACCCAGCAATCGGTGACCACGGCATCGACGCCGTCGACGGCCGCGAAGGCGTCGGTGGTGACGTGGACGTCGGCGCCCTCCTGCTGCGCCCAGGCGAGGAGCGCCGGCGGCGGCGCGAGCTCCGGCGGGCTCGCGACGTTGAGCGTGAAGTCGAACCGGGCGGCGGCGTGGACCCAGCTCGCCAGCACGTTGTTCGAATCGCCCGACCACGCGACCTTGCGGCCGCGGATCGGCCCGCGATGCTCCTCGAAGGTCAGCACGTCGGCCATGATCTGGCACGGGTGGGAGACCTTGGTCAGGGCGTTGATCACCGGGACGGTGGCGTACTCGGCCAGCTCCAGCATCTGACCGTGGTCGAGGATACGGATCATGATCGCGTCGACGAAGCGCGAGAGCACCTGCGCGGTGTCGCCGATGGTCTCGCCGCGGCCGAGCTGCATCTCGGAGCCGGTGAGCATCAGGGTCTCGCCGCCGAGTTCGCGCATCGCCACGTCGAAGGAGACACGGGTGCGGGTCGAGGGCCGGTCGAACACCATAGCGAGGGTCTTGCCGGTGAGCGGGCGCTCGGCCGCCAGCTCGCCCTTGCGGCGGCGCGCCTTGATGGCGGCGCTGGCATCGAGGACCCGGCGCAGCTCCGCACCGGAGAAATCCTTGAGGTCGAGGAAATGACGAGGGCCGGCACCGTTCAGGTGCCTGGCCGGGGCCTGTGCCCGGCCGTCAATCTGGGCTTTCATCGCGTCACAATCACTAGAGTCTGCTCACCGATCACCTGATCATGAACCGCACTCTACCTCCTGGCAGGGGCATCTCCGTCACGCGCGGCGGGATCGACCGCGCCCGGAAATGCTTCGGGCCGCCCTCCGGGGTCCGGGGGGCGGTGTTCTCAATCGCGCGGATCGATCCTACTCGGCCGCGCCGCGCACGGCCTCGAAGCCGGACGCCGCCGCGTCCAGGCGGCGGACCGCCTCGTCGATCTCGGCCTCGCCGATGGTCAGCGGCGGCAGCAGGCGGACGATGTTGTCGCCCGCCGGGATCACCAGCAGATGCGCGTCCCGCGCGGCGGCGGCGAAGTCGGTGTTCGGCACGCCGAGCTTGAGGCCGAGCATCAGCCCCTCGCCGCGGATCTCCTGGATGACGTGCGGGTGGCGGTCGCGCAGGGCCGCGAGCTTCTGCTTGAGCAGCAGGCCGGAGCGGGCGACGCGCGCGAGGAAGCCCTCCTCCAGCACGACGTCCAGCACGGCGTTGCCCACCGCCATGGCGAGCGGGTTGCCGCCGAAGGTGGTGCCGTGCGTGCCGGCGGTCATGCCGCGCGCGGCCTCGCGGGTCGCGAGGCAGGCGCCCAGCGGGAAGCCGCCGCCGATGCCCTTGGCGACGCTCATGATGTCCGGGGTGATGCCGGACCATTCGTGCGCGAACAGCCGCCCGGTGCGGCCGACGCCGGTCTGGACCTCGTCCATGATCAGCAGGAGGCCGTTGGCGTCGCAGATCTCGCGCAGCCGGCGCAGGTCCGCGTGGGGGATCTCCCGCACGCCGCCTTCGCCCTGGATCGGCTCGATCATCAGCGCCGCCGTCTCCGGCCCGATCACCGCCTCCAGCGCGGCCCAGTCGCCGGCCGGGACCTGGTCGAAGCCCTCGACCTTCGGACCGAAACCCTCGATGTACTTCTGCTGGCCGCCGGCCGCGAGCGTCGCCAGCGTCCGCCCGTGGAAGGCGCCCGCGAAGGTGACGATCCGGTAGCGCTCCGGCTGCCCGCCGGCCGCGTGGTACTTGCGGGCGATCTTGATCGCCGCCTCGTTCGCCTCCGCGCCCGAGTTGCAGAAGAACACCACGTCCGCGAAGGTCGCGTCGACGAGGCGCTGCCCGAGGCGCTCGCCGCCCGGGATCTGGAACAGGTTCGAGGTGTGCCAGATCTTACCCGCCTGCTCGGTCAGCGCGCCGACGAGGTGCGGGTGCGCGTGGCCGAGGCCGTTCACCGCGATGCCGGCGCCGAAGTCGAGATATCGCTCCCCACCCTCCGTCACGAGCCAGGCGCCCTCGCCGCGCTCGAAAGCGAGCGGCGCGCGGACGTAGGTCGGCAGAAGGGCTGACGTCACGGGTCCCATCTCCGTTTCACGCAGGATCCCGGAGCGAGCGTTGAGCCGGCTCCAAATGAAAGTGCCGCCTCAGTCCTGGGCGGCACGCGCGCGATTACTATGAAAGAGCCGGCGCCTGTCAACGTTTCAGTGCCCGGCGGGCCCGACGGGCAGCCCTGCGCGCGGCACCGATAGAGCCGATCCTGACGGCGAATCTGCGGCGGGCCCGTCCCGGATCACCGGAGAATCGCGGGGCCGCGATCCCGGCCTTCGCGGCGGCGGCCCTTGCGCCGCGGGGGGCGGCCGTGCTCCTGCTCCCGCGGATTCGCAGGAACCAGGGAGAACCCGATGAGCTCGATCAAGGAACGCCTGGCGGCGCTGGGCCTGACGCTGCCGAAGGCGGCGGCGCCGGTCGCCAACTACGTGCCGTTCGTGCGCGCCGGCAACCTCGTGGTGATCTCCGGCCAGGTCTGCTTCGGCGCGGACGGCGCCATCGCGGCCGAGCACAAGGGCAAGGTCGGCGGCAACGTCTCGGCCGAGGCCGGCAAGGCGGCCGCGCGCCTCTGCGCCCTCAACGTGCTCGCCCAGCTCGAGGCCGCGGTGGGCGACCTCGACCGCGCGGTGGTCCAGTGCGTGCGGCTCGGCGGCTTCATCAACGCGGCGCCGGGCTTCTCGGCCGTGGCCGGGGTGATGAACGGCGCCTCCGACCTGATGGTCGAGCTCCTCGCCGACCGCGGGCGCCACGCGCGCTCCACCGTCGGCGTGGCCGAGCTGCCCCTCGACGCCGCCGTCGAGGTCGAGGCGATGTTCGAGGTCCGCTGACGGTGGCCGCCCCCGACTGGCTCACCGCGCGGCCGATCGCCCATCGCGGCCTGCACGACCGCGCGGCGGGCCGGCCGGAGAACACGCTGGCGGCGGCCCGGGCGGCCGTCGCGGGCGGCTTCGCCATCGAGTGCGACGTCCAGCTCAGCGCCGACGGCGAGGCGATGGTCTTCCACGACGCCGCGCTCGGGCGCCTGACCGGGGCGAGTGCGGCTCTGGCCGACCGGTCGGCCGCCGAACTCGGGACGCTCGCCGTCGCCGGGTCCGCGGAGACGATCCCGACGCTGCCGGCCTTCCTGGCGGCGGTGGCCGGGGCGGTGCCGGTGGTGATCGAGGTGAAGTCCCGCTACGACGGCGACCTGCGGCTCGCGACCCGCACCGCCGAAGTGGCCGCCGCCTATGACGGGCCGGTGGCGCTGAAATCCTTCGACCCGCAGGTGGTCGCGGCCCTGCGCGACCTCTGCCCCGCCGCGATCCCGCGGGGCATCGTGGCGGAGACGACGCAGGACGACCCGGTCTACGCGGCCCTGACGCCCTCGCTCCGCCGGTCCCTCTCCGACCTGCTGCACCTCGCCGAGACGCGGCCCGACTTCCTGTCCTGGCGGGTGGACGACCTGCCCTGCGCCCCGACCTACCTCTGCCGACTGCTCGGTCAGATCCCCGTCATGACCTGGACGGTCCGGAATGCGGAGCAGCGCGCCCGCGCGGCCGCGCACGCGGACCAGATGGTGTTCGAGGGCTTCGTCCCGTGAATTTTCCTACGCCCTGTCCGATTCTGTCCGACCAAGATCGCCATGACCGCTTCGAGTGACGCGCGCGCCCGATTCGCGCGGCTCTGCGGGGGCCTCGCCCTCGCCGCGACCCTGCTCTCCCCGGCGCCCGCTTCGGCGGCCGACCCGTGCGCGGGCACGACCCAGGCGGATCTCAACGCTTGCGCGGCTGCCGATTACCGGGCCGCCGACACGGCGCTGAACGCCGTCTACGGGCAGCTGATGAAGAAGATCGGCCCGAAGACGAAGGACGCCCTGCGGGGCGCCCAGAAGGCCTGGCTGTCGTACCGGGACGCGACCTGCTTCCTCGAGACCATGGGCCTCGACGGGGGCTCGGCCTACGCGATGGAGTACAACGGCTGCCTGAAGGGGCTGACCGACGCGCGGATCAAGGTCCTGAAGGGATACCTCGACTGCAAGGCGGACGACGTGTCGTGCGTCGGCCGCCTCGGCGAGTGAGCGCGGGCCGCGACGGCGCCGTCCGGTTCGGAGCGCGCGCGCGTCGCCGCGCGCCGTCCTGGAGGCCGCGCGAAAGCGCGGGGCGGGTGACGTCGGCGGCCGTCTGACAACGCTGCCATGGTCGCCGCGCGCATCCGCCCGCTTGCCCCCGGCCGGTCAGGAGCTAGAGTCCGGCCCATGAAGCAAGCACCCGGGCCGACGCCGGAGACCGCCGCACTGACCGTGCGGGCGCTTCCCGGATTGAAGGAGATCGGCGCGGCGGAATGGGATGCCTGCGCCTTCTCGCCCGAGACCCTGGCGGCGGGCGACGAGACCCACAACCCCTTCCTCTCGCACGCTTTCCTGTCGGCGCTGGAGGATTCGGGCTGCGTCTCGCGCAGGACCGGCTGGCTGCCGCTCCACGTCTCGGTCGAGCGCGACGGCGTCCGCCTCGGCGTCGCGCCCTGCTACCTGAAATCGCACAGCCAGGGCGAGTACGTCTTCGACCACGGCTGGGCCGACGCCTACGAGCGGGCCGGCGGCGCCTACTACCCCAAGCTCCAGGTCAGCGTGCCGTTCACGCCGGTGACCGGGCCGCGCTTCCTGATCGCGCCGGGGGCCGATCCCGACGAGGCCACGGCCGGCCTCGTCGCGGGCCTGCGGGCCCTGCGGGGCGAGACCAAGGCCTCCTCGATCCACGTCACCTTCATGCGCGAGCCGGAGTGGGAGCGGGCCGGCGCGGCCGGCTTCCTGCAGCGCACCGACCAGCAGTTCCACTGGCAGAACGACGGCTACGCGACCTTCGACGACTTCCTGTCCGCCCTCGCCTCGCGCAAGCGCAAGACCATCCGCAAGGAGCGCCGCGACGCCCTGGCGCCGGGCATCACCGTGGAGCACCTGACCGGCGCGGCCATCACCGAGGCCCACTGGGACGCGTTCTACGCCTTCTACATGGACACGGGCTCGCGGAAGTGGGGGCGGCCCTACCTCAACCGCCGGTTCTTCTCGCTCCTGTCCGAGCGCATGGCCGACCGGGTGCTCCTCGTGATGGCGAAGCGCGGGGACGCCTACATCGCGGGGGCGATCAACCTCATCGGCGATACCGCGCTCTACGGGCGCAACTGGGGCTGCATCGAGGACCACCCCTTCCTGCATTTCGAGATCTGCTACTATCAGGCGATCGACTTCGCGATTGCCCGGGGCCTGAAGCGGGTCGAGGCGGGTGCCCAGGGCGAGCACAAGCTCGCCCGCGGCTACCGGCCGGTCCTGATGCACTCGGCCCACGACATCGCCGACCCGGCGCTGCGCCGCGCGGTGGCCGATTACTTGCAGCGGGAGCGCGCCCACGTCGCCGAGGCGGTCGACGTTCTCGACACGCTGACGCCGTTCCGGCGCGCGGACGCGGGCGACGCCTGCGCGACGCCCCCCGACGCCTCGTCCCCCAACACCTCCCCCCCCGAGAGTTCCGAGTCATGAGCCCGATCGACCGCATCAAGACCTACGCCGACGAGCTGACGGCCCTGCGCCGCGACCTGCACGCCCATCCGGAGCTCGGCTTCGAGGAGGTGCGCACCGCCGGCATCGTGGCCGACATGCTGGAGAAGCTCGGCTGCGAGGTCCATCGCGGCGTCGGCGGCACCGGCGTGGTCGGGCTGCTCAAGGGCCGCACCGACAACGGAAAGCGCATCGGCCTGCGCGCCGACATGGACGCCCTGCCCATCGAGGAGGAGACCAACCTCCCCTATCGCTCGACCTACGCGGGCAAGATGCACGCCTGCGGCCATGACGGGCACACCACGATGCTGCTGGGGGCGGCGCGCTACCTCGCCGAGACCCGCGATTTCGAAGGCACCGCGGTGTTCGTGTTCCAGCCGGCCGAGGAGGGCCGTGGCGGCGCCCGGGCCATGCTGAAGGACGGCCTGTTCGAGCGCTTCCCCTGCGACGAGATCTACGGCCTGCACAACCAGCCCGGCGGCGGCCACGGCATGATCAAGCTGCGGCCGGGGCCGATCATGGCGGCGGCGGACTTCTTCGACATCCACATCCGCGGCAAGGGCATCCACGCCGCCCAGCCGCACCGGGGCGTCGACCCGATCATCATCGCCACCGGCCTCGCCCAGGCGCTCCAGTCGATCGTGTCGCGCAACGCCGACCCGCTGAAGTCCATCGTCCTGTCGATCACCCGGATCGAGGCGGGCTCCGCCTACAACGTGATCCCCGAGACGGCCCATCTCGCCGGCACGATCCGCACCTTCGACAAGGAGATCCGGGCGCTCGCCGGAACCCGCATGCGCGAGCTGGCGGCCGGCTTCGGCGCCGCCTACGGCGCCGAGGTCACGGTCGACCTGCAGGACGTGTTCTCCGTCCTGGAGAACGCCCCCGCGCAGGCGGCCGCCGCCACGGAGGTCGCCACCGAGCTCCTGGGCGCCGACAAGGTCGAGTCGAACGTCGTGCCCAAGATGGGCAGCGAGGACTTCGCCGACATGACCATGGCGGTCCCCGGCGCCTATGTCTGGCTCGGCGCCAATCCGGGGCCCGGCCTGCACAATGCCGGCTACAACTTCGACGACTCGATCATCCCGATCGGCAGCGCCTTCCTGGCGCGGATGGTCGAGCGCCGCACCGCGGCCTGACGCCGGGCGCCGTCCCCGCCCTCCGGGACTTTCCGGATGGCGGGCGATGTCGCCGCGCGAGCCCGTCCGGCCGTCGACAGCGCGGCCGGCCGGTGCGAATCCTGACGGAACTCGCCCGCGAGCCAACGCGGGCCGCGAAGGGAGGGCGCCATGTCACCGGAGATGCGGGAATCGCGCGCGGCGCTCATCCTGCTCGCCGCCTCGGTGGGGGCGGTCCTGATTTTCGGCGCCTTCACGCTGCTCACGCAGCTCGGCTGAGGCGCGACCGCGATTGCAACCTGAGCGGGTCGATCCCGGCCCCGATCGGCGCGGCCCGGCGGCCCGACGATCTGGATTCCGCCGTCCGCGCAGGGGAATGCCGTTGATGCTTCACGGGCTATCGAGTTGAGTTAACTGCTCATTAATTCCATCAGCGGTTGTATATCTCCGACGAAGGCGGGCACGGTGCGCGCTGGAACCGGAGTTCGCCCATGATGGCCGACGCAATCCAGGGCCCCCGCCCTCGGCCGGTCGACCTCTCGGCCGCCCTCGACGCCTCCGGGATCATCGGCGCGTGGTCGTGGTCGCCGCGCGCCGAGCGGTGCGTCCTCGATGCCGGCGCCGCCGAGGTGCTGGCCGGGGATGCCGGGCTCGCCGGGCGCCCCCTCCCGCTCTCGGTCGCCAAGGCCTGCGTCCATCCCGAGGATCGGCCGGCCGTGGTGCGGCAGTTCAAGGCTCTGCGCGAGCGCGGCGGCCTATTCGTGGCCGAGTACCGGACGCTGTCGCCCTCGGGGCAGGTCCGCCGGATCCTCGATCGCGGCCGGATCCCGCCGGGCGCGTCGAGCCGGCGCCTCGGGCACGGTGTCATCATCGACGTGACCGACGAGCCGTCGGCGACACGCGCGATGCCCGAGCCCGCGGACGCGCTCACCCAGGCGGTCGACCGCGCTCTCGAATGCCGCGACGCCCTGGAGGGGGTGGCGGATTCCGAGCTTCAACTCCTGATCGACATGCTGCTGCTGCACCTCGGACGGCGCATCGCCAAGGCCTCCACGACCGGTGCGCGCCGCGGCGGCCACTGAGCGGGGCTGCCGCGTCCTGTCGGGGCTCTGCCGGGCCGTCCGGCCCGGCTCACTGCACCAGCACGGCCTGGTTGCAGAGGGTGCCGTCGACCTCGAGGTCGGCGTAGCCCAGACGCAGGCCGAGGCTGCGCAGGACGGTGTCGAGCACGAGGTCGACACCCGGCGTCACGGTGCCCAGGGCGGTCGTCAGGGTCGACTGGATCAGCGGCGGCACGCCGACGTCGCCGACGCTCAGCACGAGATTGCGCAGCAGGCTGCCGGTGAGCGACTGGGTCAGGTTGCCCGAGGCGACCGTGCGAACCGTGTGGTTGGCGATGTCCGCGTCCGAGAACACGAGGGTCTGCGACCCGCTGCCGAGCGTCGCCAGGGCGCGCCCGGAGACGGTGATCCCGAGCACCGTGACCAGGGGCGCGGGCTGCGACAGGTCGGGGCTCGCGCTGCCCCCGTTGATGGCGGTGCGCGGCACCTGCGCGATCGCCAGCGTCGCCAGTCCCGTCTGCGCGTCGAGGGTGACCTTGCGTCCGCCGGACCCGGCGCAGCTGAGCGACCGCAGGGTCGCCTGCGCCGGTGCCACCTCCGCGTAGACCGGCAGGGTGATGGTTCCGAGCCCGAGCGCCGTGACGGTGGTCTCGATCAGCAGCCGGGTCTGCGCCGTCTGCACGGTGGCGTTCCGGCTGCCCGGCCGGACCCAGCCGGAGCTGCGCTTGCGCTCTCCGATCGCCAGGGTCAGGCGGGTCGAGAGCAGGCCGGGCACCGTGGCTCCGAGATCGATCGCCACCTGATTCTGGCCGTTCGCCAGGGAGGCGGCCGCGCCCAGCAGGTTCAGCACGTTGAGCGAGGGGCCGGCGAAGCCCCGCGGCGGCGCCAGCGCGGCGGCGTCGCCGAGCCCGTCCACCTGGCCGATCGCGACGAGGTTTCCGGCATTCGGCAGGGCGTTGAGGATCCCCGACAGGGCCGACACCGCGCTGCCGTTGTCCGCCGCGGCGACCCGGAGCGCCATCAGCATCTGACCGACGCTGGCATTCGCCTGAACGATGTCGGTGTAGTTCGCGGCCTGCATGTTGAGGCTCGCCCCGAGGGCGTCGAGGACGCGCAGCCCGTCGACGCGGGCGCTGGCCAGGGCATCGTAGTCGCTGACGCTGAGCGACAGCTTGGCGCCGAGCAGCGCGCCGAGCAGGGCGTTGGCGATGCCGCCGTCGAGCTTCAGCGTGCCGGACCCGATCGTGAAGGCGGCGAATTGCGCGCTCGCGGCGGTGCCGGTCACCCGCAGCGGCACCGCGGCGGGCAGGCCGATCGCCCGGCCGAAGGTCACCGGGACCGAGGTCGCGAGGCCGACCCGCACCGCGTTCGCCGGGCTGCCGCCGGCGCTGAACCGGCCGCCCGGGGCGACGCCCTTGGTGCTCGCGTCGTAGCTGCCGGGCGCGACCGTGGCGGTCGCCGCGCCGTAGCCGTTGTCGCCGAGGGAGCGGCGGGCGACCGTGTCGGCCTGGCTCGGATCGACGGCCGCCAGCATGGCGGCGATGTCCACCGCCCCCTGCGCCTTGCGCCGCGCCTGGAAGACCAGGCCGAGATCGATCCCGACCGCGCCCGCCCCCATCAGCATCGCGCTGCCGAGCGCCACCAGGATCGCGACGTTGCCGCCGCGCGCGGCCCCGAAGCGGCGCAGGCGCCCGCCCCGGCCGATCACAGGCCGCCCTTCCGGACGCTGACGGTGCTGCGCAGCACGGTCGGGAGCATCGGCAGCAGGCGCGCGAAGGCGTTGATGCCGAGCGTGTTGGCGTCGAGGGTGACGGTGACCGTGTACACCGTCGCGTCGCTGGGATCCGGCCCGACCTGCACGACGATGCTGCCCGGCCGGAACATCGCGCCGGCGCTCAGGCTCCGGTTCACCATGGACTGGGCGAGATTCGCGCGCTCGGCATCCGTGACGCCGGCCACGGAGGCGCGGGCCGCCTCGGCGGCGATCTGGCGGAGGTTGTGGGCGGCGCCGAGGCAGATCCCGAACACCGCGATCCCGGCGAAGAGCAGGAACAGCACGGGTGCCACGAGGGCGAACTCCACCGCGGAACTGCCGCGCCGGCAGGTCCACCCGTTCGGCGCGCTCCGCCGGCGCAAGCGCCGCATGCCCATCGCATCGCCCTCCGCGACTCGCGCAGCACGACCACTGCACGATCCATCGTGGCGGCGATGTTCTAACTAATGGTTGTTTTAATGCTCAATTTTACAACCAAAGCGAGTGGTTCGCGTCCCGGGTGCGCCTCCCGGGCTCGACCGGCTCGTCGCGCCGAGCCGTGTCGCGGTCTCAGATCGCCCGCGGAGGCCGCAGCAGGCCGATCCCCGCCGGATCGAAGGACGCGCTCTTGACGATGGCGTGGACCTCGCGCCCCGGGGCGAGGCCGAGTTCGCGGACGGCCGCGCCGGTCACGCGCGCCACGAGACGGGCGCCGTTGCAGTCGATCTCCACCGCCGTCTCGGCGCCCGCGGCCGTCAGGCCGCAGATCCGGCCGGCCAGCACGTTGCGGGCGCTGAGGCCGCGGGGAGGCTCGGTGGCGACGAGCACGTCGCGGGCGGGGATGCGCACCCGCAGCCGCGTCCCGGCCGGGCGCGACAGGCCCGGCACCAGCAGGCTCCCGGCGGCGCCCGTCAGGCGCGTGAGCCCGGTGGCGGCGTCGAGGGCCTCGACGACCATGTCGAGGAGCGCGCCGGCCTCGGCCTCGTGGATCGGCACGAGATCGGCGCGGCGCAGGATCGTCTCCGCGGGGCCGGCGGCGGCCACCCGCCCGGCCTCCAGCACGATCACCGTGTTGGCGAGCCGGGCCACCTCGGAGACGGCGTGGCTGACGTAGAGGATCGGCACGCCGGCCTCGTCGCGCAGGCGCTCGATGTAGGGAAGGATCTCGGCCTTGCGGGCCTCGTCCAGGGCCGCGAGGGGCTCGTCCATCAGCAGGAGGCGCGGCCTCGCCAGCAACGCTCGGCCGATCGCCACCCGCTGGCGCTCGCCGCCCGAGAGACCGGCGGGCCGCCGGTCGAGGAGATGGTCGATGCCGAGCATGTCGGTCACGGCCGCGAAGGCCGCCGGGTCGGCGCGGCGCCGCGCGAAGACCCGGCCGTAGCCGAGATTGGTCCGGACGCTGAGATGCGGGAACAGCCGCGCGTCCTGGAACACCACGCCGACGTGGCGCCGGTGCGACGGCAGCACCAGGCCGGACGCGGTGTCGACCCACGGGGTGCCGCCGACGACGATCCGGCCCCGGTCCGGCCGCGCGAGGCCGGCGATCAGGTCGATCAGCGTGGTCTTCCCCGAGCCCGAGCGCCCGAACAGGGCGGTCAGCCCCGGACCGGCCTCGAAGGCGGCCGCGAGCGCGAAGGCGCCGCGCCGGAGCTGGACGTCGACCTGGATGCTCACGCGGACAGACTCGCGTAACAGGAGCCCCGGCGCGTCCCGACGCCGGCCCGGACTTGCCCGCGATGATCACGGTCCACCACCTCGAGAACAGCCGCTCGCAGCGCGTGCTCTGGCTGCTGGAGGAACTGGAGCTGCCCTACCGCGTGATCCGCCACGCCCGCGACCCGCGGACCCTGCGCGCGCCCGCCGAACTCCTGGCCGTCCACCCGCTGGGCAAGGCGCCGGTGATCACCGACGGCGGGACGGTGGTCGCCGAGACCGGCGCGATCGTCGCCTACCTGACGGATCTGGCCGGCGCGCGGCTGGTGCCCGTACCCGGGACGGAGGAGCGGCGGCGCTACGTCTACTGGTCGCACTACGCCGAGGGCTCGGCGATGCCGCCGCTGCTGCTGAAGCTGGTCTTCGGGCGGCTGGCGCCGGGCAGTCCCTGGCCGCTGCGGCCCCTTGTCCGCCGGATCGCCGACACGGTGCTGCGGGGCTTCGTCGATCCGGACCTGCGCCGGCACGCGGCCTTCTGGGAGACGGAACTCGCCGGCCGCCCGTATTTCTGCGGCGCCGATTTCACCGCGGCCGACATCCTGATGAGCTTCCCGCTGGAGGCCTTCGCGGCGCGCGGCACGGGCGCGGGCCCGCGCGTCGCGGACTGGCTCGCGCGCATCCACGCCCGTCCGGCCTACCAGAGGGCGCTGCAGCAGGGCGGGCCCTACGCGTATGCCTGAGCGGGCGTCCCGCCCCGGATCGATCGCCATTCAGCCCGCCCCCAGGCGCCGACCGGCCCGCCGCGCCAGGAATTCCGACACCAGCAGCGCCGCGACCGACAGCGCGATCGAGATCAGGGTGAGGCGCAGGGCCGGCCCCTCCCCGCCCGGAACCTGCGTCAGCGTGTAGATCGCCGACGGCAGGGTCTGGGTCTCGCCCGGGATGTTCGAGACGAACGTGATGGTCGCGCCGAACTCCCCCATCGCCTTGGCGAAGGCCAGCACGGCGCCCGCGAGGCACCCGGGCAGGCTGAGCGGCAGCGTGATCGTCAGGAACACCGCGAAGGGGTTCGCGCCCAGCGTCCCGGCCGCCTGCTCCAGGCGCCGGTCCACGGCCTCGATCGACAGCCGCATCGCCCGCACCATGAGCGGGAAGCCCATCACCGCGCAGGCCAGCGCCGCCCCGGTCCAGCGGAAGGAGAAGACCACGCCGATCTCGGCGAGGGGCGCGCCGAGCGGGCCGCGCCGGCCGAAGGCCAGCAGCAGCAGGTAGCCGGTCACGACCGGGGGCAGGATCAGCGGCAGGTGGACCAGCCCGTCCAGCAGGGCGCGGCCGGGGAACCGGCGCCGCGCCAGCAGCCACGCCACGGCGAGGCCGGGCACGAGGCTCGCGAGCGTCGCCACCGTCGCCACCCGCAGGCTCAGGCCGACGGCGGTCCACTCGTCCGGCGTGAGCCCGAGCAAGGGGGCGGCGCGCCGCTACTGGCTGGCGCCGGGCTGCGCGACCACCGTGAAGCCCTGGCGCTCGAAGGAGCCCCGGGCCTCCGGGCCGCGCAGGTAGCCGAGCAGCGTCCCGGCATCCGGGTTGCGCGACTCCCGGGTCACCGCCGCCGGATAGACGATCGGCGGGTGGCTGTCGGCCGGGAAGGTCGCCACAACGTGGACGCTCGGGTCCGCGGCCGCGTCGGTGGCGTAGACGATGCCGAGCGGCGCCTCGCCCCGGGCGACCAGCAGGAGGGCGGCGCGCACGTTCTCGGCCTGGGCGACCTGCCCCTTCACGGCGTCCCAGGCGCCGAGCTTCTCCAGGGCGGCCTTGCCGTACTTGCCGGCGGGAACGGCGTCGATCGTCGCCATCGCCAGCCGCCCGCCGCCGAGGATCCGCGTCAGCGTGGTGCCGAGGTTCGGCGCCAGGGCCACCTGCGGATCCGCGGCGCTGTCCTTCGGCCCCGGGGCGATCAGCACCAGGGCATTGCGCAGGAGGTCGATCCGCGAGCCGGCCTTCAGCAGCCCGGCCCGGTCGACGTAATCCATCCACGCGAGGTCGGCCGAGATGAACAGGTCCGCCGGCGCCCCCGCCTCGATCTGCTTCGCGAGGGCGTTCGAGCCGGCGTAGGAGATCCGCGCGGTCTTGCCGGTCGCCTTCGTCCAGGCTGCCGCGGCGTCGTCGAGGGCGTTCTTGAGGCTCGCGGCCGCGAACACGACGACCGGCTCGTCCGCCCGCGCGGCTCTGTCGGTCGGCGCGAGGACCAGCGCCGCGAGCGCGCAGGCGACCAGGATCCGTCGAGTCAGGGGCATCACGCAGATCTCTCCGGTCGCGACCCGCTATATACGGCGGGGAACGACGGGGATCATAGGCGCGCGCGGGCGGTCGGCCAAGGCCCGGCCGACCCGGGTGACCGCGCGTCAGCCGAGCTTGGCCTCCGGCCGGTCCTTGGGCTCGGCCTCGGCCCGGTGGAGGCGGCTCAGCAGGACGAGGAGATGGCCCGGGAGCGGCCCGTCCGGTGCGGGACCGCCGAAGATCCGCTCGCGTGGTCGGGCAGGCACGGCCGCACCGTTGACGACCACGGGCCCGCGGGGGCCGGAACGCCGGGACTTGGTCACGCTGTACGCACCCTGCTCAATCGTGATTCACGTAAAAAGCCGGCAAAAACGCCGCGCAAGTCGGCCAGTTCCGCAGCTGCCGTACATCATTTGGTTAACGCGCGAACAACCTGCCTCATTCCTGGGCGCCCGCTCGCGCGAATCGGTGTCGCGCCGTCACCAGGTCCGGATGTCGTGCCGCTCGGTCGGGCGCGCCTCCGGCATGCCGTTCATGCCGTTCGCGACCAGCAAGGCCCAGAGCGTGGCGGCGCCCGCGGTCACGGCCGCGAAGGCGACGCTGATGAGGAGAGGCGCGGTCATGGCAGCACGATCGTCTGTCAAAACAGGCGCGCCGCTCCGGGAAGTGCGGCGCGCCCGAGTTGAGGGTCCGGCCTTGGGTAAGCCGAGATTGTTTAAGCACACGCGATGGCTGTGGACACTGGTTTAAGTCGCGCAGAAGATAAGTATTGGCGCTTGTGACCGTCCGGCAACAACGGGCGGGGCCGCCGGTCCGCTCCGCCGCCCTGCCCCGCGGCCCCACCCTTGCCGGGCCCGGATTTTTTCGCGCCAGCCCCTGGGCTGCGGCGCGCCCCGGCGTTACAGCCGGGCACCATGCTCGAAGGCCTGCCGCCCCATCGCCCGTCCCACGTCCTGCGTCTGCTGACCGACGAACGCTCGGCCCGCGCGATGACCGACCTCCTCGGAGAGATGTTCGATCCCACGGAGACCGCGGTGGCGGCCTTCGAGGACGAGGACGGGCGCACGTGGCGGCTTGAGGCCTACTTCGCGGACGCCCCCGACGAGGATTACGTCCGCGAGTTGATCCGCCCAGTCATCGGCGACGCGGCCGACGCGGCGGAGTTCCGCACGATCGACCAGCAGGACTGGGTGCGCGCGTCGCTGGAGGGCCTGAAGCCGGTCCGGGCGGGCCGGTTCCTCGTCCACGGCTCGCACGACCGCGCCTCCGTCCGGGGCAACGATCTGGCCATCGAGATCGAGGCCGCCCTCGCCTTCGGGACCGGGCATCACGGAACGACGCTGGGCTGCCTCCGCGCCCTGGTCTCGGAACTCAAGCGCCGGCGCCCGGTCCACGTCCTCGATGTCGGCACGGGAACCGGGATCCTCGCCTTCGCGGCCGCCAAGGCCCTGCGGCAGCCCGTGGTGGCCGGCGACCTCGACGCGGAGGCCGTGCGCACGGCCCGCGAGAACGCCCGCGCCAACGGGCTCGGCCCCTACCTCAAGCTCTACGAGGGGCCCGGGGTCCGCCACCGCCTCGCCGACCGGCCGCGCCACTTCGATCTCGTCTTCGCCAACATCCTGGCCCGGCCACTCAGGCTCCTGGCGCCGACCCTGGCGCGGGTCGTCGCCACCGAGGGTGTGTTGGTCCTGTCCGGCCTGATCGAGCGCGACGTGCCGGGCGTGCTCTCCGCCTACCGTCTCCAGGGCTTCTCCCTCGTGCGGCGCGGCGTGATCGAGGGGTGGGTCGCCCTGGTCCTGACGCGCGGCGGTGC
Source organism: Methylobacterium sp. 285MFTsu5.1 (assembly GCF_000383455.1). Classification (NCBI taxonomy): domain Bacteria; kingdom Pseudomonadati; phylum Pseudomonadota; class Alphaproteobacteria; order Hyphomicrobiales; family Methylobacteriaceae; genus Methylobacterium; species Methylobacterium sp. 285MFTsu5.1. The sequence goes on along the minus strand of NZ_KB911282.1, from coordinate 68,213 downwards.
GGCGCAGCGTCCGCGGCGCTGACCCGCGCGGCATCGCCCCGAACTCCCCGCGCGCCGGCGTGTTGTCCGGCCATGAGCCAGACGTCGCTCCACGATCCGCCCGCGGACCCCATCGCCGAGGGCGCCCGCGCCCGGGCGCAGGGGCGGCCCAAGGATGCCTGCCCCTATCCGGCCGACTCGCCCGCGCGCCGGGCCTGGCTCGAGGGCTACGATGGGGCACCCGCGGACCGGGCGCCGGACCTGCCGATCACGAACGGCTGATCAGCGCGCGGTGCGCAGCCGGTCCGGCGCGCCCGCGGTCTCGGCCGGCGACCCCGGTGCGTCCGCCTGCGACACCGGCGCGCCGAGCGCCGCCATCAGCGTGCGCAGGCCGTCGATCCACTCTTCGAGTTCGGCGAGCGAATCGAAGCCGTCGCGGCGGACGACCGTGTCGGGCTCGATCGTCACGACGGCGTCGAAGCGGCCGTCGGGTCTGTCGCTGATCCGGTAGTAAACGCGGCGTGGCATGTCTGAGTAATAAGCGAGAATCCGCGGCGTGATAAGATTGCTAACGATCTTTAAGCACCGCAACCGACCTCCGACCAACCTCTTTCTCATGACAACAGGGTGTTGCGACGCGGGAGCGGCGGGCGCTAGGCTCGCCGCATGACCGAGACCCGTCCGTCCCGACAGCGTCAACGCTTCCAGAGCTTCGACGACCCGAGCCACCGGAAGGGTGCCGAGCGGATCGAGGCGCTGCGGGCCGCCTTGCGCGAGACCGGGCTCGACGGCTTCGTCGTGCCGCGGGCCGACGAGCACCAGTCGGAATACGTTCCCGCCGACGCCGAGCGGCTGGCCTGGCTCACGGGCTTTACCGGCTCGGCCGGCACGGCCGTGATCCTGATGGAGTCCGCGGCGCTGGTCGTCGACGGGCGCTACACCCTGCAGGCGCCCGAGCAGGTCGATACCGGCCTCGTCACGGTGGTGCCGCTCGCCGAATCGACGCCGGAGGCCTGGGTCGGGGCCAACCTGCGGCGGGATCAGGTGCTCGGCTACGATCCCTGGCTGCACACCCCGGACGGTCTGGCGCGCCTCGAGCGGGCCGTGACCCGCGCCGGCGGGACCGTGCGGGCGGTGCCGAACCTCGTCGACGCGGTCTGGGCCGGTCGGCCGCGGTCGCCGGCCGGTCCGGTGGTGGTCCATCCCGACGCGCTGTGCGGCGAGGGGGCCGCCGACAAGCTCGGCCGAATCCGGGCGGCGCTCGCCGAGGGCGGCTGCGATGCCCTGGTGATCTCCGACCCGCACAACCTGGCCTGGGCCTTCAACCTGCGCGGGTCCGACGTCGCCCACACGCCCCTGGCGCTGGGTTACGCCATCCTGCCGCGCGAGGGACGGGCCCGGCTGTACCTCGTCTCTCCGAACATCGATCCGGCCCTGCGGGCGGAGCTCGCGCCGATCGCCGAGATCCTGCCGCGAGCGGACCTGGACGACGGGCTGGCATCCCTGGCGGGCGTGCGCGTCCGCCTCGACGCCGCGACCGGCGCCGTCGCCCTGAAGGAGAAGATCGAGGCCGCCGGCGGCACGGCCGATGTCGGCAAGGACCCGATAACCGGCATGAAGGCGGTCAAGAACGCCGCCGAGATCGCGGGCGCCCGCGCCGCCCATGTCCGGGACGGGGCGAGCGTCGCGCGCTTCCTCGCCTGGCTCGACGGTGCGGCCGTGGCCGGCGGCCTCACCGAGATCGCCGCCGTCGAGGCCCTAGAAGATTTCCGGGCCGCCGGCGGCGACCTGCGCGAGGTCTCGTTCCCCACGATCTCGGGTTCCGGACCGAACGGCGCGATCGTCCACTACCGGGTGAGCCGCGCCACGGACCGGGCGGTCCAGTCGGGCGAGCTGTTCCTGATCGATTCGGGAGCGCAGTACCCGGACGGCACTACCGACATCACCCGGACGGTCGCGGTCGGCGCGCCGAGCCCGGAGATGCGCGACCGGTTCACGCGGGTGCTGAAGGGGCACGTCGCCATCGCCCGGGCGGTGTTCCCGGTCGGCACGACCGGCGCCCAGATCGACGCCTTCGCGCGGGCACCGCTCTGGCAGGCGGGCCTCGACTTCGACCACGGCACCGGTCACGGCGTCGGCGCCTTCCTGTCGGTGCACGAGGGGCCGCAGCGGATCGCCAAGACCGGCACGGTGGCGCTCGAGCCCGGCATGATCCTGTCGAACGAGCCGGGCTACTACGCCCGCGGCGCCTACGGCATCCGGATCGAGAACCTCGTCCTGGTCGAGGCCCGCGCGATCGCGGGCGGGGAGCGCCCGATGCTCGGCTTCGAGACGCTGACGCTCGCTCCCTACGACCGCCGGCTGATCCGGCCGGACCTGCTCGAACCCGGGGAGCGGGCCTGGATCGACGCCTATCATGCGAGGGTCCGCGAGACCCTGGCGCCCGGGCTCGACACCGCGACGCGCGACTGGCTCGAGCGGGCGACGGCGCCGCTCGAGGAGTGAGCCGGCCGCAGGGGATCCCGAACGCGGTCCGTGGTAAGACCCGACGCCATGGTAAGACCGGACGCCATGGAAACGCCCGCGCCGAGCCCGACACGCCGCGCGTGAAACCGCGACCGCCCCGCGCGCGAAGGGACAGCATGATCCGCCGCCTCGCCCTCCTGATCCTGGCCGTCGCCGCGAGCCTCTCGGCCGCCGCGGCACAGGGGTTCCGCACGCCCGCGGACCTCGTGCGCGCGAGCCTCGTGGCCGAGCCCGCCGCTGTCGCCGGCGCGCAGCCCTTCACGCTGGCGGTGCGGATGCAGGTCAAGCCCGGCTGGCACGTCTACTGGCGCAACCCGGGCGATTCCGGCTTGCCCCCGGAGGTGACCTGGACTCTGCCGGCCGGCTTCAACGCGAGCGCGATCCGCTGGCCGGCGCCGGAGCGCATCCCGATCGCGACTCTCATGAACTACGGCTACGAGGGTGAGGTCACGCTCCTCGTCCCGGTGACGCCGCCGCCGAGCCTCGACCCGGCCGACCCGGTGCGGATCCAGGCCAAGCTGACTTACCTCGTCTGCGAGACCGAGTGCGTGCCCGGCTCGGCCGATCTCGCCCTGACCCTGCCGGTCGGCAAGGCCGAGCCGGACCCGGCCAACGCCGCGCTGTTCGCGCGCGCCCGCGCCGCGCTCCCCGTGCCGGCGCTCTGGCCCCTGAGCCTGTCGAGCCAGGGCGACACCCTGCGCCTCGATTTCGTCGCGGCCGGCCTCAAGCCCGAGGCGGTCCGGAACGCCGCGTACTTCCCCTACGCCGAGACGGCGATCGACAACGCCGCCGCGCAGGTGATGAGCGTCGACGGGACCGGCCTGCACCTGACCCTCGCCCGGAGCAGCCCGACCGACCCGGTGCCCGCCGCGCTGCCCGGCGTCCTGACGGTCGAGGCGGTCGACGCCGCCGGGACCCGCCGGCTCGCCTTCGCGTACGGCGACGAGCCGGTCCTCCCGGCCGCCGCGGCGCCGGCCGCGACCGCGCCGCCCGCGACCGCGCCGGCCGCCGCCGACTTCGACGCGCTGACGCTGGCGACCGCCGCGGCCTTCGCCTTCCTCGGCGGCCTGATCCTCAATCTGATGCCCTGCGTCTTCCCGGTCCTGTCGATCAAGGTGCTCGGCCTCGTGCGGCACGCGGGCGAGGGGCCGGCTCGGCTGCGGCTCCACGGCCTCGCCTACACGGCCGGCGTCCTGGCGAGCTTCCTGGCGCTCGCCGCCGCGCTGATCGGCCTGAAGAGCGGCGGGGCCGCGATCGGCTGGGGGTTCCAGCTCCAGTCGCCCGCCATCGTGGCGGGGCTCGCCTACCTGCTGTTCGCGATGGGCCTGAGCCTCTCGGGCGCGGTCCATGTCGGAGGCCGGCTCGCCGGCCTCGGCGACGGCCTCACCCGGCGCGGCGGCCTGAGCGGCTCGTTCTTCACCGGCGTGCTCGCGACCCTGGTGGCGACGCCCTGCACGGCGCCGTTCATGGGCTCGGCGGTGGGCTTCGCGCTGACCCAGAGCGCCGGCGTGGCGCTCGCCGTCTTCGCGAGCCTCGGCCTCGGCCTCGCCCTGCCCTTCCTGCTCCTGACCCTCTGGCCGCCGGCCCTGCGGGCGCTGCCGCGGCCGGGCGCCTGGATGGAGACCCTCAAGCAGGTGCTGGCCTTCCCGGTCTACGCCACCGTGGCGTGGCTGATCTGGGTGCTGGCGCAGCAGGTCGACCCGCGCGGGCTGCTGGCGGCGCTGATCGGCCTCGTCCTCGTGGGCTTCGCCGCCTGGGCCTGGGAGCACGGCCGCGCCGCCCCGCCGCGGGCCGGCCGGGTCGCGCAGGCCGCCGCCGCGCTGGCGCTGATCGCCGTCGGGGCCCTCGCCGTCACCCTGCCCCGGGACCGCGCCGCGCCGGCCGCGCAGGCCGCCGCCGACGGGATCGAGCCGTTCACGCAGGCGCGCCTCGACGCCCTGGTCGACGCGCACCGCCCCGTCTTCGTGGACATGACCGCCGCGTGGTGCATCACCTGCGCGGTCAACGAGGCGACCTCGCTCAACACCAAGGCCGTGCGGGCCGCGATGGCCGAGCGCGGCGTGACCTACATGAAGGGCGACTGGACCAACCAGAACCCCGAGATTACCCGCCTCCTGGAGAAGCACGGGCGCAGCGGCGTCCCGCTCTACCTGCTCTATACCGGGACGGGAGAGCCCCAGGTGCTGCCGCAGATCCTCACCGAGGGGACGGTCCTGGCGGCGCTGGAGGCGGTGCCGGCCGCCTCGGGCCGGAGCGCGGCGCTGGCGCGCTGAATCCCTGGAGACCGGGACGCGCGGATCTTCGCGGGCCCGTCCCACCGTCTTTGCGAGCGGAGCGAAGCAACCCAGCAGCGCCGCGCGCATCGGCGTCCCGCCGCCCTGGGTCGCTTCGCTGCGCTCGCGATGACGGTGCGCCGGAGCGAAGTCCTATCCGGACGGCCAGTGAGGCCGCCTCAGGCCTCCAGCGAGAAGGTCTCGTCGAAGGCGTAGCCCGAGCCCCGGACCGTACGGATCGGGTCGGTCTGGCGCGGGCCGTTCAGCGCCTTGCGCAGCCGCCCGACATGGACGTCGACGGTACGCTCGTCGATGTAGACGTCGTGGCCCCACACCCCGTCGAGGAGCTGCTCGCGGGAGAAGACCCGGCCCGGCGCCAGCATCAGGAATTCCAGGAGCCGGAACTCCGTGGGGCCCAGATGCAGCTCCTCGCCGCCGCGGCGGACGCGGTGGCCGATGCGGTCGAGTTCCAGGTCGCCGGCCGCTAGCCGGTCCGAGACGTGGGCGGGCTTGGCCCGGCGCAGGAGCGCGCGGATCCGGGCGAGCAGCTCCGGGACCGAGAACGGCTTGACGATGTAGTCGTCGGCGCCCGTGCCGAGACCGCGGACGCGGTCGCCCTCCTCGCCCCGGGCGGTGAGCATAATCACCGGCAGGCGCTCGGTCTCCCGGCGCGCCCGGATCCGGCGGCACAGCTCGATCCCCGAGAGGCCGGGCAGCATCCAGTCGAGCAGGACGAGGTCCGGGATCCGCTCCGCCAGGAGCAGCTCGGCGTCGTCGCCGCGCGCCGCCGAATCCACCAGGAAGCCCTCGGCCTCCAGGTTGTAGCGGAGCAGCGTGCTCAGGGCCTCCTCGTCCTCGACGATCAGGACTTGCATGCTCACGTTCGAAGACTCGTTCTGCGGGCGGTCCCCGGATGGTGCAGGAGGCGCCGCCCCGCCTCAACCCGCACGGAGAGTGACCCCGGCCGCGCCCACAGGAAGGCGCCGGGGTCGGCGCCTCACGGCGCCTGCACGCCGTCCACGGTCGCGTAGTTCGACGCGTCGTTCTTCGGCCGGTCACCCGCCAGCGTCTCGCCCGTGGCGAGGTAGTGGATCGTCTCGGCGATGTTGGTGGTGTGGTCGCCGATGCGCTCGACGTTCTTCGCGCAGAACAGGAGATGCGTGCAGAACGAGATGTTGCGCGGATCCTCCATCATGTAGGTCAGGAGCTCGCGGAACAGGGAATTGTACAGGGCGTCGATCTCGCCGTCGCGCTCCCAGACGTCGTGGGCCGCCTGGACGTCGCGGCTCCCGTAGGCGTCGAGCACGTCCTTGAGCTGACCCTCGGCGAGGTCGCTCATGTGGCGCACGCCGAGCACGATCTTCTGGGCCGGCGCCTGGTCGGAGATCGCCACCACGCGCTTGGCGACGTTCTTGGCGAGGTCGCCGATCCGCTCCAGATCGCCGGAGACGCGGATCGCCGAGATGGTCTCGCGCAGGTCGATCGCCAGGGGCTGGCGCCGGGCGATCAGCAGCACGGCGCGCTCCTCGATGTCCCGCTGCAGCGCGTCGAGGCGCTTGTCGGCGAGGATCACCGCCTGGGCGAGCGTGTCGTCCCGGCGCACGAGGGCGTCGGTCGCCTCCGCGGTCATCTTCTCGGCGACGCCGCCCATCTCCGAGATCGAGCGACGCAGGTTCTCCAGGTCGGTGTCGTAGGAGGTGACGATATGGCCGGGCATGGCGGATCCTTCGATGGGGTCCCGGGGACGGCCCTCCGGGAGGCTTGCGGGACCCGCCGGCGCGCCGGAGACGCGAGCGGCGGTCCCGGGACCGGAGCGGCCCGGCAGACTAGCCGAAGCGGCCGGTGATGTAGTCCTGCGTGCGGCGTTCCGTCGGGTTCATGAACATCCGGTTGGTCGGACCGAACTCGACGAGCTGCCCCAGATACATGAAGGCGGTGAACTGCGAGATGCGCGCCGCCTGCTGCATGTTGTGGGTGACGATCACGATGGTGAACTCGTCGCGCAGCTGCTCGATCAGCTCCTCGATGCGGCCGGTGGAGATCGGGTCGAGCGCCGAGGTCGGCTCGTCGAACAGGATCACCTCCGGCTTCTGCGCCACCGTCCGGGCGATGCACAGGCGCTGCTGCTGGCCGCCCGACAGGCCGGTCCCGGGCTGCCGGAGCTTGTCCTTCACCTCGTCCCAGAGGGCGGCCTTGCGCAGGGATTCCTCGATCCGGCCGTCGAGCTCGGATTTCGGCAGCTTCTCGTAGAGGCGCAGGCCGAAGGCCACGTTGTCGTAGATCGACATCGGGAACGGCGTCGGCTTCTGGAACACCATGCCGATGCGCGAGCGCAGCTCGTTCAGGTCGACGGAGGGGCTGAGGATGTTCTCGCCGTCGAGCAGGATCTCGCCCTCCGCGCGCTGCTCCGGGTAGAGGCTGTAGATCCGGTTGAAGCAGCGCAGCAGGGTGGACTTGCCGCAGCCGGAGGGGCCGATCAGCGCCGTCACCTGCCGGTCGTGGAAGTTGAGGTTGACGTCCTTCAGCCCGTGGAAGCTGCCGTAGTAGAAGTTCAGGTCCTTGACGGCGATCCGCACGGGGCCGCCCTCTTCGGCGCGGTTGCGGTTCAGCTCGACCGTGGGGATCGCGGAGGCGGCGTTCATCGTCGTGTCCTCGAAAGGGGGCTCAGCGCGAGGCCTGCGGCTTGATCACGAGGCGCGCGATGATCGACAGCGCCAGGATGGTGGTGGTGATCAGGAGCGCGCCCGCCCAGGCCAGGCCCTGCCAGTTCGGGTAGGGCGAGAGGGCGAACTGGTAGATCATCACCGGCAGGTTCGCGACGCCGCCCATCAGGTTGGCCGAGAACCAGGAATTGTTGTTGAGCGCGGTGAACAGCAGCGGCGCGGTCTCGCCGGCGATGCGGGCGAGAGCCAGGATGATGCCGGTGACGATTCCGGCCGAGGCCGCCCGCCAGGTCACGCTCATGATCACCGTCGAGGGCGGCGCGCCGAGCGCCGCGCCGGCCTCCCGCAGGGTGCCGGGCACGAGGCGCAGCATGTCCTCGGTGGTGCGCACGATCACCGGCACGGCGATGATCGCCAGCGCCACGCCGCCGGCCCAGCCCGAGTAGGTGCCCATCGGCCGCACCATCAGCGTGTAGACGAACAGGCCGATCAGGATCGACGGCGCCGAGAGCAGGACGTCGTTGAGGAAGCGGATCAGGGCGGCCAGCTTCGAGCCGCGCCCGTACTCGGCCAGGAAGGTCCCGGCCATGACGCCGACCGGCGTCGCGATCAGGATGCCGATCCCGGTCAGAACGAGGCTGCCCAGGATGGCGTTGGCGATGCCGCCGCCCTCCGAGCCCGGGCCCGGGGTCGGGTTGGTGAACAGGGTCGGCGTGAAGCCGCGCACGCCCTGGACGATCAGCATCACCAGGATCGAGCCGAGGACCAGGGCACCCACCACGGTGGCGCCGGTGCAGGCGACGCGCAGGGTCCGGTCGGCGACGCGGCGCCCCTGGCGGACCCGGCCGGGGCGGCGCTGGGCGGTGGCGGCGATCGTGCTGGAGGAAACCATCGCGCGTGCTCCTCAGGCGGCCTGGACGCGGCGCGTCAGCAGCCGGGCGATGATGAGCACCACGAAGGTGATCACGAACAGGATGCAGCCCAGAGCCATCAGCGCGTTCAGCTGGAGGCCGTCCGCCTCGTTGAACTCGTTGGCGATGCGCGACGCGATGGTCGAGCTGGGGTCGAAGATCGAGGCCGAGAGCCGGTTGGCGTTGCCGACCACGAAGGTCACCGCCATCGTCTCGCCGAGCGCCCGGCCGAGGCCGAGCATGATCGCGCCGATGATCGAGACGGCCGCCTGCGGCACCAGCACGTGGCGCACGACCTCCCAGGTGGTGCAGCCGATCCCGTAGGCGCTCTCGCGCAGCACGGTCGGGATCTGGTCGAGCATGTCGCGGGCGATCGAGGCGATGAACGGCACGATCATGATCGCCAGGATGATCCCGGCGGTGAAGACGCCGACGCCCGACGGCACCCGGGCGTAGAACAGCGTGCCGACGATCGGCATGCCCTCCACGAGGTTCGAGACCGGGATCTGGACGTAGCGCGCCAGGAGCGGCGCGAACACGAACAGGCCCCACATGCCGTAGATGATGCTCGGCACGGCCGCGAGCAGCTCGATCGTCATGGCGACCGGCTTGCGGGCCCAGCCCGGACAGAGCTGGGTGAGGTAGACCGCGATGCCCAGCGAGACGGGCACGCCGATCAGCAGGGCCAGGAAGGCGGAGGCGACAGTCCCGATCACCGCGACCAGGGCGCCGTACTGCTCGGTCCCGACGTTCCAGGCGCTGGAGGTCAGGAAGCCGAAGCCGAACTCGCGGAAGGCGGGCCAGCCGCCGTACAGGATCGAGCCGAGGATGCCGGCGAGCACGAGCAGCACCAGCAGGGCCGCGCCGTACGAGCAGGTCCGGAACAGCGTGTCGAGGCTCCGGCTCGGCGCCTTCCGCGCGGTCGCGGAACGGGTTCGGCCGAGGGCGATCGATTCGGTCAAAGCGGGCATCCGCGGTTCTCTGCGAAGGGGGGCGTGGTAGCGCGGTGCGTTCCCGGAAGCGAGGGAGGAGGTTCTCACCCCCTCCCCGCCACGCTCACATGTTGAGGACAGGCTTGCCGTCCTTGCCCTTCACGTCCTTCCACTCCTGGTGGATCAGTTCGACGACGTTGTCCGGCAGCGGGACGTAGTCGAGGTCGGTGGCGAGCGTGTCGCCGTTCTTGTAGGCCCAGTCGAAGAACTTGAGCACGGCGGCGGACTTGGCCGGATCGGCGGCGTCCTTGTGGACCAAGATGAAGGTCGCCGCCGTGATCGGCCACGCCGCCTCGCCCGGCTGATTGGTCAGCGAGATGCCGAAGCCCGGGGTCGCCTTCCAGTCGGCGCTCGCCGCCGCGGCCTGGAACGCCTTGTCGTCGGGCTGCGGGTACTGGCCGGCCTTGTTCTGCAGCAGGGCGTAGGAGAGCTTGTTCTGCTTGGCGTAGGCCGACTCGACGTAGCCGATGGCGTTCGGAACCTGCTTGACGGTGGCGGTCACGCCCTCGTTGCCCTTGCCGCCCTGACCGACCGGCCAGGAGATCGTCGTGGCCGCGCCGTACTCCTTCTTCCAGGGCTCGGAGACCTGGGACAGGTAGGTGGTGAAGATGTTGGTCGTGCCCGACGCGTCGGAGCGGTAGACCGGGGTGATGTTGGCGTCGGGCAGCTTCAGCCCGTCATTGAGCTTGGCGATGCGCGGATCGCTCCACTTCGCGATCTTGCCGGCGTAGATGTCGGCCAGCACGTCGCCGGTGAGCTTCAGCTTGCCGGGCTCGATCCCGGGGATGTTCACCACCGGCACGACGCCGCCCATCACGGTCGGGAACTGGACGAGGCCGTCCTTGGCCAGCTGCTCGGGCTTCAGGGGCGCGTCGGTGGCGCCGAAATCGACCGTCTTGGCCTGGATCTGCTTGATGCCGCCGCCGGAGCCGATCGACTGGTAGTTGAGGCCCGAGCCGGTCTCCTTGCGATAGGCCTCGGCCCACTTCGAGTAGACCGGGAACGGGAAGGTGGCGCCGGCGCCGGTGATATCGGCGGCGAGCGCCGCGGACGCCAGCTGAACCGTCGCGAGGCCGACGGCGAGCGCGTAAGCGAAGGGTCTCAAAGGAATCTCCGTTGCCGTCGGGCTAGAGCCTGCGCTGCCCCGCCGGCGGGCCCGTGCCCGCGGCAGAGCCCTGCGGCCGATCTTCCGAAGAGACCCAGCGCCGGCCGCCCGATGGCCGGGCGGTTACGACAAGTAGATGACACCGGGATGACACGGGGGATGACGGGGGGACGACACGGGGGACGACACCGCGCGTCGGCCGGGCGCGGCACGGTTCCGGCCTCTCGCGCGTTCCTCTCAGCCAGGAGCGGCAGCCGGCAGCAGAAGGACGCGCGGATCGTGGGCGGCGACGAGGTGGATGCGGCGACGGAATCCGATCCGGCCTGGCTGGCCCTGCACGCCGAGCGGGAGGCCGTGGAGCGGGCGCTCGCGCTGGCGCAGGCCCGGCAGAAATTCAGCCCCGACCCGGACGCGGCCTCCGCGGCGCGCGTCGAGGAGGCGGAGCTGCTGGTGAGCCTCGACCGCGTGCTGACGCTGATTCGTGCGGCCGAGTACCGTCGCCGGCCGGGGGCGCGCCGCTGGTGAGGCCGCCGCCCCGGGTCAGACCGCCCGGCGCAGCTCCCGCTCCTTCTGGCGCAGGCGCAGGAGCAGCTCGACATGCGTGTCGGTGATCGGCTGCGTGTCGACGCTGCCCTCGTAGACCGTGCGGAGCGTGAGGCCGAGCTGGCGGGTGTCGACCGCCCGCTTCAGGGGCTGTCCCGCGGGCAGAGACCCATCGGAGTCGACGACTGACGGCTTCATGGCTCCTCCCGCCCTTCGACCGCCCAACCCTGCCGCGGTACCGGGATGACAGCATTCTCACGATGAATAGTTAACGAATTATTACCTTCAACCAACGGTTAAGGTTGACGCCGGTTCACGCGTCGGCGCCCTGGAGGAGTCGCGCGGCCGCCGCCCGGGCCTCGTCGGTGACGGTGGCGCCCGCCAGCATCCGGGCGATCTCCTCGCGGCGCTCGGCGACCGGCAGGCTCGCGACCCGCGTGGCGACGCGGCCGGCCCCTTTCACGGGGGCCTTGGCGATCAGGAAATGCGTCTCCGCCCGCGCGGCGACCTGGGGCGCGTGGGTGACCGCGACCACCTGCACGGTCGCCGCCAGCCGGGCGAGCCGCATCCCGATGGCATCCGCCACCGCGCCGCCCACGCCGGTATCGATCTCGTCGAAGATGAGCGTCGGGGCCGAGCCCTTGTCGGCCAGCACGACCTTCAGCGCCAGCATGAAGCGCGACAGCTCGCCGCCCGAGGCGACCTTCATCATCGGGCCGGGCTTGGTCCCGGGATTGGTCTGGGCCCAGAACTCGACCCGGTCGGTGCCGGCCGGGTCGCGGGAATCCGGGTCCGTGGCGATCTCGGTGATGAAGCGGGCGCGCTCCAGCTTGAGCGGCGGCAGCTCGGCCTTCACGGCCGCGTCGAGCTGCTTGGCCGCCCGGCGCCGCCCGGCGCTGAGCTTCTCGGCCGCCTCGGCGTAGGCGGCCTCCGCCGTCGCGAGCGCCTGCTCCAGCCCGGCCAGCGCCGCCTCGCCGGCATCGATCGCCGCCACGTCGCCGGCGTAGCGTTCCGCCAGGGCGGCGAGGTCGTCGGCCGGGACATCGTACTTGCGCGAGGCGGCGCGCAGGGCGAAGAGCCGCTCCTCGACGCGCTCCAGGTCGCGGGGATCGAACTCCGTCTCGGCCACCGCCGCCTCGAGGACCGCGCGGGCTTCGTCGAGGGCGACCATCGCGGCGTCGAGGACGTTCACGCACGGGTCCACCAGGGCCGGCAGCTGCGCGGCGCGCCGCTCCAGCTTGCGCAGGGCGGCCGAGAGGTGCGGCACGCCGGAATGGGGGCCGCCGACGGCCTCGAGCGCCTCGTTGAGCTCGCGCGCGACCTTCTCGGATTGCTGCATGATCGTGCGGCGCTCGGCGAGCTGGGCCTCCTCACCGGCGAGCGGCGCCAGTGCGGCGAGCTCCTCCACGGCGTGGCGCAGGAAGTCGGATTCCTTTCGGGCCGCCTCAACGCGGGCGCGGTGCTCGGCGAGTTCGGTGCGGGCATGCCGCACGGTTCGCGACGCGGCGGCGACCTTCGCGAGCTGGGTCTGGAGGCCGCCGAAGGCATCGAGGATCGCCCGGTGCGAGGCGGGGTCGGCCAGCGCCCGGTCATCGTGCTGACCGTGGATCTCCACGAGAGCCGCGCCGATCGCCCGCAGGACCTGAACGCCCACCGGCTGGTCGTTGACGAAGGCGCGGGTCCGGCCGTCCGCCATCTGGGTCCGGCGCAGGATCAGGTCGCCCTCGGTGTCGATCTCGGCCTCGGCCGCGATCCGGCGCGCCGGATGGTCGAGGGGCAGGTCGAACACGGCCGTGACCGCGCCCTGCGCCTCGCCGTGGCGGACGAGGCGGCCGTCGCCGCGGCCGCCGAGCGCCAGGGCGAAGGCGTCGAGCAGGATCGATTTGCCCGCGCCCGTCTCCCCGGTCAGGACGCTGAGTCCCGATCGGAAATTCAGTTCGAGCCTGTCGATCAGGACGATGTCGCGGATCGCGAGCTGCGCCAGCATGCGGCGACGGGGATTCCTCAGGATGGGACCGCAGACATAAGGCCGCCGCGGCGCGGATTCACCCCAAAAATGCGTCGCACCGCGCGGTCGGTGCAACGCGCCGGGCGCCGCAATGGGCAAGGCCCGGAGCGGCGGCTCCGGGCCTCGAGGTTTCGTGGGCAGTCCCCGCGCGGGCGCGGCGGCTTACTGGGCCGAGGCGGTCTTGCCCGTGACGGTCCGGTAGATCTTCGAGAGGAACGAGCTCTTCTCCTCGCGGGGCTCGAGACCGCCCTGCGCCAGCAGCGCGTGGGCGTCCTTGTACCAGAGGCTCTCCGGGAAGTTGTGGCCGAGCACCGCGGCGGCGTTCTGCGCCTCCTGGGTGATGCCGAGCGCCCAGTAGGCCTCGGTCAGGCGCTCGAGCGCCTCCTCGGCGTGCCGGGTGGTCTGATACTTGGCGACCACGTCGCGGAAGCGGTTGATCGCCGCCGGGAAATTGCGCTTCTCGAGGTAGAAGCGGCCGATCTCCATCTCCTTGCCGGCGAGCTGATCGCGGGTGATCTGGATCTTCGCCTTCGCGTCCGCGGCGTATTCGGAGGTCGGGTACTTCTGCACCAGCTCCTGCAGCGCGACGAGGGCCTTCTCGGAGCGCTCCTGATCGCGGGTGACGTCCGGGATCTGCTTATAGTTCGACATCGCCATCAGGTACTGCGCGTAGGCCGCATCCTTGCTGGCCGGATGGCGCTGCAGGTAGCGCTTCGAGGCGCTGATCGCGTCGTCGTACTTCTGGCCCTCGTAATTGGCGTATGCCGTCATCAGCAGCGCCTTCCGGGACCAATCGGAGTACTGGTACTGCTTGTCCAGGCTGTCGAACTTCTTGACCGCGCCCTCGTAGTCGCTGTCCTCGAGCTTGGCGAGGCCGTCGCTGTACAGCTTGTCGGCCGGAACGTCCGGCACGACCTCGGGCTTGTACTTCTCGGCGAAGATGCTCGTCGGGTCGAAGTCGCAGCCGCCGAGGCCCAGGCCGAGGACGGCCACGAGGGGCGCCGCGAAGGCCGCTGCCCGGCGATAACGAATGGTGACAGGCATCTGGCGCTCTTTCCCGGAACCGGCGCCGTTGCGCGCCGTCATGCCATCGCGTGGGTGGATCCGGCCCGCCCCGGGCCGTGCCCGCCGTTCACGGACCGTTAAACCGTGCCGTTCGATTCGGGCACGAAAGCGGCAAGGCTGCGGCAGTCAGGATCGGTTGCGGGCTGTGGCCCGTCGGTCACAGGGGCTACAGGTCGCCCGCGAAGGCGGCGAGGCCCAGGCCGGCGCCGAGTTCGGACAGCACGGTCTCGCGGCGCGAGCCCTGCGCCTCGACGATGGCGTAGTTCGCCCGGTCGGCGAACAGGGCCGACAGCACCCCGACATTCATCCGGTGGCCGCCGCAATAGGAGCGGTAGGCTCCCTGGATCGGCAGGCCCGCCAGGGCGAGGTCGCCGATGGCGTCGAGGATCTTGTGGCGGACGAACTCGTCCTGGAAGCGCAGGCCCTCGGGATTGACCACCGCGGTCTCGCCGACCGCCACGGTGTTCTCCAGGGAGGCGCCGAGGGCGAAGCCCGCCTTCCAGTAGCGCTCCACGTCCCGCATCATCCCGAAGGTGCGGGCGCCGGCGATCTCGCGGCGGTAGGTCGCGGGCGACAGGTCCATCGCCTTGCGGGAACGGCCGATCACCGGGCTCTCGAAGTCGATCTCGACGTCGAGGCGGAAGCCGCGGTCGATCGGGCGCAGTTCCGCGAAGGATGTCCCGGTCTCGATGCGGACGTGGCGGAGGATCTTGAGCCAGCGCCGCGGCGTGTCGCAGGTGGCGATGCCGGTCTGGTCAATCGCCTGGACGAAGGGGAGAGCGGACCCGTCGAGGATCGGCATCTCGGGGCCGTCGATCTCGACCAGAGCGTTGTCGACGCCCAGCCCGTACAGGGCGGACATCAGGTGCTCGACGGTGGCGACCGCGCCGGTCTCGACGTCACCCAGGACGGTGCAGAGTTCGGTGGCGGAGACGAGGGCGTGATGCGCCTTGATCAGGCGGTCGTTGCCGTGGGTGGTGCCGGTGCGGAGGAAGGCGATGCCGTGATTGGCCGGAGCGGGTCGGATGGTGATCTCGGCGGGGTTGCCGGAGTGAACTCCGATCCCCGAGAGAGTCGCCGGCCCTTTGAGGGTCGTCTGTTTATGCGTTCGCATTCCTTAGCCCCCGGGCGCGATCATTTCCGCCACCCCGACTGGGGGTGAGGAGAAACTGACTGATCCGTCCGCTGCTTGATGCCCTAGCCCACGCGATCAGGTTGTGTCCTGCTGCGTGTCGTCTCGATCACATGGTTTCTATAGCTGCGCCGCACAGGGCAGCCAAATCACGGATTCTTACGGTCTGTTACAGACACGCTTAGCGGTTCGTAACCACAAAGCGCTGCTCCACCAAAGGCTTAAAGGTTGGTTAATGCGTGACTAACCCGCGGCCGTTCTGTGGCGCGGATGCACCATGCGCCACGGCTCGAGAGCCGCGGTGCACAGCCTCGTCGAGCCCTATTCCTCACTGCAACAACCATGAGTTGCTTTGCTGCAGCGCGAAGGGGCCGGCGGTTTCCCGCCAGCCCCGGGCCATGCCGGAGACCCGCCCCGGTCAGTTCGCCTGACGGCGGAGGAAGGCCGGGATCTCGAGCTGATCGTCGTCCATCATCCGCGGCTGGGGCGCGGCCCGTCCCTGACCGTCGAGGTTGCCCTGGGCCGGGCGGTACTGCGGGACCGCGGGGGCGGCCGGAGCGCGCGGGGCCGGCGGCACGTGGGGCTGCGCCATGTGGGGCTGGGCCATGTGCGACTGGGCCATGTGCGACTGGGCCATATGCGGCTGCGGGGCGGCTGGCGAGGCCGGCCGGGCCGCCGGGGCGCCGTCCATGTCCTCGCGGCGGCCGCCGAAGCCCACCGTCGCGAGCCGGCGCAGCAGCGAGGTCCGCTTGGATTCCGGGGCGGCCTCCTCGGCAGCGCGGTTCGCCATGATCTGCGTCTGGGCGATCGGCGGCAGCTCGTGGATCTGCGGCATGCGCGGGGCGCGGGCGAGCGGCGTGCCCGTCGGGGCGGCCGGACGCGGCGGCACGAACGGGCCGGCCTCGACGGCGGGCGCCGCCTCGACGCGCTGCGGCGCGGGGGCCGGGACGAACGGCGCCGCGGCGCGCGCCTGGACCGGGGCGAGCACGACGTCGTCGCGGGTCATCGGCGCGGCGGCCTCGATGCGGCTGTCGATCCGCGACTCGGGGCGCATCTCGGGGGCCGCGAGCGGCGCGGGGGCCGGGGCGGGCATCGGCGCCGGGGCGACCGACTCGGTGCGGATGCTCGGCACCGGCGAGGCGGCGCGCGAGCGGGCCTCGGCGCGCAGGCGCTCGGCAACCTCGGCGATGCGCTGCTCGGTCTCGGCGATGGCCGGGTTGTTGGGCGAGTTCGCCGAGATCAGCGCCGGCTCGATGCCGGTGGCGACCACCGACACGCGGATGATGCCGTCGAGGCTCTCGTCGAAGGTGGCGCCCAGGATGATGTTGGCGTCCTGGTCGACCTCCTCGCGGATGCGGGTGGCGGCCTCGTCGAGCTCGTAGAGGGTCAAGTCGGAGCCGCCGGTGATCGAGATCAGCAGGCCGCGGGCGCCCTTCATCGAGACGTCGTCGAGCAGCGGGTTGGCGATGGCGGCCTCGGCGGCGCGGTTGGCGCGCTTCTCGCCGGACGCCTCGCCGGTGCCCATCATGGCCTTGCCCATGCCGCGCATGATCGCCCGGACGTCGGCGAAGTCGAGGTTGATGAGGCCCTCCTTCACCATCAGGTCGGTGATGCAGGCGACGCCCGAGTAGAGCACCTGGTCGGCCATCGCGAAGGCGTCCGCGAAGGTGGTCTTCTCGTTGGCGACCCGGAACAGGTTCTGGTTCGGGATCACGATCAGGGTGTCGACCGCGGCCTGCAGCTCCTGGATGCCGGACTCGGCGGTCCGCATGCGGCGCATGCCCTCGAACTGGAACGGCTTGGTCACGACGCCGACCGTCAGGATGCCCATGTCGCGGGCCGCCCGGGCGATGACCGGCGCGGCGCCGGTGCCGGTGCCGCCGCCCATGCCGGCGGTGATGAAGCACATGTGGGCGCCGGAGAGCTGGTCGCGGATCTCGTCGATCACCTCGTCGGCGGCGGCCGAGCCGACCTCCGGGTGCGATCCGGCGCCGAGGCCCTGGGTGACGCCCAGGCCCATCTGGATCACCCGCTCGGCCTTCGAGGAGGTGAGCGCCTGCGCGTCGGTGTTGGCCACGACGAACTCGCAGCCGAGGAGGCCCGACTCGATCATGTTGTTGACGGCGTTGCCGCCGGCGCCGCCGACGCCGAAGACGGTGATGCGGGGCTTCAGTTCCCGGATGTCCGGCGCCTGGAGGGTGATGGCCATGGTGTCGAGCCTCTCGCTAACTGTGCTGTCCGTGCGACGCCTGGGCGCCGGATCCCTTCGATCCCCCCGCGCGAGCGGGCGGGCGTGAAACCTAGAAGCTGTCCCGGAGCCAGCGGCCGACCCGGTTCAGGTAGTTGTCGGTCCCGGTCGCCGCGAAGGCGCCGTGCCCCCGCGGCTCGAAATGCTCGGCATGGGCGACCTGCGGGTAGACGAGCAGGCCGACCGCGGCCGAGAAGGCCGGACCCTTGGCGGCTTCCGGCAGGCCCCGGATGCCGAGGGGCCGTCCGATCCGCACCTGACCCTGGAGGACGCGGCGGGCGACCTCGGGCAGACCGACGAGCTGGCTGGCGCCGCCGGTGAGGACGACGCGCCGCCCGGCCTGGGCGGCGAAGCCCGCGTCGCGCAGGCGGTCCCGCACCAGCTCGACCACCTCCTCGACGCGCGGCTTGATGATCCGCACGAGCTGCGAGCGCGGGATGTGGGCCGGCGCCTCGCCCTCGTCCTCGCCGACGCCGTGCACGGCGATCATGTCGCGGTCGTCGGAGGGGGTGGAGAGGGCCGAGCCGTAGAGGGTCTTCAGCCGCTCGGCCGCCGCCATGCGGGTGGAGAGGCCGCGGGCGATGTCCATGGTGACGTGGTGGCCGCCGACCGCCAGGGCGTCCACGTGAACGAGGTGGCCGCCGGAGAACACGCCGACGCTGGTGGTGCCGCCGCCCATGTCGACGACGCAGACGCCCATCTCGGCCTCGTCGTCGACCAGCGCCGAGAGGCCGGCCGCGTAGGGCGTGGCGATCACCGCCTCGACGCCGAGGTGGCAGTGCTCCACCGCCAGCATGACGTTGCGGGCGGCCGCGAGCTCGCTGGTGACGACGTGCAGGTCGACGCTGAGCGCCTCTCCGATCATGCCCGACGGGTCGATGACGGCGCCCTGCCCGTCGAGGGCGTAGCCGGTGGGCAGCGCGTGCAGCACGGCCCGGCCGGGGCTGACGCCGTGGGCGCTGGCGGTCTCGAGCACCCGCTCGACGTCGCTGCCCGTGACGGTGCCCGAGCGGACGTTCACCCGCGCCTGGAAATGCTGCGAGGCGAGCCGGCCGCCCGACATGTTGACGATGACCGACTGGACCTCGACCTTGGCCATCCGCTCGGCGGCGTGGACCGCCTGACGGATCGCGCTCTCGGCCGCGGCGAGATCGACGATGGCGCCGCCCTTCAGGCCCAGGGAGCGCTGGTGGCCGATGCCGATGATGCGCGCGAGGTGCGTGCGGCCGCGGAGCGTCGTGAGCGCTTCGGCGGGCTGCAGCTCGGCGATGAGGCAGACCACCTTGCTCGTGCCGATGTCGAGCACCGAGAGGGTGGTCGAGCGCCGGGCGGAGAGCGGCTTCAAGCGCGGCGTGAGGCCGTGTTGGCTGTGCATTGACGCTACCGGGCGCGGGATGCGGGACGGGCGGAGATCGACAGGAAGGGCATCAGCTGGCCGCGCCCTTCTTCTTCGCCTTCTGGGCTTCCGCGCGGGCGGCGGCGGCCTCCTCGGTCAGGCGCACCACCAGGCGGTCCGGCATGCGCAGGTCCACCGCGATGACGTCCTTCTCGAGCAGGTGGGCCTCGCGCTCGAACCGGACGAGGCGGGCGAGCGCCGCGGCCGGATCGACCTCGGGCAGGCGCACGTCGATGCCGTCGAACTTGAGGGTCCAGCGCCGGCCCGACACGTAGGTGCCGGCCTTGATCCGCTCGGCGAGCGGCCCCGCGGCGGCGATGAGGGCGAGGTATTCCGGAAGCTTGGTGTTGGCGTCCTCGCCGACCACCAGGGGCAGGCTGGCGTAGCGGTCGTCGCGCATGGCGTCGATGACGGTGCCGTCGGCGGCGATCACGCTGATCTCGCCGTTCTTCTGCCAGAGGGCCGCGGGCTCGCGCTCCACCTGGGTGATGGCGATCTCGTTGGGGTAGATCTTCCGGACCGAGGCCTGCGCGATCAGCGGCACGCGGAGCAGCCGCTCGCGCACGTCGTTGACGTCGAGGAAGGGAACCGAGGAGCGCCAGTCGATCCCGGCGGCCGCCAGGACCTCGCGCTCGTACATGCGGGAGATGCCCGAGATGGTGACGCGCTCGACGCCGAAGCCGGCGACGCGCGCGGCGATGTCGAGGGGGCGGCCCTGCTCGGCCACGAACGCGTCGTAGCGGCCGCTGGCCACGAAACCGGCGAGCGCCACGGCGGCGGCGGAGACGGAGACCGCCACGATCCCGGCGCCGCGGGGCAGGCGCTCGCTCAGGCGCTGACTCGGGCGGGCCCGACGAACCGAGAGCGACCGGGACGTGCCGCGGCCGGTGAGCCGTCCCAGGATCGCGCCGGCGAGGCGCGCGGGACCGCTCCGGCCGGCGGCGTCGCCGCTCAGCGATTCAGGGAAGCGTCCTCCACCATCCATCGGACGAGCTCACCGAAACTCAGGCCCGCATGGGCCGCCATCTCCGGCACAAGGCTCGTCTGGGTCATGCCGGGTTGCGTGTTGACCTCCAGAACCACGAGCAGACCGGTTCCACCCGGTGTGTCGTCGTAGCGAAGGTCGGCACGGCTGACGCCCCGACAGCCCAGTGCTTGATGCGCCGTTAACGACAGTTCTTGGACACGCTGGTAAACATTTGGTTTAAGTTCGGCCGGGAGCACGTGCACCGAGCCCCCCGGGGCGTACTTGGCGTCGTAATCGTACCAATCCCCCGTGGCGGCCTTCACCTCGATCACCCCGAGGGCCTTGTCGCCCATCACGCCGCAGGTGAGTTCGCGGCCAGCAATGTAAGGTTCTGCAAGGACTTGCTCGCCGAACGTCCACTCCTCGGAGGCGAGGATCTGGGGCGGGTGCGAGCGGCCGTCGCGCACGATGATCACACCCACCGATGAGCCTTCCGCGATCGGTTTCACGACGTAGGGTGGCGGCAGGGGGTGTGTCCTGGCGGCCTCACGACGGTTAACGATCCGGCCCTCGGGCACGTCGACGCCGGCGGCGCGCATGACGGTCTTGGCCCGCTCCTTGTTCATCGCGAGCGCCGACGCGAGGACGCCGGAATGGGTGTAGGGGATCTTGAGGATCTCCAGCAGGCCCTGGATGGTGCCGTCCTCGCCGTCCGGCCCGTGGAGCGCGTTGAAGGCCACGTCCGGCCGGAGCGCCGTCAGCACCGCGGCGATGTCGGGGCCGACATCGACCCGGGTGACCCGGTAGCCCTCCCCTTCGAGCGCGTCGGCGCAGGCCTTGCCGGAACTGAGGGAGACCTCGCGCTCGGCGGAGGTGCCGCCCAGCAGGACGGCGACGTGCTTGGACATCAGGGCACCTCGAATAGGTCGGCTTCAATCAGGATCTGAGCGCACCGGTCCGTCCGGAACACCGCTCTCACGTCGTGCCGGCGGGGCGGCCGATGCGCCGGATCTCCCAGCGCAATGCGACCCCGCTGGTCTCCCGGACGCGGCGGCGGACCTCCTCGCCGAGCCCCTCGATGTCGGCCGCGCTCGCGGTACCGGTGTTGATCAGGAAGTTGCAGTGCATCTCGCTGACCTGGGCGCCGCCCCGCCTCAATCCGCGGCAGCCGGCGGCGTCGACGAGCTGC
This sequence comes from Methylobacterium sp. 285MFTsu5.1, assembly GCF_000383455.1. NCBI lineage: Bacteria > Pseudomonadati > Pseudomonadota > Alphaproteobacteria > Hyphomicrobiales > Methylobacteriaceae > Methylobacterium > Methylobacterium sp. 285MFTsu5.1. The sequence continues at coordinate 47,216 of NZ_KB911282.1, read as the reverse complement.
CACGCCTTGCCGCCGTCCGGGTTGGCGAAGGTCGAGCCGCCGGTCCGCTCGCGGATCGGCTGCGCGGCCTCGCGGGCGGCGGTGACCCGCTCCATCTCGGCCTCGATGGCGACCCGGTCGCCGGGCCGCCCGCGGAAGACGGCGCGCGTGAAGATCACGTCCTCCGGGGCGTCCGAGTGCCGGTAGGAGAAGCCCATGTCGGCGTGGCTGAAGGTGCGCAGCGCGCCCCCGCGGTCGATGCCGCGGGCCTCGACCAGCACGTCGGTGGTCTCGCCACCATGCGCGCCCGCGTTCATGCGCAGCGCCCCGCCGATCGAGCCGGGGATGCCCCGGTAGAAGGCGAGCCCGTCGAGCCCGGCCTCGGCGGCCGCCTTGGCGAGGCGCATGTCCGGGACCGCGGTGCCGACGGTCAGCGCGTCGCCGTCGACCGCGATGCTGCCGAAGGCCTTGCCGCCGAGGCGCACGACCACGCCCGGCACGCCGCCGTCCCGCACGATCAGGTTCGAGCCGAGCCCGATCACCGTGACCGGCACGTCCGGATCGAGAGCGGCGAGGAGGCGGGCGAGATCCTCCTCGTCGGCCGGGGTGAACAGCACCTCGGCCGGTCCGCCGACCCGGAACCAGGTGAGGTCGGCGAGCGGCTGGTCGGCGAGCAGGCGCCCGCGGAGGTCGGGCGCGGCGGCCCGGATGCGATCGTGCAGAGAGGCGGTCATCTGTGTGTCTCCCCTCGCCCCGCCCGCGGGGAGAGGGATGCGGCGATCCTGGTGTCGTCGCATCGGGGTGGCAGCGGACGCTGCGAGGCCGGGGTCCGGAGAGTCACCGCCGGGTTCATCCTCGGAGCGCAGCCCAGTGTGGACGGTCGAGGGTGCCGCCGACCCGAGAGGCTTCCCGGGGCGGGCGCGCGCACCGCGCCTACCGTCCCCGCGCGGCGAGTTCGTCCGGCAGGGCGTAGGCCCACTGGGTGATCGTGCCGGCGCCAAGGCACACCACGTAGTCGCCGGGCTTGGCGAGGTCCGCGATGATGCCCGCGAGTTCCTCCGGCCGCTCCAGGGCCCGGGCGTCGCGGTGGCCGCGGGAGCGCAGGCCGGCCACGAGGCTGTCGCGGTCGAAGCCCTCGATCGGCTGCTCGCCGGCCGCGTAGACCGGCGCGACGATGACCGTGTCGGCATCGTTGAAGCAGGTGCAGAAATCGTCGAACAGCGACTGCAGGCGGGTGTAGCGGTGCGGCTGCACGATGGCGACGACGCCGTGCTCGGTCGAGGCGCGGGCGGCCTTGAGCACCGCCTTGATCTCCACCGGATGGTGTCCGTAATCGTCGAAGATCGTCGCGCCGTTCCACTCGCCGGTGCGGGTGAAGCGCCGCTTCACGCCGCCGAAGCCCGCGAGCGCCTGGCGGATCGCGTCCGGCTTCACGCCGAGCTCGTGCGCGACGGCGAGCGCCGCGGTGGCGTTGAGGGCGTTGTGCTTGCCGGGCATCGGGAGGACGAGATCCTCCATCTCCATCCGGTAGCCGGGCCGACGGTCGCGGATCATCACCCGGAAGCGGCTCTGGCCGCCGCGCAGGTCCACGTCGATCAGGCGCACGTCGGCCTGCGGGTTCTCGCCGTAGGTGATGATCCGCCGGTCCTCGATATGGCCGACGAGGTCCTGGACCACCGGGTGGTCGATGCACATCACCGCGAAGCCGTAGAACGGGATGTTGTCGATGAAGCGCCGGAACGCGTCCTTGATCGCGTCGAACGAGCCGAAATGGTCGAGATGCTCGGGATCGATGTTGGTGACGATCGCGACGTCGGCCGGCAGCTTCAGGAAGGTGCCGTCGGACTCGTCGGCCTCCACCACCATCCACTCGCCCGCCCCCATGCGGGCGTTGGTGCCGTAGGCGTTGATGATGCCGCCGTTGATCACGGTCGGGTCGAGGTTGCCGGCGTCAAGCAGCGTGGCGACGAGCGACGTGGTCGTGGTCTTGCCGTGCGTGCCGGCGATCGCCACGCAGGACTTGAAGCGCATCAGCTCCGCCAGCATCTCGGCCCGTCGCACCACGGGCAGGCGTCGCTCGCGGGCGGCCTGCAGCTCGGGGTTGTCGCGCCGGATCGCGGTCGAGACGACGACGAGGGCGGCCTCCTCGACGTTCTCGGCGTCGTGGCCCACGAAGGTGCGCATGCCCTTCTCGGCGAGACGGCGGACATTGGCGTTGTCGGAGGCGTCCGAGCCCTGCACCGTGTAGCCGAGGTTGTGCATCACTTCGGCGATGCCGGACATGCCGATGCCGCCGATGCCGATGAAGTGGATGGGGCCGAGCTTGTCGGGCAGCTTCATGGGTCGAACCGTCTGGTGGCGGGACCGCCGGTGCGGAATCCCTCAAGAAATCAGGTGCGGGCGGCCGTCTCGACGACGACCTCGGCCAGCCGCTCGGCGGCGTCGTGGATGCCCGCGCTTCTGGCCGCATCGGCCGCCGCGGTCAATTTTGCCGGCGTCTCGAAGCAGGCGGTCAGCTCCGCGGCGAGCCGTTCGGGCGTGAAATCCGGCTGCTTCACCGCCAGCGCCGCGCCGATGGCGTCGAGGGTCGCGGCGTTGGCGGCCTGGTCCTGGTCGAGGGAGCCCGGCAGCGGCACGAGGATCGACGGGCGGCCGATCGCCGCGAGTTCCGAGACCGTCGAGGCGCCCGAGCGCGAGACCACGAGGTGGCTCGCGGCCATGCGGGCGGGCAGGTCCTTGAAGAACGGCGCCGCCTCGATCCCGGCGAGCCCCATGGCGAGATAGCGATTCTGAACGGCCGTCAGGTCCTCGGGGCGGACCTGCTGGACGAGGTGCAGGCGGGCGCGCAGCGCGTCGGGCAGGCGGGCGATCGCCTCCGGCACGACCTCGCCCATCACGCGCGCGCCCTGGCTGCCGCCGAACACCAGGAGCCGCAGGGCGTCGCCTGCGCCGAAAGCGGGATACGGGAACCTGGCCGCCTCGATCACCGCCGGGCGGAGCGGATTGCCGGTGTGGATCCGCGGGGCCTTGGCCTTGTCGGGCACGCCGCGCACGACCTTGAAGCCGGTGGCGATGGTGCGGGCGCCCCGCGCCAGGAAGGCGTTGGCCCGGCCCATCACGGCGTTCTGCTCGTGCAGGATCGTCGGCACGCGCAGGATCTGGCCGGCGAGCACCGGTGGGACGGTCGGGTAGCCGCCGAAGCCCACGATGGCGGCCGGGTTGATCCGGCGGATCTCCTTCGCGGCCACGCCGAAGCCCCGGCCGAGGGTCAGCACGGCGCCGGCCCGCTTCAGCGGCGAGCGGCCGGACGGCGTCGCCGAGGCGATGGTGACAACCTCGGAGGCCGGGAACTCGGACGCGATGGAATCGACCCGGGCGTCGGTGGCGAGCGCCACGCGGATGCCGCGGGCCCGCAGGGCGTGGGCGAGGCTCTCGGCCGGGAACAGGTGGCCACCGGTGCCGCCCGCGCAGAGCAGGATCGTGGGGGTGAAGACGGTCACCGCATCACCCCGGCGACGGTGGCCGGCGCGGTGCCGGGGGGCTTCTGGCTGAGCATGACGGTGCGGGGGCGCTTACGGGTCAGGGCGACGAGGAAGCCGGTGCCGAGCGCCAGCGAGATCAGCGAGGAGCCGCCGTAGGAGACGAACGGCAGCGTCATGCCCTTGGCGGGCATCAGCTGGGTGTTCACCGCCATGTTGATGCAGGCCTGCAGGCCGAACAGCGTGGTCAGGCCGGTGATCGCCAGCCGCGAGAAGGTGTCGTCGGTGCGCCGCGCGAGCTTGAGGCCGCGCAGGACGATGAAGGCGAACAGCGCCACGAGGCAGAGGCAGACGATCACGCCGAACTCCTCGCCGGTGACCGAGAAGATGAAGTCGGTATGCGCGTCCGGCAGGTGGCGCTTGGCCACGCCCTCACCCGGCCCGGTGCCGAACCAGCCGCCCGAGCGGAACGATTCGCGCGACCAGAAATCCTGGAAGCCGCCGCCGGAATCCCGGTCGAGGAACTTGTTGAAGCGCTCGCGGACGTGGTGGAAGAACAGGTAGGCAGCGAACACACCTCCGAGGCCCAGCACGCCGAGGACGGCCACCCAGATCAGGTGGAGGCCGGCCACGAAGAACAGCGCGCACCACACCATGGTAATCAGCATGGTCTGGCCGAAATCGGGCTGGAGCAGCAGCGGCACGATGGTGATCGGCAGGAGCAGCAGCGCCAGGATGCCGCCCGGCATGTCGCGGCGCTGGGCGCCCTCCGAGAAGGCCCAGGCGGCGACGACTACGAAGGCCGGCTTCACGAATTCCGAGGGCTGCAGGCCGAAGGAGCCGAACTGGATCCAGCGATGCGCGCCCTTGATCTCGGGCCCGAACTTGCCGGCGAGCAGGCACAGGATGACGCCCAGGATCCAGGTGACGAGCGCCAGCCGCCGGATGCCGCGCAGCGACAGGAACGAGACCGCGCAGATCAGCAGGATGGTCGGCGCGAGGTACATCGCCTGCCGGTTGAGGAAGTAGAAGGTCGGCAGGCCGATCCGCTCGGCCACGGGCGGGCCGCCGCCCATCAGGAAGACGAGGCCCGCGACCATCAGCGCGAACAGCGCCGCGAGCAGGCCGCGGTCCACCGTCCACCACCAGTCCGTCAGGGGGGTGCGTTCCGCGCGTGACATCATGCCGGGCAACGACTCCAGGCCGCGCGGATGCCGATCCGCGCGGGTCGGCCGGGATCCTCGGCAGGAATGGTAAACGGAGCCTTATGACCGACAGATCGGGGCGCGTCGGGGCACGTCAGGACGCGCCGGCCACGCAGCCGGCGGCCCCTGGGATGCTGTATTAGGACCGCGCAATACTAGTAAAAAGACACTCTATGTTAATCTTCCCATTGCAACTTTCGGATGTATCGACCCGGCGGGTCGCGGTGCGCCGCGCCCGATCCGCCCAGCGGAAGCCGACGCGCCATGTTCTCTGCCCTGAACGTCCGTGAAGCGCATGCCAAGCTCGCGGCCCTCGACCGGGTTCAGGGCGTGATCGAGTTCGACCTGGCGGGGCGGATCCTGTCGGCGAACCGGAATTTCCTCGACGTCGTCGGGTACACGCTGCCGGAGATCGTCGGCCAGCACCACAGCATGTTCATGGAGCCGGCCCAGCGGGACGCCCCGGATTACCGGGCCTTCTGGGAGCGCCTGCGCTCCGGCACCTTCGAGTCGGGCCAGTTCCAGCGGGTCGGTCGGGGCGGCCGGTCGATCTGGATCCAGGCCTCCTACAACCCGATGCTCGACGTCCGCGGCCGGCCCTACAAGGTGGTGAAGTTCGCCACCGACATCACGCAGCAGCGCACCGAGGAGGCCGACCGCGCCGGGCAGATCGCCGCGATCGACAAGGTGCAGGCGGTCATCGCCTTCGACCTCGACGGCACGGTGATCGCGGTGAACGACAATTTCCTCGCCGCGATGGGCTACAGCCGCGCCGAGGTGCTCGGGCAGCATCACAGCCTGTTCGTGGAGCCCGCCTACCGGGAGAGCGAGGCCTACCGGGCCTTCTGGGCGGCCCTGCGGAACGGCACCTATCAGGCGGCCCAGTTCCGGCGGATCGGCAAGGACGGGCGCGAAGTCTGGATCCAGGCCTCCTACAACCCGATCCTCGACGCCGCCGGCCGGCCCTACAAGGTGGTGAAATTCGCCACCGACATCAGCGACCAGGTCCGACTGTTCGCCAACCTGCGGACCCTGATCGATCAGAACTTCGGCGAGATCGAGCAGGCGGTGACGCACTCGACCACGGCGGCCTCGCTGGCCTCGTCGGCGGCGGACTCGACCTCCGGGAACGTCCAGACCGTGGCGGCCGCCGCCGAGGAGCTGGCGGCCTCGGTGGCGGAGATGTCTCAGAGCATCGTGCGCTCCCAGAGCGCCACCGACACCGCCTATGCCTGCGTTCAGGACGCGGACGGCCACACCAAACGGCTGGCCGAGACCGCCACCGCCATGACCGGCATCGTCGGTCTGATCCAGGACATCGCCGGCCAGATCAACCTGCTGGCGCTGAACGCCACCATCGAGGCCGCCCGCGCGGGCGCGGCGGGCCGCGGCTTCGCGGTCGTCGCCTCCGAGGTTAAGGCGCTGGCCGACCAGGCGGCGCGCGCCACCGGTCAGATCAACGGCGAGATCGCCAGCGTGCAGCGCGTCTCGCAGGAGGTCGTGCAGGCTCTCAGCTCGATCGGGTCCTCGGTCTCGGTGATGCGCGAGACCGTGGTGGCCACCGCGGCCGCCATCGAGGAGCAGAGTGCCGTGACCCGGGATCTGGCCGAGAGCATGCAGAGCGCCGCGGGGGCCGTCACGGAGATCACAGGCAACATCGGGGCGATCGTCCAGTCGGTGGCCAACGTCTCGCATGCGGTCGACACCACCCGCGACGCCGCCAAGGTTCTGGCGCGCTGAGGTTCTGGCGCGCTGAAGTGGCGCTGCCTCAGGGCAGCGCCTGAACCAGCTCGCGGAAGCGGTTGCCGCGGATCTCGAAGTTCCGGAACTGGTCGTAGGACGCGCAGGCCGGCGACAGGAGCACCACCGGCTCCGGTGCGCCCGAGGCGGCGGCGTTCTCGGCGGCCTTCGGGACGGCGTTCTCGAGGGTCTCGCAGCGCGTGTAGGGCACGGCGCCCTCCAGGGTCGCCGCGAAGGCGTCCGACGCCGCGCCGATCAGGTAGGCGTGCGCGACCCGCTCGAAATACGGCACCAGCGGGAAGATCCCGCCCTCCTTGGCCTTGCCGCCGAGGATCCAGTGGATGTCCCGGAAGGCGGTGAGGGCCTTCTCGGTGGAATCCGCGTTCGTCGCCTTGGAATCGTTGACGAACAGCACGTGGCCGCGCCGCCCGACTTCCTCCATCCGGTGCGGCAGGCCCGGGAACGAGGTGAGGCCGGCCTGGATCTGCTCCGGCGACAGGTCGAGGGCCCGCGCGACGGCCACCGCCACCGCGGCGTTCTGCCAGTTGTGCGCCCCCCGGAGCGAGCCGATCCCGTTGACGTCGGCGAGGGCCGTCCCGTCCGGCTCCCGGACGATCCCGTCGCGCACCGTCAGCGCGTCGGTGCACAGCACGTCGCCGTGGGGCACGTGGACGCGCACGAGGTCGGCGCCGCGGCGGTCCGCGATGGCGCGGCTCGGGGCGTCGTCGACGCCGACCACCGCGAGGTCGGCGCCCTGGATCAGGCGCTCCTTGATGGCCGCGTACTGCTCCATCGTGCCGTGCCGGTCGAGATGGTCCGGCGTGATGTTCATCAGCACGCCGACGCTCGGGTCGAGGCTCGGCGTCAGGTCGATCTGGAACGACGACATCTCGATCACGTGGACGCGGTCGGCGGCCGGCGGCTCCAGCGACAGGATCGCGGTGCCGATGTTGCCGCCCATCTGCACGTCGCGGCCCCCCTGCGCGAGCACGTGGGCGATCAGCGCCGTGGTGGTCGACTTGCCGTTGGTCCCGGTGATCGCCACGAACGGCGCCCCCGGCGCCTGCGCCCGCCGCTCCCGGCAGAACAGCTCGATGTCGCCGATGATCTCGACGCCGGCATCCCGGGCGAGCCGGACGCTCCAGTGCGGCTCGGGATGGGTCAGCGGCACGCCCGGGCTCAGCACGAAGGCGGCGAACGCAGACCAGTCGGCCGCGCGCAGGTCCCGCGTCTCTATGCCGGCCTCCCGCGCGCGGGCGAGGCTGTCGGCATTGTCGTCCCAGGCCTGCACGGCCGCGCCACCGGCCTTCAGCGCCAGCGCCGTGGCGAGCCCCGAGCCGCCGAGCCCGAACAGGGCGACGGTCTTGTCCTGGAAGACGGTGACGGGTGTCATGCGGAACTCCGGATGCGGCGGCCGGACCCGGCCGACCCGAACCGGACCCTCGTCCCGGGCGCCCCGCCTCGGCGACCCCGAAGGCGGGCTCCCGGGATCGCGCGGCCGGCCGGAAGCCTCCTTCGAGGCTCCCCTCCGCGGCCGCGCCTCAGGACGAGGGCGAGGATCGGATCGACCTCTCAGGCCGCCCGTCTAGCACGATTTCTCAGCGCAGCTTCAGCGTCGCCAGGCCGGCCATCGCCAGGATCACCGCGATGATCCAGAACCGGATCACGACCTGCGGCTCCTTCCAGCCCTTCTGCTCGAAATGGTGGTGGATCGGCGCCATGCGGAACACGCGCTTGCCCGTGAGCTTGAACGACGCGACCTGGATGATCACCGACATCATCTCCAGCACGAAGAGGCCGCCGACGATCGCCAGGACGATCTCGTGCTTCGTCGCCACCGCGATGGAGCCCAGCAGGCCGCCCAGCGCCAGGGAGCCGGTATCGCCCATGAAGATCTGGGCCGGCGGCGCGTTGAACCAGAGGAAGCCGAGTCCGGCGCCGATGACCGCGCCGCAGACGACGGCGAGCTCGCCCGTGTCGCGGACGTAGTTCACCTGCAGGTAGCTGGCGGTGAACGAGTTGCCGACGAGGTACGCGATGAAGCCGAACGTGCCGCAGGCGATCATCACCGGCACGATCGCGAGGCCGTCGAGGCCGTCGGTCATGTTCACGGAATTGCCCGCCCCGACGATCACGAAGGCGCCGAACAGCGGGTAGAACCAGCCGAGGTTCAGCAGCGCGTCCTTGAACACCGGGAAGGCGAGCTGATTCTGCAGCGCGGCGGGCGAGTAGACCGCGATGGTCACGCAGGCCGCCATGGCGATCAACGCCTCGAGGGCGAGGCGGAACTTGCCCGAGAAGCCCTTGTGCGACTGCTTCGTGACCTTGAGGTAGTCGTCGTAGAAGCCGATCGCGCCGAAGCCGAGGGTGACGGTCAGCGTCACCCAGACGTAGTGGTTGCGCGGGTTGGCCCAGAGCAGGATCGCCACGACGGCGCCGGCCAGGATCATCAGGCCGCCCATGGTCGGCGTGCCGCGCTTGGTCAGCAGATGGGTCTGCGGCCCGTCCTCGCGGATCGGCTGGCCCTTGCCCTGGCGGATCCGCAGCAGCGAGATGATCCAGGGCCCGAACCAGAACACGAACAGGCCCGCCGTGAACAGCGCGCCGCCGGTGCGGAAGGTGATGTAGCGGAACACGTTGAGCGGCGTGAAGCTGCTGCTCAGGTCCGAGAGAAGGTACAGCATCCGGGCGCTCGGCCCCCTTGTTCAGGCTCAGGTTTCGGGGGACGGCGCCGCACGCGCAGGCGTGCCGGTCACGGGACGGCCTGGGTCCGCCGGGTCGGATCGACCGCGTAGCGGGCTTTCAGCGCCTCGACAATCCGGCCCATGCGGCTGCCGTTCGATCCCTTCACCATGACGGCGTCGCCGGACCGCAGGGTCCGGGCGAGCGGCTCGAGCAGGTCGGCCGCGGTGTCGGCCACCGCGCCGCGGCGGCTCACCGGCAGGGCCTCGAACAGGTGGCGCATCAGCGGACCGGCCGTGAAGACGAGGTCGACCCGGGCCGCCTCGATCGCCTCCGCCAGGCCGCGATGCAGGTCGGGCGCGGCGGCGCCGAGCTCGAGCATGTCGCCCAGCACCGCGATCCGGCGGCCGCGGGGCCCGGTCTCGATCCCCGCCAGGGTCGCCAGCGCCGCGCGGACGGCGACGGGATTGGCGTTGTAGCTCTCGTCCACGAGGTAGGCGGTGCCGCCGCCGATCTCGAGGGCGGTGCGCTCGCCGCGTCCCGCCGGCGGCGTCAGGCCGCCGAGCGACAGGGCCGCACGGGCGAGGTCGGCCCCGAGGCTGTGGACCACCGCCATGACGCCCAGCGAGTTCAGCGCCGCGTGCCGGCCGGCGGTGCCGAGCTTGTAAGTGACGGGCTGGCCCATCACCACCGCGTCGATCACCGACAGGTCGGGCCGCAGCACGATTCTCAGGGCGCGGACGTCGGCATCCGCGTGCTCGCCGAAGGTCACCACCCGGCCCGCCCGGGAGGCCTGGGCGTGGGCGGCCAGGCGGTCGAAATGCGGGGCGTCGCGGTTCAGGATGGCGACGCCGCCGGGCTGGAGCCCGGAGAAGATCTCGCCCTTCGCGTCCGCGATCGCGGCCAGCGAGGCGAAATGCTCGATATGGGCGGGCGCGATCGTGGTGATCAGCGCGATGTCCGGCCGGACCTGCGCGGTCAGCGGCACGATCTCGGCGCCGTGGTTCATGCCGATCTCGAACACGCCGTAGCGCGCGGAGCGCGGCATCCGCGTCAGGGTCAGGGGCACGCCCCAGTGGTTGTTGTAGGAGGCCGCCGAGGCGTGGGTCTCGCCCTGCTCGGACAGGACGTGGCGCAGGGCCTCCTTGGTCCCGGTCTTGCCGACCGAGCCCGTGATCGCCACGACCTGCGCGCGCGTCCGGTCCCGGGCGGCGGCACCGAGGCGCACCATCGCGGTGAGAACCGGGTCGGCGCCCCCCTCGGGCACCGCCAGGACGGGGCCGTGGAGCGCGAGCGCCTCGGCGCGCGCGGCGCTCACCACGGCGGCGCCGGCGCCGCGCCCCAGGGCGTCGGGGACGAAGTCGTGGCCGTCGCGGGTGTCGCCGCGGATCGCGAAGAACAGGTCGCCGGGCTGGAGCGTGCGGGTGTCGATTGAGGCGCCGCCGATCGCGCGCCCGGCGCCGATCAACCGGCCGCCCGTCGCGGATTCCAGCTCCTGCCGCGTCCAGAGTGCGGTCATCGTCGGTCCCCCGTCGTCCTCAGGCCGCCGCGGCGATCGCGGCGCGCAGGACCGCGTGGTCCGAGAACGGCAGCGTGCGATCTCCCACGATCTGGCCGGTTTCATGACCCTTGCCGGCCACGACCAGCACGTCGCCCGGCCCGAGCCGGTCGACGGCGCTGTGAATCGCCTCCGACCGGTCGCCGATCTCCTCCGCGCCCGGCGCCGCGTCCAGGATGGCCCGGCGGATGGCGGCCGCGTCCTCGGTGCGCGGGTTGTCGTCCGTGACGATGACGACGTCGGCGAGCCGCTGCGCGATGGCGCCCATCAGCGGCCGCTTGCCCCGGTCGCGGTCGCCGCCGCAGCCGAACACCGCGATCAGCCGGCCCGACGCGAAGGGGCGGAGCGCGGCGAGCACGCTCTCCAGGGCCTCGGGCTTGTGGGCGTAGTCGACGAGGCAGAGGCCGCCCCGTGCCTCGCCGATCCGCTCCATGCGGCCGGGGACGCCGGTGAGGTGGTCGAGGGCCGCCAGGACGCCGTCGGGATCGGCCGCCCCCGCCGGGGTAGCCAGTGCGAGGCCGGCCGCCACCAGGGCATTCTCGACCTGGAACTCGCCGACGAGCGGCAGGCGCAGCTCCCGGGCCCGGCCCGCGAACAGGATCCGGGCGACCTGCGCGAACCCCTCCGTGCGGACCGCCTCGACCCGCAGGTCCCGGCCGCCCCGCCCGACCGTGCGGACCGGCCGGCCGGCGGCCTCGGCGGCGGCGATGACGCGCTCGGCGTAGGCGCCGTCGGCGTTGACGATGGCCGGGCGGCCCGCCGGGAGTAGGTCCGTGAAGAGGCGTAGCTTGGCCGCGAGGTACTCCTCGATGCTCGCGTGGTAGTCGAGATGGTCCCGGCCGAGATTGGTGAAGCCCGCCGCGTCGAGGCGCACGCCGTCGAGCCGGCGCTGCTCGATCCCGTGGGAGGACGCCTCCATGGCGAGGTCGGTGACGCCGTCCGCTGCGAGTTGCGCCAGCGTCCGGTGCAGCGTCACGGGGTCCGGGGTCGTGAGGGAGCCGTACTGCGCGCCGCGGTTGGTGACGATGCCGACGGTGCCGAGGCTCGCGGAGTCGCGGCCGAGACGCGCCAGGATCTGGCGGACGAAGTCGGCCACCGAGCTCTTCCCGGCGGTGCCGGTGACCGCCACCACGGTCTCGGGCTGCGGGCCCGCGAGGCGGGCCGCCGCGAGGGCGAGCGACCGGCGCGCGTCGGCGACCGGGATCCAGGCGACCGCGTCGGGCAGGTCGGCGGGACGGGCCCCCTCCCCGGCGACCGCGGCGGCGCCGCGCTGCGCGGCCTGCGCGGCGAAACGTCGGCCGTCGGCCTTCGTGCCGGGAACGGCGACGAACACCGTGCCGGTCGCGACCTGCCGGCTGTCGGCCGTGAGGTCCGAGACGGCGAGGTCCGCGGCGGGGCCGGCGGCCTCGGGGAAGAGGTCGGCGAGCCGCGCGCTCATCGCTGCACCCTCATCGATCCGGTCTCACGGGCCGCCCAGCTGGTTGACGTGGTAGGCGTTGAGCTTGACCATCTGCGGGAACGGCCTCACCGGCGGCTCGAACTGCGGCGGAAGGCCGAGGATCGGCGCCACGCGCTCGATCACCTTGCCGGTGACCACGCCGGAATTCCAGGCCGCCGTGGCGTAGCCGCCCGATTCCGGCAGGCCCTGCGGCTCGTCCATGATCGTCACGAACAGGTACTTCGGATCGTTCATCGGCGCCGCCGCCATGAAGGTCGTGAACAGGCGGTTGTGGATGTAGCGGCCGCCGATGACCTTCTCGGCGGTGCCGGTCTTGCCGCCGACGAAATAGTACGGGACCGCCGCCTTCTTGGCCGAGCCCTCGGCCGCGTTGAGCCGCATGATGTAGCGCATCGCCTCGGAAGTCTGGCCCGAGAGGACGTGCGTGGCCCGCGCCCGCGCCGCCTCGGGCGTCGTCTTGAGGAAGGTCGGCGTCATCAGGTCGCCGCCGTTGGCGATGGCCGCCACCGCGGCCGCGGCCTGGATCGGCGCCACCGCGATGCCGTGGCCGAACGCGATGGTGATGGTGTTGATCTCGGTCCAGCGGGACGGGACGATCGGCGCCGCGCTCTCCGGCAGCTCGGTGCGCAGCCGGTCGAGCAGGCCCATCTTCTTCAGGAAGGCCTTGTGGCCGGGCACGCCGACGCCGAGCGCCATCTTGGCGGAGCCGATGTTGGAGGAGTGGGTGAACACCTCCGGCATGGTGATGACGCGGTTCGTGCCGTGGTACTCGTGGATCTTCTGCCGGCCCCAGTTGAGCACGCCGCCCCGGGTGTCGAAGGTCGAGTTGACGTTGTACTTGCCGGAATCGAGCGCCATGGCGAGGGTCATCGCCTTGAAGGTCGAGCCCATCTCGTAGACGCCGACATTCATCCGGTTGATGCGGTCGGGCGAGAGCGCGTCCTTGGGGTCGTTCGGGTCGAAATCCGGCATGGAGACGAGCGCGATGACCTCGCCGGTCTTCACGTCGAGGATCATCGAGGCGCCGGCCTTGGCCTTGAAGTGGTCGATGCCCCAGGCCAGCTCGTCGCGCACGGCGAACTGCGCGCGCAGGTCGAGCGAGAGCTGCACCGGCTTCAGGTCGGCCTGCTTGTTGATCAGCCCGAAGCTGTTGAGGGCCTGCAGCCCGGTGGAGTCGATGTACTTCTCCATACCGGCGATGCCGATGCCGTCGAGGTTCGTCGCGCCCAGGATGTGGGCGGCCGCGACGCCGTTCGGGTAGACCCGCTTGTGGTCGGGCAGGAAGCCGATGCCGGGGATGCCGAGCCGGTGGACCTCGGCCTGCTGTTTCGGGGTCAGCTCGCGCTTCACCCAGACGAAGCCCGCGCCCTTCTTGTCCTTGCGTTGCGTCAGCTTGGCGCGCAGCTCGGAGGCGTTGAGTTCCGGCAGGACGGCGGTGAGCAGCTCGACCGCCTCGTCCTTGTCGTAGATGTTGCCCGGCTCGGCGAAGACCGAGACCGTGCGGATGTCGGTGGCCAGGATCTCGCCGTTGCGGTCGATGATGTCGGGCCGGAAGGCGGTTGAGGACGCGGCCGCGACCCGGTGCTCCTGGCTGGGCGGCTCCCCGAAGATCGCCATCATCAGGAGCTTGGCCGAGATCGTCCCGAACACGCCGACGAAGACCAGCCCGACCATCGCGACCCGCAGGTGCGAGCGCTCGATCGCCAGCCGGAACATGCTGCGCAGGAGCGCCTTGGCGCGGTCGGCGCGCGGCTCGGGCTCGCGCGCCTCCTCCTCCAAGGGGCGCGGCGCGCCGGCGGCATGCGCCAGCGCGGCGGCTTCGAGCAGCGCCGCCTCGTGGTCCGACACGGCGGGCTCGACCGCCGGGTCTAGGGTCTCGTCGGCGTGATCGGACACGGGGGTTTACCTCGAAGCCGTCGTCGGGGTGCGGGTCGTGGTGACGGTGCGGGTGATCGAGCCGGTCGTGCGCGGCTCGATCGCGCCCTTGTCCTTGGGCGTCGCCGTGGCGGCGAGCAGACGGCCGATCTCGTCGCCGCGCTCCGGCCGGGCGGGCAGATCCGAGAGGCGCGCCAGGTGGCTGGTGCCGATCGGCTCCAGGGCGAGATGCTTGTCGACGGCCGCCTGGAGCCGGTCGGGCCGCGTCAGGAGCTGCCACTCGGCGCGCAGCACGGCGATCGCCTGCCGCTCCTTGTGCAGGGCGGTCTGGAGCTTCGAGACCTGACCGCCCTGGTAGAGCGTGTCGTACTTGATCGAGTAGGCGTAGATCGCCGAGGCGACGAGGCCGGCCACCGCCAGCAGGTTCAGGAGGCGGATCATCGGCGATGGCCTCCGCGGGCCGCGTCGGGCAGGCTCGCCAGCGCGGTCAGCGCGGCCAGCGGCTCGGGAACGTCGGATTCGGTGCGCTCCGCGGCCCGGAGCTTGGCCGAGCGCGCGCGCGGGTTGCGGGCGGTCTCGGCCTCGCCCGGCAGGACCGGGCCCTTCGTGACGGGACGGAAGCTGCGGACGGTCTCGACCAGGCCCCCGGGCAGATGGCGGGAGCCCTGCGCGGAGCGGCCGCTGCGCGCCGCGAAGAACTGCTTGACGATGCGGTCCTCGAGCGAGTGGAACGTCACGACGGCGAGCCGGCCGCCGGGCCTGAGCACGCGCTCGGCCGCGTGCAGGGCACGGACCAGCTCGCCGAGCTCGTCGTTCACGGCGATCCGCAGGCCCTGGAAGGTCCGCGTCGCCGGGTGGATGTGGCTGCCGGGCTCGGTCCGGACCACGCCGGCGACGAGTTCGGCCAGCTGCGCGGTGGTCTCGATCCGCCCGCGGCGCCGCGCCTCGAGGATGGTCCGGGCGACCGCGCGCGAGCGCCGCTCCTCGCCGAAATGGTAGATGATGTCGGCCAGAACGGTCTCGTCGGCCTCGTTCACGAGGTCGGCGGCGCTCGGCCCGTCGCAGGCCATGCGCATGTCGAGGGGGCCGTCGCTGCGGAACGAGAAGCCCCGCTCCGGCGCGTCGAGCTGCATCGACGAGACGCCGATATCGAGGACGACCCGGTCGACCTGCGCGATGCCGGCCTCCGCGAGGAGGCTGTCGAGGTCGCCGAAGCGGCCGGAGAGGAGGCGCAGGCGCCCGCCGGACTCCGCGACGAGCGCCTGTCCGCCCGCGATGGCCGTGGGGTCACGATCGATCGCGACGACCTGCAGGGCCGGATCCGCCGCGAGGAGCGCGCGGGTGTAGCCGCCGGCACCGAACGTGCCGTCGACCGCGATCCCGCCCGCGGTGCCGAGCGCGTCGACGACTTCCGCGAGGAGGACGGGGACGTGCGGTTCAGCCGCCGCATCGCCGCCATGGCGGGGCGAACTCTCGGGAGAGGAGCGGCGCCGGCTCATGGCCGCCTCGACGCGCCGGCGCGCCGTGGCGCGCGCGGATGGGCGGATTGTCGGCGCGTCCCGGAAACCCGGGCGCGGATGCGGCTCGTGCGTCTCATGGTGCCCTGTGCCGGGCCGCGCGAGCGCGGCGCGCGTGACGGGAACGGCACCGGATGCGGAGCGCGCAAGACGCCGCGCACGGACGGGACCTGCGCGATGGCAGGGTGCGCCCGGCGATCCGATACACGCCGTTGACGGGAGGATGCCGGGTATCATGGGCCTCGGAGGATCGTCAACGCACAAGCTTGGCACTGCCGCGCGGACCGATCTGAACCCGGCAAGGTTAACCGAAGGTTTTTACCGCCGCGGAATCTTCGGCGCGCCGGCCGTCCGCGCGGGAACGCCGGCGGGGCGATAAAGCCTTGCAGGTGCAGGTCTTATCGGGAAGTGGATCAGCCGGCCTGTAAGCCGGGTTCTGTAGGGCCGGAGCGCTCGCGCGCGCCGGCGTGGC
The DNA here is from genome assembly GCF_000383455.1 of Methylobacterium sp. 285MFTsu5.1. NCBI lineage: Bacteria > Pseudomonadati > Pseudomonadota > Alphaproteobacteria > Hyphomicrobiales > Methylobacteriaceae > Methylobacterium > Methylobacterium sp. 285MFTsu5.1. The sequence goes on along the minus strand of NZ_KB911282.1, from coordinate 31,250 downwards.
AGCCATTCCTCTGGGACGATCGTCGCCGATCGCCTCGAGCAACCAACCCGGGCGACTGGCCTGGAGAGCCGGCCTGCCCTTCTCGCGAAGGGCGCGCCGCCCCTATTCGGTCTTGCTCCCGGTGGGGTTTGCCGTGCCGTCCGCGTTGCCGCGTCCGCGGTGCGCTCTTACCGCACCCTTTCACCCTGACCCCGGACGGATCCGGGGCGGTCTGCTCTCTGTGGCACTGTCCCTGGGGTCGCCCCCGCCGGAGGTTATCCGGCACCGTCTCTCCATGGAGCCCGGACTTTCCTCCCCGAACGCTCGCGCGTCCGGAGCGGCCGCCCGGCCGGCTGATCCGCGGGCAGATGCGCCCGCGGGGCCGTCCGGGTCAAGGGCGCGGGCCCGCTACCAGGTGCCGGTGTTCTCCATCGACTTCCACGGCTCCTGCGGCTCCTTGGCGCCGCCCTTCTGGAGGATCTCGATGGAGATGCCGTCCGGCGACTTCACGAAGGCCATGTAGCCGTCGCGCGGCGGCCGGTTGATGGTGACGCCCTTCTCCTGCAATTTGGTGCAGAAGCCGTAGATGTCGTCGACCTGATAAGCGAGATGGCCGAAATTGCGCCCGCCCGAGTAGGTTTCCGGATCCCAGTTGTAGGTGAGCTCGATCAGGGGCGACTTGGTCGCTGAGGCCCGCTCGACATCGCCGGGCGCGGCGAGGAAGACGAGGGTGAAGCGGCCCTTCTCGTTCTCGACGCGGCGCACCTCCTTCAGGCCGAACGTGTCGACGTAGAAGGCGAGTGCCCGGTCGAGGTCGGCGACCCGGACCATGGTGTGCAGAAATTCCATCGGATCCTGTCCTGTTCTCTTCGAAGACGGACCACCGGCCCGCTCCGACTGACTCGCCCCGCTAGCTAGCGGCCGGTCCGGCGGTGAGAAGGCCGTCCGATACAGACTCGGGACAATCGGGCCCGGGCGTTCGCGCGGTCGGACCCCGTCGAGCCGACCGGGCGGGCGTTTCGGCAGCCCCCGGCATCGTCGGCCCGGCGGCGGGCCTCGCGCCGCTTGCGTCCCGTCGGCCCCGCCGCGAACTCCCGATCCGCCGGAGGAGAGACCCTTCGGCCGAAAGTATGGGCGCGTCTTACCCAGCAAGATGTAGCCCGGCTGCGACGGATTCGTCTTACTCGGTGGGATGATGAGAGCGGTTTCGAACGTCGGGGGCCGTGATGAGGACGCAGGGATCCGAGGGCGGCAAGCATGATGCACAGATGATCGGTCTCGATGCGGCACGATTCCTAGCCGCAATGCTGGTCATGGTCTTTCATCTCGGCGCCTACGCGTGGCAGGCGCCGCTCTCGACGGCCGGGCGCGCCTTCGACTCCGCCGCAGCTTACCCCGGCCTGTTTGCCTGGACGTGGTTCGGATGGATCGGGGTCGAGTTGTTCTTCGTCATCTCGGGCTTCGTGATCGCCTACTCGGCCGAGCACGCGACCGCGCGCGCCTTCCTGCGCAGCCGCATCCTGCGCCTCGTGCCGGCGGTCTGGATCTGCGCCACGCTCACCGCCCTGGTCTCGCTCGCCATCGGCCGCATGGGGTCCGGTCGGCACGTGCTGCGGGCCTATCTCGACTGCGTCCTGTTCGTTCCGGTCGAGCCGTGGCTGGACGGCGTCTACTGGACCCTCGGTGTGGAGATCGCCTTCTACGCACTCGTCTTCGCGCTGCTGCGGCTCGGGCGATTCCGGAGCATCGGCCCGATCTGCGCCGTGGTCGGCGGTGTGAGCACCCTCTTCTGGGTCGCGACCTTGGCCGTGCCGAACCTCCCCGCCCTGGCGGCGAACCGCGTGGCCGAGCTGACGCTCCTGCGCCACGGCTGCTGCTTCGCGCTCGGCGTCTTCCTGTGGTTGTCGCTCGTCAAGGGGCCGACGGCCGGTCGGCTCTGCGTGATCGCCGTCTGCGCCGTCGGGGCGCTCGTCGAGATCGGTGACGCGGCCGGGTCGTTCCTGTTCCAGATGGGCCGCAGCGAGGATCCGCTCCTCCCGCGCCTCGTCTTCGCGGGCTGCGTCCTGATGATCGTGGCCAGCTTGCGCGGCAACGCGTGGCTCCGCGCGCGGCTCGGCGAGCGGGGCTGCGCGCTGGCCCGACGGATCGGACTGATGACCTACCCGCTCTACCTCCTGCACAACGTCAACGGTGCCGCCCTGATCCACCGCCTCGTCGGCGGCGGGGTTCCGCCCTACGCGGCGCTCGTGGCCGCGTGCTGCGCCATGCTCCTGCTGAGCTACGCCGTGATGCGCTGGGCCGAGCCGTTCGTCCGCGCCCGCCTGTCCGCCACGCTCGACAGGGTCGGCCTCGAGCGGCCGCTCCGCGCGGAGGGCCGCCCCGCCCCGGGGCTCTGAGCCGGGCGAGGACCGCGCCACGCCGGCCGTTTCGACGGCTCCGATCGTTGCGCCGCGCGCTCCGAGGGACCAGAACGGGCCCGCCCCGCACCCGGAGTGAGCCGAATGCGCACCGAGACGCCGCCGCTGATCCGCCTCGAGGAATACCGGCCCAGCGACTACCTGATCGATCGCGTCGACCTCGACATCCGTCTCGACCCGCACGCGACCCGCGTCGACGCGACGCTGACGCTGCGGCCGAACCCGGCCGGCGTGCCGGCGGCGCCGCTCACCCTCGACGGCGACGATCTCCGGCTGGTCTCGGTCGCGCTCGACGGCGCGCCGCTGGCGCCCGACGCCTACGCGGCGACGCCGTCCGGACTGATCCTCCGCGATCCGCCGCAGCGGCCCTTCGCGCTGCGTCTCGTCACGGAGGTGGATCCGACCGCCAACACCAAGCTGATGGGCCTCTACCGGTCGAACGGCGTCTACTGCACCCAGTGCGAGGCGGACGGCTTCCGCCGGATCACCTACTTCCTCGATCGGCCGGACGTGCTGTCGGTCTACACCACGCGCATCGAGGCCGACCGGGCCGAGGCGCCGGTCCTGCTCGGCAACGGCAATCCCGTCGGGACCGGCGCGGCCGGGCCGGACCGCCACTTCGCGATCTGGCACGATCCCCACCCGAAGCCCGCCTACCTGTTCGCCCTCGTGGGCGGCCGGCTCGGGAAGGTCGAGACGCGCTTCACCACGATGGAGGGCCGCCCCGTCACCTGCGCGGTCTACGTCGAGCCCGGCAAGGAAGACCGGGCGGGCTACGCCCTCGACGCCGTCATCCGCTCCATGGCCTGGGACGAGACCGCCTTCGGCCGCGCCTACGACCTCGACGTGTTCAACGTCGTCGCGGTGTCCGACTTCAACATGGGCGCCATGGAGAACAAGGGCCTCAACATCTTCAACGACAAATACGTCCTGGCGAGTCCCGAGACCGCGACCGACGGCGACTACGCGGCGATCGAGGCGATCATCGCGCACGAGTACTTCCACAACTGGTCTGGCAACCGCGTCACGTGCCGGGACTGGTTCCAGCTCTGCCTGAAGGAGGGTCTCACGGTCTTCCGAGACCAGGAATTCTCCTCCGACATGCGCTCCCGGCCAGTGCACCGCATCGCCGAGGTGCGCTCGCTGCGGGCGCGCCAGTTCCCCGAGGATGCCGGGCCGCTGCGGCACCCGGTGCGGCCGCGGGCCTACGCGGAGATCAACAACTTCTACACGGCGACCGTCTACGACAAGGGCGCCGAGATCGTCCGGATGCTGCGGACGCTGATCGGTCCCGAGGCCTTCCGGGCCGGCATGGACCGGTACTACGCCGACAATGACGGCCGCGCCGCCACCGTCGAGGACTTCCTGGCGGCCTTCGCGGCGGTGACCGGGCGCGATCTCGGCGCCTTCGCCCGCTGGTACGAGCGTCCCGGCACGCCCCGCCTCGCCGTCGCGGCCGCGTACGATCCGGCCGCCGCCCGCTACACCCTCCGGTTCGCCCAGAGCCTGCCCGGCGGCGGTGCGGAGTCCGGCGGGCCGCCCCTGGTGATCCCCGTGGCCCTCGGGCTGGTCGGGGCGTCCGGGCCGCTGACGGGCGCGACCTGCCCGGACGTGCGGGACGGCGTCTACGTGCTCGACCGCCCCGAGGCCGAGATCGTGTTCGACGCGGTCGCCGAGGAGCCGGTCCCCTCGCTCCTGCGCGACTTCTCCGCCCCGGTGCGGCTCGACCTCGCCCTGACCGACGCGCAGCGGATGCGGCTCCTCGCGCAGGACAGCGACCCGTTCAACCGCTGGCAGGCCGCGCAGGACGTCGCTTTGCGGCTGATCCTCGAGCCAGACGCCGATCGGACGGAGGCGTTCGCCGCGGCACTCGGCCAGTTCCTCGAAGACGAGGCCCTGGCCGACTCGGCCTTCGCGGCCCTGGTCCTGGCGCTGCCGAGCGAGGGCGAGGCCGCCGACGCGGTGCCGGCCGACGTGGATCCCGACGCGATCCACCGGGCGCGATTCAACCTGCGGGCGCGTCTGGGCCAGGCCCTGCGGCCGCGGCTCGAATCGATCGACGCGGCGCTCGCGCCGGTGGCCGGTGCGCCCTACAGCCCCGACGCCGCCTCGGCGGGGCGCCGGTCGCTCCGCAACGCGGCCCTCGACCTGGTCGCCGCCGGCGATCCCCGGGAGGGGGCCGCCCGCGCCGCCGCGCGGCTGGCCGAGGCCACCAACATGACCGACCGGCTCGCCGCCCTCGGCACGCTGGCGCTGATCCCGGGGGAGACCCGCGAGGCCGCCTTCGCGGAGTTCGCGGCCCGCTACGCCGACGAGCCCCTGGTCCTCGACAAGTGGTTCGCCCTCCAGGCCCAGATCCCCGAGCCCGGCACCCTCGACCGGATCGCGCGGCTGCAGGAACACCCGGCCTTCACCATGACCAACCCGAACCGCGTGCGGGCGCTGATCGGGAGCTTCGCGTTCGGCAACCCGACCCAGTTCGCCCGGCGGGACGGGGCGGGATTCGCCCGCGTGACCGAGACGGTCGCGGCGCTCGATTCGACCAACCCACAGGTGGCCGCACGGCTCCTCACGGCCTTCGGATCCTGGCGCCGGCTGGAAAAATCACGCGGCGCCAAAGCGGTCGAAATGCTGAATGGGATCAAGGCGATCCCGGGGCTTTCCCGGGACACCGCCGACATCCTCGCGCGCACCCTCGGAGGCGGCTAACCGTCTGAACCTGCGGTAGAAATCGATTCTCGGGCTCCCAGGCAACACCTGGGTTCCGTCAAGCCCTTATGGTAAAAAATCCGTGGACAAACTGCCCCCCGAAGTGATTGTATTCAGTCAGATTCGGGGGGCCTTCGGGGGTCGGGTGCCCACACCGGATCACAGTTCCCACGGGCGAGGTTCGGCCATGCCGGAGGCGGCTTCCGCTTCCTTCTCCGCGCGTGCGGATTCGAGTCTCACGATCTCGTGGCCCATGCGGAGCCGGGATCCGCGGCTCGGCCAGGCCGAGCGCTGGCTGCGCTACGCCGTGCCGGGAACGCTCGCGGTGTTTCTGGCCTGCCTCGTCGGGCTCGCCACCCTCCATATCCAGGGCCAGCGTGCCGAGATCCTGGCGGGCGCGAAGGCCGAGGTCGAAGGCTTCGCCCGTCTGGCCGCCCGGGCGGTGGATCCGGCCGGCACTGTGGCGGAGGACCTGCGCGCCCTGATGCCCGAGAGCGAGCGGCATCCCGGCCGCCGCCTGCTGGTGGTCCGCCCCGACACCCGCATCGTCGCCGCCCATCCGCCGCTGCCGGCCGACCGCACGACCCTCTCGGCGGTGCTCGGCGAGAGCGAGCCGCTCTCCGGCCTCGGCGAGCGCGCCGGCGCGATGGCCCTCGAGCTTCCCGGCGGCGAGAGCGTGCTCGCCGCGGTGCACAGCCTGCCCGGCGGCGCGGGACAGGTGGCGGTGCTCCAGCCCATCGAGCCGCTGCTGCGCGGCTGGAGCGCCCGGACCCGCGACCAGATCGTCCTGATCGCCGCCGCCGCGATCGTGATCGTCGGAGTCGGACTGGCCTACGGCCTGCAGACCCGCCAGGCCGCCCGCGCCGACCGTGCCCGCGAGCAGATCCGCGGCCGCCTGGAGACCGCTCTGCGCCGGGGCGCCTGCGGGTTGTGGGACTGGGACATCGCGCGCGGCCGGATCTACTGGTCCGATTCGATGTACACGCTGCTCGGCTACAGGCGGCAGCACGAGTACCTCTCGTTCGGGGACGTCAACGGCCTGGTCCATCCCGACGACGGCGACCTGTACAGCCTCGCCCGGGGGCTCGCGGCCAACCAGACGCATATCGATCACGCCTTCCGCATGCGCGGCGCCGACGGGGCCTACGTCTGGCTGCGCGCCCGCGCCGAGGTCGTGGCGGACGCCGCCGACGGCGGCCGCCACCTCGTCGGCATCGCCAACGACATCAGCGAGCAGCGGGCCCTGGAGGAGACCAACGCCGCGGCCGACATGCGCCTGCGCGACGCCGTCGAGGCGATCTCGGAAGCCTTCGTGCTCTGGGATACCGGCAACCGCCTGGTCCTGTGCAATTCGAAATTCCGCCACCTCCACGCCCTGAGCCCCGAGGATGCGCAGGCGGGCCGGAGCTACACGGACGTGATGGGCCGCGGCGTGCTGCCCCAGGTCCGGCGGGAATCGCCCGAGGCCGGGATGGCGCTGACCGACATGGCCGCCCGCACCTTCGAGGCGGAACTCGCCGACGGCCGCTGGCTGCAGATCAGCGAGCGGCGCACGAAGGACGGGGGCTACGTGTCGGTCGGGACCGACATCACCAGCCTGAAGCGCAATCAGGAGCAGCTCCTCGCCTCCGAGCGCGAGCTGATCGAGACCGTCAAGGACCTCAAACGGTCCCGCCGCACCCTCGAACTCCAGACCCAGCAGCTCGCGGATCTCGCCGAGCGCTACCTCGATCAGAAGGCGGCCGCCGAGGCGGCCAACCAGGCCAAGGCCGAGTTCCTGGCCAATATGAGCCACGAGCTGCGCACCCCGCTCAACGCCATCATCGGCTTCGCCGACGTGATGGAGAACGCGGTTCTCGGGCCGCTCGGCACCCCGCGCTACACCGAGTATTGCCGCGACATCCGCGAGAGCGGTTCGCACCTGCTGTCCATGATCGACGACATCCTCGACATGGCCCGGCTGGAGGCCCGGCGCGTGCGCCTGAGCCCCAGGGCGATCTCCGCCGAGACCGCGATCAGCGCGGCCCTCGCGCCCGTCGAGGCGGCCGCCCGCGAGAAGGCGATCACCGTCAGCGTCGACGTCGTGCCCGGCCTCGAGCTGCTGGCCGATCCGCAGGCGATCCGGCAGATCCTCGCCAACCTCGTGCAGAACGCCGTGAAGTTCACGCCCGCCGGCGGCCGCGTCGCGGTCCGGGGCCGCCGCGCCGGCGCGTGCACCCACCTCTATATCGAGGACAACGGCATCGGCATCCCGACTTCCGACCTCGCCCGCCTCGGCCGGCCCTTCACGCAGGTCGAGCGGCAGATGACCCGGTGCCACAAGGGTTCGGGCCTGGGCCTCGCCATCACCCGCTCGATGGTCGAGCTCCACGGCGGCTCGCTCCGGATCCGCTCCGAGGAGACGGTGGGCACCATCGTGCTCGTCCGCCTGCCGGCCACGCCGGCCGAGCGCCCGGAGGCCGGCGTTCCGGCCGGCTCGGCCCCTTCCGCGACGGCCGATTCCACGATTGTCAGGCGCGAGGCGCCGCGGGCGGGCCGCTCCGCCGCCTGAGCGGGACTGTTCACGGACGCGGGTCGAGCCCGCCGCGGCGTGCGAGGCGGCCCTGTTCCGCGTGCCAGCGCGCGTCCGCCACGGCGCGTGCCAGGCGCCGGATGCGCCAGCGCCGGTACAGCGACAGGACCGGGTTGCCGCCGAGACCGGCCTGATGCCGGCTCAGGCGTCGCAGCAGGTCCGGCAGCTGCGCCGAGGCCGCCTCGCCCGTGGCGATGTCGATGGCCCGCATTTCCGCCCGGAGCCCCGCCTTCCAGTCGTCCATGACGCCCGCCTCCGCGATCATCGCCCGCCCCCGCGGCCGGCCGGAATTCCCAACAGCCCGCCCGCCGTCTCGCCCGCGGCATGAGTACACGCCGGAAAACCCTCCGTTCCGGATCCGGGTTTGCCCCGCAGGTGGTCCGCCCGGCGGACCGGACTGGAGGATATGGCCGATGCGATCCAGGACAACGTACCGCTGCACGCTGGCGCTCCTGCTCGGGCTCGCCGCCGGGCCCGCGCTCGCCCAGAGCACGGGCTACGTCACGGGTTTCCCGGGCAAGGATCCCGCGGGCGACGAGGAGATCGGCTGGGGGCCGGCCTACCGGCCCGAGACGAGCTTCGCGCAGCCCGGCACGCCGCCGACCCCCGGCGCGATCGCCGGCCGCGCCTATCGTGCCCGGACCGGGCACGGCGTCTACGATCGGGTGCAGGGCGACGGTCTGTACCGGGGCCGGTAGTCCCGCTCACGCCCGATGCGCGACGGCGGCGATGATCGGGCCAGAGCCGAGCGAGGCGCGATACCCCTCTCCCGTGCTGGAGAGGGGCACGGCGCGGATGTCTCGACCGGGATCAGCGGCTCCGTCCACGCTCTCGAACCCGACCGGGACCGGCCCTAGCGCCGCCGCAGGGCCCGCTTCGCGGCCGCGCGCGCGTCCCGCTCGAACCGGGCGAGCCGGAGGCGCCGCTCCAGCGAGATCACGTGTCGACCGGGCGGGACCGCGATGATCTCGGCGACCGGAACCCGGTCGCGGTAGAGACCTTCCAGCGCCGATCCTTCCAGCGTCGCCGAGTCGAGCCGGTCGGCGAAGCCGGTCTCGTGGCAGGCCCGCACGATCTCGGCCTCGAGCAGCAGGCCCGGGGCGTGGCCGCGCAGATCCTCGTCGTAGGCGGTCTTCAGCAGGGTCGCGGTGCCGCCGCTGACCAGGGCGAGGCTGACGGCGACAGGCCGGCCGTCGAGGGTCAGCGCGTCGGCCCGGACGGCGACCGGGCCCGGAACCGCGGTGAACAGCGCCCTGGCCAGCGCGGCGCTCTCGGGCCGGCAGGCCATGGCGGTGCCGGCCTGCCCCTTCCAGCCGGCGCGCTCCAAGTCGAGGAAGGCCGCGACGAGGCGGGTGAGGTCCGATCCGTCCGTGGCGCACGCGTGGGCGACGGTTCCGGTCTCCGACAGGCGGCGCGCCCGGCGGCGCAGATCCTTGAAGCGCGCCCGGCCGGGATGGTCGGCGAGGAACGCCGCGTGGTCGGCGCGCCGGTCCATGACCGGGCGGTCGAAGCCCGCCACCGTGCCGATGGCCCAGCCGCGCGCGCGCATCGCCGCGAGCATCTCCGGCACGGCGCCCTCCCCGGTCGGCAGCAGCGGCCAGCGCCAGGGGCATCCGCCGGAGGCGGCCTCGAGGCCGGCCACCAGGGCCAGCGCGTGCGCGGCCCGGTCCGGACCGTCGGCGACCAGGGGAGCCGTGGCGGTCACGTAGGGCGAGAGGAAGGGCCGCAGGACCCGGCCGCCGAGGCCCGTCAGGTCCCGGGCCCCACGGTACGGGAGCAGCCCGACGAGACGGTCGCCCGCGCGGACCGTGACGTAGCGGAGGGCCGCCGGCAGCAGCCCGGCGGTCCGATGGGCCTCGATGACGTGCCGAGAGAAGTGCGGGTGCGCCGCGGCGCCCGCCGCGACCAGTGCGTCCCAGGCCTCCGGCTCCGGCGCGTCGCCGAGGGTGACGACGGCTCCGGACGGCGCGCGGAGGGGGCTCGCGGCGATCATCGGACCGCTCCGGCGGCCCAGACCGGTGTCGGCAACCCGTGGATGCGCCCCGCGGCGCGCGCCAGCAGGGCGGCCCGGCCCACGCTCGCCACCGCGACCGCAACGGCCGCGCCGAGCGTCCCGAGCGCCGGGACCAGGGCGAGGCACAGGCCGGCGGCGGCGAGGAGACTCCCCGCCGTGATGCCGGCGCAGAGCCGCTCCCCGCCCAGCATGGTCAGCAGATCCTCGCCCGGGCCGAACAGGCTCGCCCCGACGCTGCCGGCGATCAGGATGCACAGGATCGGCACGCTGTCGCCGAGACCCGGCCCGAACATGGCCAGCAGCAGGGGGCTGACGGCCAGGATCGCGCCGCCGACCACGAGCGTCGCGGCCGCCGTCAGACGGCCCTGGCGCCGGACCAGCTCGGCGAGGAGGAAGCGGTTGGCCTGCGCCTGGGCGGCGCTGTAGCGCTGGAGCGTCGCCGCGCTGACCGCGTAGTGCACGAACACCACGAATTGCTGGATGCGGGTCGCCGCGAAGTAGATCCCGACCTCGGCCGGGCTCACCAGGGCGCCGAGCACGATCACGTCGACGAAGGTGAAGCCGGCGTTGGCGAGGTCGATCGCGGCGATCGGCAGGCCCGTGCCGAGCCACGTGCGCCACCGGTAGCGGTGCGGCCCGGCCGGCAGCTCCCGCCGGAGCCGCGCGGCGAGGAGGGCGGCCTGCAGGGCGGTCGCGACCGCGGCGGCGACCAGCATGCAGGCCATCGCGACCTCGGCCCGGGGCGGCGCGCCGAGCAGGATCGCCGCGACCATGCAGGCCATCATCAGAGTCTGGCGCAGCAGGTAGGGCGGCGCGATGGCGAGCCCGACCCAGTTCTGGCTGCGCGCCACACCCTCGAGGTAGTCCTGGAGCGCGAAGAGCGGCATCACGCAGAGCGCGACCAGGATCGGTGCCCAGTAGGCGGGGGCGAACAGGTCCGGCTCGAGCGCGAGCAGCGCCGCGCCGAGGCAGGCGACGGCGAGCGCCGCTCCGCCGGTCACGAGGGCGCCGGCCCGGATGTAGCCGCGCGCGAGGTCGAGGTCGCCCTGCGCCTGGTCGCCCGGCACGAACCGGCTGGCGCCCTGCGAGAGGCCGAGGGTCAGGGTGTGGCCCAGCATCGCGGTCCAGACCCAGACCGACGCGAAGATCCCGTAGGCGTCCCAGCCCATCAGCCGCGCCGCGAGCACCTGGGCGCCGTAGGCGAAGCCGGCCGACCCCACGCGGATCGCGAAGACCGTCAGGGCCGCCCGCTGCGGGCCGCTGCGCAGCGCCCGGAGGTGCCGGAGCGCGAGGACAGGGAGGGCCGTGGCTGACACTACGCGCTCCGCGCCGGTCCCGAACTCGGCGGGAGGCCGATCTCTGGCCGTCCGGTCTAGCCCGGGGCGCGTTGCGGCTCGGTTAAGGGCGGCTGGGCCGGGGCCGCCTTGGGCTCCTTGGGCGCCTCCGTCCGCATCAGCGAGGTGGCGATCGTCAGCGCCACGTGCTCGGCCATGCAGCGCAGGCCGAGGTCGTTGAGCCGGAACTGGCGGCCGAGCATGTGACCCTCGCCCTTGTCGCTGCGGCGCGACAAGTACTGCAGGGCCTCGTAGCGCCGGACCAGCGGCACGCCCTGCTGGGTCGCGACGCTCCGGACGGCCTCGACGATCCGGTTGTAGTCGACGTCGGCCGCCATGCTGGCCGTGTAGATCGGGTCGACCAGCACCACGTCGATCCCGTGGGACCGCATCCAGCCCACGGCCTCGGCCAGCGCGCTCGCGAAGGCGTCCACGTCGACGCGGGCGATGGCGTCGTGGGTGCCGACCTGCCAGACGACGAGGTCGGGCTCGGCCTCGGCCACCATGGTGCGCAGGCGCTCGGCGGCCCCGGAGGCGATCTCGCCCGGCAGGCCGCGGTGGTCGATCACGACGTCGACCTTCGGCAGGGCGTGTTCCAGGGCGGCCTCGAGCTTGGCCGGATAGGAGGCCGAGGCGCCCGGCGCCGCGCTGCCGCCGATCGCCAGGATCTTGAGCGGTCGGTTCTCCGCCAGCGCCGCCTTGACGGCGCCGAGCTGGGCGACGCTGTAGAGCTGCGCCCCCGGGACCCGGCATTCCTGCGACAGGGCCGGATCGTCCGCCACGGGGCCGGCGGCCTGCTCGGCCGCGGCCGCGCCGCCGGCGGGGCCCGACAGCAGGAGCACGGCCAGCGCCGCGGCGAGCCGGGCCCGCGTCATGCGCGGGGTCGCGACGATCTGCTGCGGCTGCGCCATTCGACGAACCATGCCGTAAACCCCAGCCCGACGAGGCCCGAGCCGGCGACCAGCATATCGATCAGCGCGCCGCCGCCCGTCTGGAAACGCACGAGCTGTCCGATCAGGCTCAGGATCGAGCCCATCGAGAAGACAGCCAGTGAATTCCGGCCCATCTGACTCAGATAACCGACGACGCGGCCGATTCGGGGGGCGAGCACCGCGTAAAGCGGTGCAAACGCTAACAATACCCCCAAGAAATGAACCAGTCGCGCCGGGGTCAGGTAAGTCTTCTCGAACGTGAACAGCAGGCGCGGCTCCGGAACGAGCATCGGATCCGGGCGGATCTCCGTCACGGCGAGCACGATCCCGAGGAGAACGATCACGACGCCCGCCGGGATCAGGCGCCGCGACCAGCGGCGCAGGGCGTCGGAGCGGAGGTTCCAGCCCTGCAGGACGAAGCCCAGGACGAGCAGGAGCTGCCAGCAGAGCGGATCGAAGAACCAGTCGCCCTCGCCCGGCCAGGACGGGACGTTCCACCCGAAGACGAGGCTCGCGAGATAGACGCTCACGGACAGGCCCAGGGCCCCGAGCAGGCTGAAGCGGCCGACCAGGACGAAGACGGGCGCGATGCCGATCAGCAGCACGTAGAGCGGCAGGATGTTGAAGTAGCCGAGCTGGTAGGTCAGCAGCGCCATCCCGCAGACCGACTGGATCGGGTCCGCGAAGAAGCCGCCGGCATTGTGCCACTCGAGGATCAGGGGGTTGTCGAGCAGCAGCGCCGCGCCCGCGATGATCGCGAGCGCCAGCAGCATCACGGTGAGCTGCGCCCGGTAGACCTCGACGGTGCGGGCGAGGAGCCGCACCACGCTCCGGCCCGGCGGCTCCGGGTTGCCGTCGCGCCCGCGGGTGGCGATCCCGATCGACCAGCCGGCCAGGAACACGAACAGCTCGGCCGCGTCCGAGATGCCGTACTGCGAGAAGGTGTAGCGCTCGAAGGTGTTGCCCGGGATGTGGTTGATGAAGATCGTGATCAGGGCGAAGCCGCGCCAGAAGTCGATCGCGTTGGGGTCCCGCATCGTCGCGGCGGCTCCGAGTTTCGACGCATCAGGATGGCGGCGGCGGGAACGCGGCCCCTGATACGGCGCCGCATCGCGTCTGCAAAGGCGAACAAAGGTGGGGATCGCGCGGCCCGATCGAACCGGACGGTCACACCCGCGTTATGGCCCGGCACGGAGTTCCGCACCCATGACCCGCCCCCTCACCGCCCTCGGCCTCGCGCTCCTCCTGCCGGTCCTGGCGACCGGCCCCGCGCTGGCCCAGGCCCAGACCGGCACCGGCGGCGGCCCCGCCTCCACGGCGACCGCCCCCAACACCTCGTCGGTCGGCCGCGTCATGCCGCCGAGCCGCGGCGCCGGTGCCGAGACGCCGGACGACCGGCGCGTGCGGACGCCGCGCGAGGCGGAGAACGACAAGCTCATGCGCGGCATCTGCATCGGCTGCGCCCCCCGATAAGGGGGCAGCGCCCGGGTGCCGCCGACGACGCTACTTGCCGCGGCGCAGGCGCAGGTCGTCCTCGCTCTCGCGGGAGAGGCGCAGCAGGTTCTGCCCGTAATTGGTCTTGGCGAACATCTCGCCGCGGGCCACGAGCTGGTCGCGGGTGATGAACTTCTGCAGGTAGGCGATCTCCTCCAGACACGCCACCTGCAGGCCCTGCCGGTTCTGCAGGGTGCGGACGAACTCGCTCGCCTCCAGCAGGCTGTCGTGGGTCCCGGTGTCGAGCCACGCGTAGCCGCGCGACATGCGCTCCACGTGCAGCTGGCCGCGCTGCAGGTAGGCCTCGTTGACGCTGGTGATCTCCAGCTCGCCCCGGGCCGAGGGCTTCACGTCGGCGGCGATGTCGAGCACTTGGTTGTCGTAGAAGTACAGGCCGGTCACCGCCCAGGTCGATTCCGGGTTCTGCGGCTTCTCGACGATCTTCGTCGGCCGCCCCGACTTGTCGAGGTTGACGACGCCGTAGGCCTGGGGGTTGTCGACGTGGTAGGCGAAGACGGTCGCGCCCTGCTTGCGGCTCGACGCGCGCTCCAGGAGCTCGCCCATGCCGGCGCCGAAGAACAGGTTGTCGCCGAGGATCAGCGCCACGTCGTCGTCGCCGACGAAGTCGCGCCCGATCACGAAGGCCTGGGCGAGGCCCTCCGGCCGCGGCTGCAGGGCGTAGGAGAACTTGAGGCCGAACTGCTCGCCGGTGCCGAACAGGCGCTTGTAGTTGTCGAGGTGCTCCGGCGACGAGATGATCAGGATCTCGCGGATGCCGGCGAGCATCAGCACCGAGACCGGGTAGTAGATCATCGGCTTGTCGTAGACCGGCAGGAGCTGCTTGTTGATCGACAGCGTGGCCGGGTGCAGGCGCGTGCCGGATCCGCCGGCCAGAACGATGCCCTTCATGGCTTGGAAACTCCCTCTGAGACCGGCCCGACGAGCCGGTCCAGGATGTCGTCGAGCGCCGCCTGCCAGGGCCGCGGCGCGATGCCGTAGGCCTCGTTGAGGCTGTCGGTGGACAGGCGCGAATTGGCCGGCCGCCGGGCCGGTGTCGGGTAGGCGGAGGTCGGGATGCCCTTGACCGGCACGGAGCGCCCGCCGCGCCGGGCCGAGCCCGCCACGATCGCCTCGGCGAAGCCGCACCACGTGGTGTCGCCCCGGTTCACGCAGTGGAACGTGCCGGTCGGCGCCTCCGGATCCGCGGCCATGGCCTGCGCGATCGTCGCGAGGGCCGCGGCGAGGTCGGCGGCCGAGGTCGGGCAGCCATGCTGGTCGTTCACCACGGTCAGCGCGTCGCGCTCCGCCGCGAGCCGCAGCATCGTCTTGACGAAGTTGCCCCGGTGCGGGCTCACCACCCAGGCGGTCCGCACGATGGCGTGGCGCGGGTTGCCGGTGCGCACCGCCAGCTCGCCGGCGGCCTTGCTGGCACCGTAGACGCTCTGCGGGTCGATCGGCGCGTCGGGCGCGTAGGCCCCGTCGGGCTTGGTCCCGGCGAAGACGTAGTCGGTCGAGACGTGCACCAGCGGGATTCGCTTGGCGGCGGTCGCGGCCGCCAGGATCGCCGGGGCCAGCGCGTTGAGGCGCCACGCCGCGACGACGTCGGACTCGGCCTTGTCGACCGCCGTGTAGGCGGCGGTGTTGATCACCGCCCGGTAGGCGCGGGCGGCGAGCGCCGCCGCGACGGCGTCCGCGTCGGTGATGTCGAGGTCCGCGCGGCCCGGCGCGTGGACGGTGACGCCGTCCGGCCACATCAGGGCCTGCAACTCGGTGCCGACCTGGCCGGCGCCGCCGAGGACGAGGACGTCCATCAGCCGTTGAGCCCCAGGCGCTCGCCCTTGTAGCGGCCCTCGCGGATCGGGCGCCACCAGCCCTCGTTGCCGAGGTACCACGCCACGGTCTCCTCAAGCGCCTGCTCGAAGGTCTTCTGCGGGCGCCAGCCGAGCTCGGTCTCGGCCTTGGTGCAGTCGATCGCGTAGCGCCGGTCGTGGCCCGGGCGGTCGGCCACGAAGCTGATCAGCTGCTCGTGCGGGGCGCCCTGCGGGCGGAGCCGGTCGAAGGCCGCGCACAGCGCCTTGACCACCGCGAGGTTGTTGCGCACCGCGCGGCCGCCGAGCAGGTAGGTCTCGCCGATCCGGCCGCGCTCCAGCACGGCGACGAGGCCCTTGGCGTGGTCCTCCACGTGGATCCAGTCGCGCTCGTTCAGGCCGTCGCCGTAGACGGGCAGCTTCTTGCCCTCGAGGGCGTTGAGGATCATCAGCGGGATCAGCTTCTCGGGGAAGTGGCGCGGCCCGTAATTGTTCGAGCAGTTGGTCACTAGGACCGGTAGCCCGTAGGTCTCGTGCCAGGCGCGGGCGAGGTGGTCAGAGGCCGCCTTCGAGGCCGAGTAGGGCGAGCGCGGATCGTAGCGGCTCTCCTCCGTGAAGAACGCGTCCGGCGGCAGCGAGCCGTAGACCTCGTCGGTGGAGACGTGGAGGAAGCGGAAGGTCTTCTTCTCGGCCTCCGGCAGGGTCTCGTAATGGCCGCGGGCGCCGTCCAGCATGGTCTGCGTGCCGATCACGTTGGTGCGCACGAAGGCGCCCGGGTCGGTGATCGAGCGGTCGACGTGGCTCTCGGCGGCCAGGTGCATCACCGCCTCGGGCTTGAAGTCCGCGTAGGCCTTCTGCACGGCGGCGCGGTCGCAGATGTCGGCCTCGACCAGGCGATGGCGCGGGTTGTCGGCGAGCGGCGCCAGCGAGACCGGGTTGGCCGCGTAGGTCATCGCGTCGAGGGTGCAGACGTCGTGGCCGAGATCGTTGACGAGGTGCAGCACCAGCGCCGAGCCGATGAAGCCGCAGCCTCCGGTCACCAGGATGCGCATGGTGGATTACCTCTTCGGATCGATCGAGAACTGAGAAAGCCGGGGCAGCCTAAGACCGGCCGTCGTGACAAAATTGCGGCCGGGCCGCGCTCTTCAGAAGACGCGGCCGAGATCGGCGAGCTTCGGCGCCCGGCGATCCTTGTCGGACAGGATCGCCGCCTCGCCGGAGACCGGCCACGGGATCCCGATCGCTGGATCGTTCCAGAACAGCGCCCGGTCGTGCTCGGGGCTGTAGTAGTCGTCGACCTTGTAGGCGACCATGACGTCGGGCGTCAGGGTGCAGAAGCCGTGCGCGAAGCCGTGCGGGATGTAGAGCTGCTCGCCGTTCTCGGCGTCGAGCGTGACGGCGACGTACTTCCCGTAGGTCGGCGAGTCGCTGCGGATGTCGACCGCGACGTCGAGGATCGCGCCCTGCAGCACGCGGATCAGCTTGGCCTGCGCGCGGGGGGCGATCTGGAAGTGCAGGCCGCGGACCGTCCCCTGCGGGGCCGAGAAGGACTGGTTGTCCTGCACGAACGGCGTGGTGATGCCGGCCCGCGCCAGGGTGTCGGCCCGGAAGGTCTCCGAGAACCAGCCCCGCGCGTCGCCGAAGCGCTTCAGGACGATGCGCTTCACGTCCGGGATCTCGGTCTCGATGACGTCCATGCCAGCGCCCTTCTTGCGGATCCCGTCGCGAGGTCCAGCGGACGTCTCCGCGTCGGTCGTTCCGGGTCGCGCGCCCGCCTCGCCGACCACAACCTCGGTGATGCACCGCGACTTCCGGTCATTCGCCGTCCGTGTCAAGGCGTGCGGGCTGCGGTGGCGTGCACGAGGGAAGCCGATGACGGGCGGAGCCGGACCCGCGGTGGACGGCCTGCTGCGTGCCCAGCTGGCCGATCCGGCCTGCACGTGGAGCCTCGGCGGCTACGGAGCCGCCGCCGTGTTCGCGCGGGAACCCGACGAGCCGGCACGGCCCCTCGAGGACGACGCGATCGGGCTCCGCACGGCCCGCGGCGCGCTCGCGGTCCGGGCGCATCCGGATCTCAGGCCGTTCGCCTACGAGACCGGCTTCGCCGACGGCTGGAGCCAGGCGGTCGCGCTCTGCCTTCCCGCGGCCGCCTGCGCGATGGGCCGGCGCACCGTTCTGACCGAACTGGGTCCCGACGAGGCGGCAATCCGGCCGGAGGACCGCGCCGCGCGCCTGTTCGATCTCGGCCTCGGTCTGCGCGCCGCGGATGCCTGCCTCCGGACCGCCGACCCCGCGCGGATCGCCCGCTTGCGGGCGCTGGCGGGCCGACCGCTCCTCGCCGCCGGCGCCGCGGCGATGCCGTCCGCTGTCATCTCGAGCCTGGACCAGATCGTCATCACCCGCATCGGTCGCGTCGAGGTCTTCGCGCCGGAGGCGGATCGGGCGGCCGCGGGGCCCGGGCCGCGGTGCCACCTGCTGCCGCAACTCCTGCGACTCGCACGCACGCACGCGGCCACCGCGCCGATCCCGCCGGGTTGGATCCCCTGCGGGACGCTGCATCCGGCCCATCCCGCGCGGGACGGGGCCGGGCGACCGGTCCCGTTCGATGCCGGGCGCCACGCCGCGTTCGGACGCGTCCTCGACCGATGGGGCGATCCCGCGCTGGCGGCCCTGCGCCGCGCCGTGCTGGACGGCCAGGATCCCGATCCGCCGCGCGCGGGCGGACGGTTCGCGCGCTCGGCGATCCGCGCGGCGCGCGCCCAGCGGAGGGCTATCGTCAGGTAGTGCCGTCCCCGATCGCGTCCTGACGGTTCGGAGAGACGGCGATCCCGGTCGAGACAACCGCGCCGTAACCCCCTCTCCCGTGCGGGAGAGGGTCGGGGTGAGGGACGAGAAGCTTCAGGATCAGGCGCGCTCTCGGGTTGCCGACAGGCCGCGACTCGTCCGGATGGCCCTGATCCCTCACCCTGTCCCTCTCCCGCACGGGAGAGGGGACCGGCGCCTCGTGCGGCACCGGCTTGGCGATCACTTCGTCCGAACCCAATCCCGGGACCAAATCCAGGCCCCTCAGGGAATGCCGATCATCTTGTGGGTCTGCAGCGAGAGCCGCCAGCGGGCGTCCCGGCGGCAATAGGCGATCGCCGCCTCAGTGCTGGCGACCCGGTCGGGGCCGTCCATGGGCTGGAGGAAGCGGTGCTGGAAGGCGAGATCCACGAAGGCCGCGGGATCGGCATCCGCCTGCGGGTAGACGAGCTTCAGCTCGTGGCCGGAGACCTGTGCGAGGGCGTTGCTCCCCTTGGGGCTGACGCAGATCCAGTCGATCCCCGGGGGCGCCGGCAGCGTGCCGTTGGTCTCGATGGCGATCTCGAACCCGGCCGCGTGGACGGCCTCGATCAGCGGCGTGTCGAGCTGGAGCAGCGGCTCGCCGCCGGTGAAGACAACGTAGCGGTTCGCGGCGCCGCCCGCCCAGGTGGCGGCGATCGCGTCGGCGAGGGAGGCCGCGTCCGCGAAGCGCCCGCCGCCCTCCCCGTCCATCCCGACGAAATCGGTGTCGCAGAACCGGCAGGCCGCGGCGGCGCGATCGGCCTCGCGCCCGGACCAGAGGTTGCATCCGGCGAACCGGCAGAACACGGCGGCACGGCCCGCCTGCGCGCCCTCGCCCTGGAGCGTGTGGAAGATCTCCTTGACCGCGTAAGCCACAACCGTCCCAGTCACCGTCGCGCGCGATCCGGCTTGCGCGCCCGGCCTGCACATAAGCCGTGCCGCCCGCGCGGGCCACCGACAACCGCGCCGTGCAGACCCGCGATGTGATCTCGCCTTGCTCTTGCCACGGTAGGCTCGTTCATGCCGAGATGCAGTCCGGCGATCGCCTTTCGGCCGTCCGGGCTGCGCCACTCTCCGGCTGGCCGGCCGGAAATCCGACGCCCCCAGGGCGTCGATCCAGGCGATCCTCTGACGAGTCGGGCTCGAATGTCCTCTTCTCTCTACCGACGCCTCACCGTCGGGCTTGCGGCGCTGACGGGTCTGCTCGGGGCGGGCCTCGTCGGGATCGGCGCCGCGAACGCCGTGACGGTGCCGATCCTCGTGGCCGACGTGGATTCGGGCAAGGTCATCTACGCGCAGGCGCCGACCGACCCCTGGTACCCGGCCTCGATCACGAAGCTGATGACGACCTACGTCGCACTGGACCTCGTCCGCCAGGGCAAGGTTTCGCTCGACTCGATGATCACCATCTCGGCCGCCGCCGCCGCCGAGCCGCCCTCGAAGATGGGCTTCAAGCCGGGCACGCAGCTCACCCTCGACAACGCCCTGAAGATCATCATGGTCAAGTCGGCGAACGACGTCGCCTACGCGATCGGCGAGTCGCTCGGGGGATCCGTCGAGAACTTCGCCGCGCTGATGAACGAGACCGGGCAGCGGATCGGCATGCATGACAGCCGCTGGTTCAACCCGAACGGCCTGCCCGACCCGCGCCAGTGGACCTCCGCCCGCGACATGGCGGTCCTCGCCCGGGCGCTGATCCGCGACTTCCCGGATTCCCACGACCTGTTCTCGATCTCGGCGATCCAGTTCGGCCGCGCCGTGATGGCGAACCACAACGGGCTGCTCGGGCGCTATCCCGGCACGGACGGGATGAAGACCGGCTTCATCTGCTCGGGCGGCTTCAACGTCGTGGCGACCGCCACGCGCAACGGCCGGCGGATCGTCACCATCGTGATGGGGCAGCCGACCCCGCGCGAGCGCGACGTGAAGACCGCCGACCTGTTCGACTACGCCTTCGGCCAGAGCGCCGGCTGGACCAGCCCGACCCTCGACGCGCTGCCGGCCTCCGCGATCCCGGCGCCGCCGGACATGCGTCCCTTCGTGTGCGGCGGCAAGAAGCCCCCGGCCATCGAGGACGGTCCCGGCGCGCTGAGCGCCCCCGGTTCGGCCGCGCAGTTGATCGGCGGCTCGGCGGCGAACTCGCCGGCGCTGGCGCTCGCCGCGTTCTCCAACCCGGCCCTCCGGGCGCGGTCCCTGCCGCCGCGGGCGCCGCTCCAGCCGATCGCCGTCTGGGTCGGTCGCAACCCGGCCGAGGGCCAGCAGATCCTCGAGGCGCAGGAGGCCGAGCAGAAGGCCGCCGCCGCCAACACCCGCGCCGCCAAGCTCGAGGCTGCCAAGGCCAAGCGCGCGGCGGCCCTCGAGGCGGCCAAGCAGGCGCGCGCGGCGCGCCTGGAGCGCGCCGAGGCCGCGAAGGCGGCCGCTA
This sequence comes from Methylobacterium sp. 285MFTsu5.1, assembly GCF_000383455.1. Taxonomy (NCBI): domain Bacteria; kingdom Pseudomonadati; phylum Pseudomonadota; class Alphaproteobacteria; order Hyphomicrobiales; family Methylobacteriaceae; genus Methylobacterium; species Methylobacterium sp. 285MFTsu5.1. Next base: position 10,746 of record NZ_KB911282.1, on the reverse strand, counting down.
AATCCGCTCCCAAGGTCGCCGCGAAGCCGGGCCACGGCGTGCCGCGGAACGCCAGCGCCTACACGTCGGACGTCACGCCCGGGATGCCGGAGGCCAAGCCCGGGAAGGGCCTGACCAAGCCGGCTCCGAAGGCGGCCGCCCACAAGCCGGTGCCCGCCAAGGCCGATACGACGTCCCACAAGGCGGCGGCCAAGGCCCCGGCCAGGAAGCCGGCCGCCAAGAAGGCGGCGGCCGACGAGTAGGCCCACTCCGGTGCTCGGCGCACCGCCGCGTTGCCGCGGAGGCCGCCACACCCCACTTCGTCGCCCATGTCGCCGCCTCTGTCAGAGACCCCCGCCCCCGCTCCGGACCCGCGCCGCCCGGAGCCCATCCCGCTGACCGTGCTCACCGGCTTCCTCGGAGCCGGGAAGACCACCCTGCTGAACCGGCTGCTGCGCGATCCCGCGCTCGCCGACACGGTGGTGATCGTCAACGAGTTCGGCGAGATCGGCCTGGACCACCTGCTGATCGAGACCGTCGACGAGGACATGATCCTGCTCGGCGCCGGCTGCCTGTGCTGCACGGTGCGGGGCGACCTGATCGCGACCCTTGAGGATCTGCTGCGCAAGCGCGACAACGGCCGGATCCGGCCGTTCCGCCGGGTCGTGATCGAGACGACGGGCCTCGCCGATCCGGCGCCGATCCTGCACGCGCTGATCTACCATCCCTATCTGGTGCTGCGGTACCGTCTCCAGGCCGTGGTGACGGTGGTGGACGCGTCCACCGGCGCCGCGACCCTCGACGCCCATCCGGAAGCCCTGCGGCAGGCCGCGGTCGCCGACCGGATCGTGCTGACCAAGGCCGACCTCGCGGGCGACCTCTCGGGGATCCGCGCGCGCCTCGCGGCGCTCAACCCGGCCGCCCCGATCGTCGCGCCCGACGCCCCCGCGGACACGCTCCTCGGCGGCCTGTTCGGCCTCGACGGCAAGACCGCCGACGTGCGCGCGTGGCTCGGCGACGCGGCGCTGGAGCAGGCGCATCACCGCCACGCCGACGTGAACCGCCACGACGCGTCGATCCGGGCGATCTGCCTGACCAGCGCGGCGCCCGTGCCGCGCCCCGCCTTCGAGATGTTCATGGATCTCCTGCGCTCCGGCCACGGGCCGAAGCTGCTCCGGCTCAAGGGCCTCGTCGCCCTCGCCGACGATCCCGAGCGGCCCCTCGTCGTCCACGGCGTCCAGCACGTGTTCCACGCGCCGGTCACCCTGCCGGCCTGGCCGGATCCCGACCACACCTCGCGCCTCGTCCTGATCCTGCGCGACCTCGATCCGGCCTTCGTGCGCCAGCTCTGGGACGCCTTCCTCGGCCGCCCCCGGGTCGACGCGCCGGATGCCGCCGCCCTGACCGACAATCCCCTGGCGATCCCCGGCCCCTGACGCCGGCGGTCGGCACCGTCCTTGAAGCCCTCGACGCGAAGGGCGCCCCGGAGGCGCCGGATCGTCCCGGATCGGGACGGGTCGTCGAGAGGCAGGACACGCGGATGGCGCGACGCTTCACCGTGATACAGGGCGGGCTCACCGAGCGGCCGGACCGCGCGGCGGATCCGGAAGCCGGAGCCGGTGCCGAGGACGGCGCCGAGGACGGCGCCGAGACCGGGACTTGGCGGGTCGATCTGCGGCGACCCGGTGCCGTCGACGCGGCCTCCGTCGCCGCGTGGCGGGCCATGCTGGTGCGCAACGCGGTGACCGACCCGCTGCGCGACCCGGACCACCTTCTCCCGCTCGCCCAGCACCGCCCGGCCGGTCGTCCCGTCGCCGTCGCCCTCGCCTGGAGCCGCGACGCGCGCGACGGCCACGAGACCCTGCGCGGCGTGGTCCCGCTGGCGATGCCGCATCCGGTCTGGGGCCGCCGCGCCCGGCCCTGGCAGCTCGCCGAGCCCGACGCGGCTGCCCTCGTGGAGCGCGCGGCCGCGGAGGCCGTCGACCGGGCGCTGCGGGAGCGGCTCGGGGCGCTGCGCCGCCCGCTCCGACTCGTCGGCCAGTCCGCACCCGCCCCGGATCCGGAGCCGCGGCGCCCCGTCCTGGCGGCCAGCCGCCCGGCGCGTTCCCGGCCGATCCCGGCCGGGAACCTGCTCGGCGTGCGTCCCGAGGGCTGGGAGCCCGCGGAGACCGAGATGCTCGCCGTCACCGAGCCGGAAGCGGTCCGCGACGCCGTCGAGACCTTCCTCGCCCTCGACGCCCGCACGGCCGCGCGGCCGATCATCGCCGATCCGGCCGAGGCGTCGCTGGTGCGTGTGGTCACCCGGCTGTTCGCCCGCCGCGGCGCGCTGCGGGTCGAGTTCCGCCGGCGGGCCGGCGCGGTGGTCGCCGGGACGCTCCACCTGTGCGCCGGCGCCAACGCGGTGCCCTGGCGCCGCGCCCGGGCCTGAGTGGTCGGTGAGCGGTCAATCCGCCGCGTCCGGGGCGCCTGTCGACGGGGGCGGCGAACCCTAGCTGGCCGACATGACCCGCGACCTGCCCCACGGCGTTCGACCCGCTCCGCGCCGGAAGGCGGCCGCACAGACTGTGCCGCGCTCGCGCGGGGCGGGCGAGGCCGACCGGGTGGCCGCCATCCTCGCGCGCCTCGCCGAGCGGGACCCGGATCCGAAGGCCGGATTCGACCGCACCGACCCGTTCCGCCTGCTCGTGACCGTGCTGCTCTCGGCCCAGTCCACCGGCCCGACCGTCTCGCGGATCGCGGACGCGCTGTTCGCCGAGGCCCGCGATCCCGCCGCCATGGCGGCCCTGGGGGAGGCCCGGATCACCGAGATCGTCCGGCCGGTCGGGCTCGGGCCCTCCAAGGCGCGCAACATCGTCAGGCTGTCGGCGGTCCTGCTCGCGGAGCACGGCGGCGCCGTCCCGCGCAGCGCCGCGGAGATGCGCCGCCTGCCGGGGATCGGCCGGAAGAGCGCCGAGGTCACGGCGAACTTCGCCTTCCACGAGCCGGTGATCGCGGTCGACACCCACATCTTCCGGATCGCGAACCGGATCCCCCTCGCCCCGGCCGCGACCGTCGACGCGGTGGCCGACGGCCTCGCCCGAGTCGTGCCGGACGCGTTCAAGGACAACGCCCATGTCTGGCTGTTCCGGCACGGGCGCGACACCTGCACGGCCCGGAAGCCCGCCTGCCCCCGGTGCCCGGTCTCCGACCTGTGCGCGTGGCCGGGCAAGGCGACGGCCTAGACGCTACTCGTCCTCGCCGAAGCGGTTGGCCAGCAGGGCCTCGATGGCGTCGAGGCAGCTCTCCGCGTCCGGGCCGACGGCGGTGACGGCGATGCGTGTGCCCATGGCGGCGCCGAGCGTCAGCAGGCCCATGATCGAGCGTCCGCCGACTGTCTCGCCGGCCCGGGTGACCGTCACGGCGGCGTCGTAGCGCTCCACGGTCTGCACGAACTTCGCGGAGGCGCGGGCGTGGAGGCCCCGCCTGTTGATGATCGGGAGCTTGCGGATAAGGCCGCCCTCCGGAACCGGCGGATCGTCATCGGTCTCGAAAAGCTCGTCCATCGCCCGTGGTGTTTCCCGCCCGATCGGCGGCCCTGGCGGCCGCTCGTCCCGAACCTAAACCATTGACCGGGCGTGTCGATCCCGCAGCCCCGCGGGCGCGGTGGAACGGGCGGCTGTGTGACCGTGCCGGCTACCACTCGTACTCGGCGCCGACGCCGAGGCTGGTGCGGCCGTCGGTCCCGGCCTCGCCCTTCAGCTTGATCCGGCGGGTGACGTCGAAGTCGACCCCGACGGCGGTGTCGGCGGGCTTCGCCCCGGCCTTCACGCCGACGCTGACCCGATCCGAGATGTAGCGCGAGGCGCCGATCGCCGGCCCGCCGCTCGCGCCGGTGGAGACGTCGAGGCTGTCGAGGCCGAGGCTCTTGCGCGCCTGCTCGAACACGTCCGGACCGGCGGCGCCCCCCGAGAGCTGGGCGACCGCCTGGGCGAGCTGCAGCGCCTGGAACGGCGACAGGCCGGCCGAGGCCTTCTTGAACAGGATCCGCGACAGGATCTCGTCCTGCGGCAGGACCGGATCCGAGGTCAGGGAGAATTGCGGCGCGTCCGCGAAGCCCGAGACCGCGATGCGGGCGGTCACGTCGGTGGCCTTGGTCTCGGCGACGAAATCGAGCTCCGGCGTGGTCAGGCTGCCGGCGAAGGTCAGCCGGCCGCGGCTGAAATCCAGGCGCTGGCCGACGAGCTCGAACTGTCCGCGCCGCAGCGAGAACGCGCCGTTGGCGTTGGGCGACGCGGAGGTGCCGGTGACGCGCAGCGCACCGCCGAGTTCCGCGTCGATGCCGCGCCCGCGCACGAAGATGCGGCTCGGCGCGTCGATCGTCACGTCGAGGGTGGCGTCGAACGGGACGGCCGGCTTCCCGCCCCGTCGCCCGGACCGGGTCGCGGCCTTCCGCTCCGCCCGCTGCGCCAGGCGCGCCTTCAGGGCCGGCGGCGTGTTGACGTGGCGGACGCCCGGCAGCGGCCGGATAGTGGCCGGCAGCCGGTCCGGAACCGCGACGTCGATCGACACGACGTTCACCCGGCCGGCGATCCGCGGCGTCCGCGCCAGCGGCCCCGCCAGCGTGATGTCGACGCTCGACACGGCCGTCATCAGAGGGCTCGAGACGAGTTCGGCCTTGTCGGCGACGACGTGGAAATTGCCCGGGAAGTCGGGCGCGAGGGAGACGCGGCCGGTTACGGAGACCTGACCGCCGTTGCGGGCGGTCGCGGTCAGGCGCTCGACCACGACGCTGTCGCCGCGGCCGGTGACGCGGCCCTCGATCCCGGTGAAGCGGAGCCCGTTCAGCGGATCGGTGAAACTCCCGCCGCTCAGCACCGCCGCGCCCTGGGCCCGCGGCGCCGCGAGCGTGCCGGTGACGCCGCCGTCGATGGCGATCTTGCCGGTGACGCTCTGGCCGCCGACGCTCAGGAGGGAATTGGCGAGGGCGGCGTCGAGCGTCCCGCGCGCGCGCAGGTCCAGCGGACCCCCGGCCTCCACGGGCAGCGACCCGGAGACCGTCAGGGCGACGCCGCGCCCGGCCGTGACCCGCCCGTCCAGGCTCGCCTGCCCGTCCGACAGCGTGCCCTTGGCGGTCGCGTCGATCGCCGGCAAGCCGGCCTGCCGCGTCTGCGGGGCGACGAGCTTGGCGACGCTGACCGCGTAGCGCCCCTCCGGCCGCGTCGCGCGGCCGCGGAGATCCGCCTCCCCGTCCAGGGTCCCCGAGAGGGCGAGGCTCGGTGCGGCGATTCGGGCGAGCGACAGGGGCAGCGACCGGATCGCCACCTTGAGGTCGAGATCCCGCCCGGCGCGGCCCGCGACCGTGACGCGGCCGGAGCCCGCCGCGATCGACAGGCCGTCGATCACCGCGCCGCCGTCCCGGAGGGTGATCGCCGCCGGCCCGGTGAGGGCGAAGCGGTCGTTGCCGCGGGCCGCTGACAGGCGCTGGATCTCGATCCGCGTGTCCGCGGCCGGGACGACCCGCGCGGCACCGTCGAGCGTGAAGCCGCGCGCCCGGGCGGTGAGGCTCACGTCGCTGAAGGCGGGCGTGCCGTTCGCGAGGAGCCGGATCGTGTCGACCTGCTGGCCGGCGGCCACGAGCCGGTCGGCCTCGACGCGCCCGTCGAGGACCGGGTGGGCGCGCAGGTCTCGTCCCGAGAGGTCCGCGTCGAGCCGCGCGAGGGCGGTCTCGCCGTAGCGGAGACCGGCCCCGGTGGCACGGACGGTCACGTCCTGGCGCCCGCCGTCGCGGGCGAGGGTCAGCGCGGCGTCGAGGCGGCCCGCGACCGGTTCCGGGACCAGGGGCGCGATGTCCGTCAGGTCGCCGGCCCGCACGGTGAGCGCGCCGGCCGACAGCCACGTGTCGGCCGCGACCGTCGCCTGGCCCGCGACGGAGACCGAGCCGAGATCGAGGCCGAGCCGGTCGAGGACCCAGTCCCCGCCGACGCGCGCGAGGTGCGCGCCGCCGGTCAGCGGCTTGCCGCCGACATCGCCGCCGAGCCGGACCGTGCCGTCCGGCGCGAGGAGCGCGTCCCGCAGGACCGCCTCGACGCGCAGGTCCCGGATCGGCTTGCCGGCCGCCGTGGCGGAGGGCGCCGTCAGGGTCGCGGTCACGTCCGGATGCTCGAGGGATCCGGTCAGGCGCGCGTCGACGCCCGCCCTGCCGGTGAGGCGCCCGTCGAGATCCGCGAGGCTCTTGAGGTCGATCCTGCCGGTGACGTCCGCGCGGGTCGCCGTCGCCTCGCCCTGCAGGGTCGCGGTGACGCCGGAGCCTTCCAGGCGCAGATGGTCGAAGCCGTACCCGTCGAAGGTCTGGGAGACGCGCCCCTGGAGGCTCGGCGCGGGGCCGAGGGTGCGGTCGGCCGCCCGGACCCCGGTGACGACGCCGCTCGTCGTCACGGCGAGGTCGGCGGCGACGGCCTTGCGCGCCGGATCGCCGCTGAGCCGCGCCTTGGCGTCGAGGCTGCCCGCGAGACCCTGGCCCGCGAGGCCCGAGAAGACGGAGAGGTCCGGCAGCGCCGCGTCCACGGTGCCGGTCAGGGTGTTCTGGCCGACCCGGCCGGCATAGGCGGCCCGCGCCGTGTCGGAATCGAGGTTGAGCGCCGCGATATCGAGAACGCCGTCGGCGCCGGCCGAGGCCCGGAGCGTCACGGTGGCCCGGCTGCCGATCGCCCGACGCAGGGCCGGGTCGGCGAGCTTCAGCCCGTCGACCCGGCCGTCCGCCGCGATGGCGAAACGCTGCGCCGACGGCTCGCCCTGCGGGTCGATGCCGAGGCTGGCCTCGATCCGGTCGAGGCTGGAATCGCGGCTGCGCAGGGCGGCCGCGTCGAGACGGCCCCGGACGGTGGGCGCCGCCAGCGGTCCCTTGAGGCTGCCGTCGAAGACGAGCTTGCCGATCTCGGCCTCGCCGGCCCGGGTGACGTCGCCCTCCGTCGGCAGGGCGCGCGCCTGCAGCGTCAGGTCGGCGATCCGGTCGCGGGTGAGGCTGCCGCCGGCCGTCAGGCGCGCCGTGCGGGAGGTCAGCTCCAGCCGGTCGATCCGGAAGGCGCCGCTATCCGCGAAGGCGAGGCCGCCGTCGAGCTTGGTGGTGCCGGCGAAGACCGCCGCCGCCGGACCGGGCATCAGCCCCTCGATCCGGGCCGCGAGGTCGAGGGCGAGGCGCCGCTCGGCCCCGATGCGGGAGATCTTCGCCCCGCCCCTGGCGCCGATGTCGGGACCGGCCGTGAAGTCGAGCTTGGCCCCCCAGGCATCCAGTGTCCCGGTCCCGTCGAGCGCGAAGTCGATCGGCGGGGTGCCGGGCAGGTTGGCGGCCTTCGAGAGCAGGCCGCCCGCCGGCTCGACCAGGTTCGCCTTGAGTTCCAGCCGCTCGCCGTTCGGCACGAACAGCAGCGACAGCAGGAAGCGGCCCGGCGCGTCGAGGCGCTGCGCCCTCGCCTGCAGGTCGAGCCCCTCGCTGGCGGCGCCGAGCTTCGCCCGGCCCTCCGCCGACAGCCGCGCCGGCTGCCCGGCCACCGCCTCGCCCAGGGTCAGCTCGGCCAGCTTGAAGCCCTTGATCTCGACCTTGACCGGCAGGTCCGGGAGGAGCCGCCCGTCGGGCTTGGCCTCGGGCGGCGGCGGTCCGGGTATCGGCCGGCGCAGCACGTCGAGATGCCCGATCTCGAGGCTGTCGACCTCCAGCCGTCCCGACAGGAGGGCCAGCCGCCGCCAGACGATGCGGGCCCGGTCGAGCTTCAGCCAGACGCCGTCGCGGTCGCTGATCGCCACGTCCCGGATGGTCGCGTCCGAGGACAGGGCGCCGTCGATGGCGCCGATCGCCACCCGCGACGAGGGCGTCGACAGGGCGCGGGACAGGAGGCCGCCGAGGACGGACTTGTCGCCCTCGTCGGCGCGCGTCGCCGCGAGGGTCCAGGGCAGCAGGGCGAGGCAGACCAGGACGAGCGCCAGGCTCCACCGGCCGGGACGGGCGGTCGGACGCGCGGTGCGCGGCGTGAGTCCGGTTCGGAACACCATTCAGAACGCCTGCCCCAGGCTGAGATACAGTACGGCGGGACGCACGTGTCCGCCCTTGTAGGGGTCGAGCGGGAAGGCGACGTCCGCGCGGATCGGCCCGATGCCGGTGTAGTAGCGCAGGCCGATGCCCACGGATTTGCGGATCTTCTCATCGAAATCCGGCGTCGCCGAGGCGAAGGCGGTGCCCGCGTCGAAGAACGGCACGACGCCGATCGTGTCGGTGACCTTGATGCGCGCCTCGAGCGAGGCCTCCAGCAGGCTGCGGCCGCCGATCGGCAGGTTGAAGGGACCGATCGGCCCGAGGGTCCGGTACGGGTAGCCGCGGACCGAGCCGCCGCCGCCCGCGAAGAACCTGAAATTGTCGGGGATCTCCCCCAGCGGCGCGCCCGAGACCGAGCCGAAGCCGACGCGGCCGGCCAGGATCACGCGGGCCTCGTCGTCCAGGGCGTAGTAGGTCGATCCCTGCGCCTTGGCCACGACGATGCCGGGCGAGGAGATCGCGCCGGGATAGACCGCCAGCGACGCGATGGCCCGGACGCCCCGGGTCGGGTCGAGGAGGCTGTCGGTGGAATCGTAGGTCACCGAGGCCGGCACGCCGATCAGCCGGTAATTGACCGTGCCGAGGGCGTCCTTCGACCGGCCCGCCTGCGCGTCGAGCCCGATCTGCGCCGAGAACGTGTCCGAGAACCGGTGGCGGATCGCCCCCGAGACGCCCCCGCCATCCACGAGGTAGCTCTGCTGCACCTCGCGGGTGATGAAGGCGTTGGCGAGAAAGTCGTTGCGCGTCCCCCACAGGGCCGGCTGGACGTAGGTCGCAGAGAGGCGGCCGCCGAGGCCGTTCGTGCCGATCCCCGCGAGCTTGCGCTGGTTGGCGAACGGGTCGTTCCCGAGGCCCAGGTAGTAGATGTCGGCGTCCACCCTGAAGGACTCGCCGCCACCGAACAGGTTGCGGTTGGCGTAGTAGGCCCGCACGCCCGGCCCGTCGACGGTGGAGTAGCGCGCCGAGACGCCCACGAGGTTGCGCTCGCGCTCGGTGACCGCGACGAACAGCGGCAGGTTCCCGTCGGCGTCGAGGGTCGTGCCCTCGCGGACCCGCACGCCGCCGATCCCCTCGATCCGCGCCACCGACCGGCGGATCGCCGCCACCGCCTGGGGCGAGTACGGGTCGCCCGGCTCGGCGTAGATGAAGGAGCGGATGGTGGCCGGGTCGATGCCCGGCGCTCCGCTGATGGCGACCGGGCCGAGTCCGGCCACCGGGCCCGGCGCCACCGTGAAGGTCACGTCCATGACGTGGGCGGAATCGTCCACCACGGGGTCGCGCGCGATCACCTTGGCGAAGGGATGGCCCTGCGCGCGGAACTGGTCGACGATCTGCGCTTCCCGCGCCAGCACCGTGGCCGAGCGCGCGGGAACGTCGTCGTCGACGCGGGTGACCCGCGCGGGTAGCGCGGAGTCCGGGAACGGGTTGCCCGCCGGATCGCGCACGGTGATCCGGCGCAGCTGGTAGAGGGGCCCGAGATCGACCGCGATCCGCACCGGGACGAGGCCGCGGTTGCGCCACGCCTCCGCGGCACCGACCGCCGACGCCGCCTGGCCCGGCACCGGCGCGCCGTCGATCCGGATCGTGACCGTTCCCTGATAGTAGCCGTAGCCCGACAGGACGTCGGCGAGCTTGGCGCGATCGGTCTCGGCCCGGCGCAGCAGGCCCTCGCCGTCGGGCGGCGGCTCCTGCCGCAGGCGATAGAGGGTGGACGTGTCCTGCAGGGCCCGCAGCACGTCGGAATCGTCCGTGCCGGTGATCCGCAGCGTGTACGGAAGCGCCGTCGCGCTCGGTGGCGGCGGCTCCGGCTCGCTGCCGAACAGGCCGAACAGGTCGAAGGCACGCGCGGGTTGAGTCCCCACGGCGATGAGCAGGGTCAGGGCCAGGGCGACCAGCCTCGGCGGCGATGCGCGACGCATCACCGGGCGGGCCGCACGATGAGAGGGAGCGGAGACGCGCAAACCGCGCTCTTCAGCTCCGATCGAGGTCGGCCGTGCCGCCTGCCTGTGAGATCATTGCCGCTCCCCCCTCACGCCGTATCACGACGTACCCCACCGCATCTTAAGGCCAGGTGCCTGCGAGGCCAACACCGCCAAGGTCGCGGCCCGGGGACCGCGCCCGGGAACCGGTTCGGCCGCTCGCGATGAGGCTGGTCAACGACGGGCTCCGACGCGCGTGATGCAGGCGGCACAGACCGCGAACCCGGGGCGGCGCGGTGCTCGGACTCCCCTCCCCTCGCGGAGGGCAGGCCGTGTTCCGGAGCGTGTCCGCGCCACGAGCGGGTCCACGCGACTTACTGCCACAACGCAGAACCCGCCGCGCTGTTAAGCGCGGCGGGTTCTGTGCGTCGGATTTGGTTGCGGGGACAGGATTTGAACCTGTGACCTTCAGGTTATGAGCCTGACGAGCTACCGGGCTGCTCCACCCCGCGCCAAGTCTGTACGGCTGGTCCGGGTCGACGCGGGCTCAGTGTGAGCGTGCGCCGTGTCCGGGGGCCGGATCGGTGTTCGTGCTGAGGGAATGATGATTGCGATGGGCGGGTCTGGCGGCGACCGACTCTCCCGTGTCTTGAGACACAGTACCATAGGCGCTGGCGTGTTTAACGGCCGAGTTCGAGATGGGATCGGGTTCTGGGCACGCCGCTCAGGCCACCAGACCGGCGCATCGCAATTTCTTTCGGACTTGGCCGTCGCGGGTTGCGA